>CAZCSJ010000001.1:0-76774 GCA_964501445.1 uncultured Candidatus Saccharibacteria bacterium
GAAAAAAATCCCAATTTTCAATTTTCCCGCCCGGCACATACCGCGATCCGAGCACAAGATCACACTCCCCCATCCGCGCGAGCATTTGCGGAATCACTGACGGGTCATGCGAGAGGTCGGCGTCCATCTGCACGATGAAGTCGGGCGCATCGGGCGATGCGAGAATTCTCTTGAACGCCTCGACGTACGCGGTCCCAAGCCCTGCTTTTTCTTTCCGATGAACCACCTTCATGGGGTAGCGCCGCGCGAGATCATCCGCGAGCGCAGCCGTGCCGTCTGGTGAATTGTCGTCTACCACGACCATTGCGAGATTCGGAATCCCCAACGCAAAAATCTTCGCGGCAAGCATACGAAGATTCTCGCGTTCGTTATAGGTGGGGGTGATAACGGTAATGCGAGGCATACTATAAATACTAGTATATCGTAAAGACCCCAATACGGCATTAATCCCCGACACACGTTCGGGGACTAATAATCAAACGTAAAAGTGGTGGGTCTCTAGATTCTTCGCCTTCAGCTCAGAATGACAGTAGCGGCACGGTGCCGCACCAATCATTTCCTCTCCTCCAACTTCACCTTCACCTCAAATTCCTTGCCATCGCGAAATACTTTCAATGTCACCTCATCCCCCACATGATATTTCTGAATCAGCGTCACGAATGTCTGCTCGGGTGTGACTCGTTCGCCGTTAAGTTCAAGTAGAATATCTCCCGACTTGAGTCCCGCTTTTGCCGCAGGTCCTCCGAGCACCACTGCCGGCTCATTGCCCGCGGGCGCCAAAAGCGCGCCGTAGTCGCGGCCGAGTTTCTGTTTCTCCGCAAGGTCGGGGGTTACCACCGTGTAGCGGACGCCGATGAAGGGATAGGTAATCTTCCCTTCGCGCTGGATTCCCTCCAAATCGCGCTTGGCTTTGTTGATTGGAATGGCAAACCCGATGTTTTCCGCGCCCTGTGCGATTGCGGTATTTATCGCAATCACCTCGCCGCGGATATTCAAAAGCGGCCCGCCCGAATTGCCCGGATTAATCGCGGCATCGGTCTGAATCAATTCCTGGAGTGTCTCGGGACCGCTTGAGGAGCCGCGCGCGACAACCGACCGATGGAGTCCCGACACCACCCCCACCGACACGGTGTTGCGAAATTCGCCAAGAGCATTGCCAATCGCGATAACCGTCTGGCCGATTTTCACCCCGGATGAATCGCCAAGTTGCAAATGGGAAAACTTCTCTCCTTCAATCTTTAACACCGCGATGTCGTTTACCGGATCGCGCGCCATCACTTTTGCCTCTTTCTTCCGGCCGTCATTCATGAGTACCGTGTAGGATGCCTCGCGATCTTCCACCACGTGTTTATTGGTAAGCACCATGCCGTCTGCGGACACAATAAATCCCGTTCCCGCAGAAACGTCTCTGCGCTCAGTTCCACGCTGGCGAAACTGCGGAATACGCACTCCGGAATCGCCGCCAAAGAAATCCTGCAAGAGAGGGTCGTCTGAAAACGGATCAACGTAGAAGCGCTCTATCACGGGAATGTCTTTTGACGCCACCACGCTCACCACCGCGGGCGATGCCTCCTCAACGGTTTTTACCACCAGCTCATCGGCGCGAAACACCCGCTCCTGCACTTCGGTGGTCGTGGTCCCCACAATCCGCTCCAAAATTTTCTGGGGGCGATTGAAAAAGAAAGGCTCGGATGCGCTCTCCGATTCAAAAATCGGCCCGAGCACGCCAAGGGTCAGAGTCGTCCCAATGAGCGACACCACAAAACTCATAATCACCGTGAAGAGAATCAGCTGTTGGGTTGTGGGATGATTTTCCTTCATAGTGCTTCAACCCGCTCTACTCCTTCTACGCGGGATTTCAAAAGTTCTTCCACTCCTGCCTTCAAAGTGATCTCTGAAAGCGGACAGTGGCTGCAAGTACCAAGCATTTTTACATAAACCACACCACTCTCGAACTTCACAAATTGAATATCGCCGAGGTGGCTTGCGATGTACGGCCGAAGTTCCGCTATGGCGTTTTGGATATTTTCCTCCATGAATGAGTAACTCTCCTGTACCGATCTAAGATCGGTACAGGATTTTCCCTAAAATCTGATGTTTCCCAATAAGACCAAAATCGCGGCTGGAGGACCCCCACGACACCTCGCCTTCCATTATATACCCGCCGGGTTCTCTCCCTACAACTTTTTTCACGAAAATCTTTTTTTGGTTCTTCGGATTTCTGAATACGGCGATATCTCCCGCGCGGAGCGGGAAAAGATTACTCGCGAAGTAGCGCCTGCCCGGAATCAATCGCGGCCACATGCTCCCCCCTTCCACATGGACGAGAAAGAAAACGTACTTAAAATAACGTGTCAGTAATAACTTGATATGCTTCATATTTCTCCGGCGATTTCTTTACGTCATAAAATACCTTTGCAATTTCATCCACCGCCACATTGAGTTCGCGCGCGGCATCCTCGCTGACCCCCTGTCTATTTTTTGAACAGAGTTCCGTCGCACTCCAAAACATATCGTGCAGACGCGGATATTTTTCAAAATGCTCCCGCTTGAAAAAATCAACCCAGAGCGTATGGAGTTCATCCTCGCATTTATGGCAATGGTCCTCTTTCACTTTAATCCGGCGCACCACCATATTGTGGTAGGCATTGAGCACATGCGGGTCCTCAAAATTATCCGGCACCTTGAGTTCCGCAAGTTGCATTACCATTCGTAGCACGGTTTGCGCGGCAATCTTTGCGGGCGTCGGGTCGTAAATGCCACAGGGAATGTCACAGTGGGCTTCGGCGGTTACTGTTGGAAGAATCTTTTGCAATAAATTCATGGTGGTGATCGCGATGCCAATATACGAATGCATACTAATTATACTAATCCTTTCCATTGTTATTCGTATCATTGGTATAATTCGTATATTCGCATCGGTTCTAAGGATAAATCTGCTTCCCTTCCTCGTCAAACACCAAAATCGCTCTCGTGGGGCAGGATTTTGCCGCCAAAAGAATCGTCTCGTCATCCGCTCCCTTATCATTATATACCACTGCTTTATTCTCGCCGTCCAATTCAAACACACCGGGCGCCACCGCAATGCAGGAAGCGGCGCCGATGCAGAGGTTTCTGTCCACCACAATCTTGCCGATTTTAAGAGGTTTCTTCTGTGATTCGTTTGAATCAGACATACAAGTTTCTTGAATTATGAAGTATGAATTAGGAATTATGGAACATAGAAAAGCGTCCTTACTTCATAATTCTTGCTTCTTAATTCTAATGAGCTGAAGGCTCATTTTAAGCGCCTCATACGGAAGCAATACGCACTTCAGCCGCGAGGGTGACGGCATTTCGCCGTAGAGTGCCAAAACGTAATCGGCCGTAATCTTTTGAAGCTCCGTGAGCGACTTCCCTATCACATTTTCGCATAGTAAATCGGCAGAGGCAAGTGTGAGCGCACATCCCTGCCCGTCAAACCTCGCATCCGCGACTTGCACTCTCCCCTCATCAAGCTTCATATATAGCACAATCTCGTCCCCGCAAAGGGAATTCACCACCTCGGCCTGCGCATCGGCTTTCTGGAGCACCCCTTTACGCCGCGGGAATTTATAGCGCTCAATTATTGCTTCCCTATACATATCAGTTGAAAATAACAGGAATTGGTTCTTAAATAAAGATAGGACAAAGAGGGAGGAAGTAAAGATGAAGTGGCTTTTGTTACCCCTGGCAGGTAGTGTAGTGTTGTTGGGAATCGCAGTGATAATTGCCGACCATTTTGTAAAAAAGGTGGTTTATGCTGCAAAAGATTATCACGATCGAGGAGAATTGCGGAGATTAGAAGATTTCCTTAAGAGCGACAAAACTCGGTCCACGCTCCCGGGAAGAAAAAACACTTGGTTGGGCCGGGCGTATACTATTCTTATAGGAAAAAGGCTCTTCGCTTTTTACGATACCTCCATTTTTCTGATAGCCCGTTCGCTTCTCGCGACCAGCACGAATAATGGAAACGGCGGCGCAAAACGGGCATATCCCGACTTTGAGTCGCTCCAAAAAGCAGTCGTGAGGTGACTACTCTGCAATTGGCCATCCTTCGGGGTGGCCTTGTTTTTACCCTAGAAGAAAGGGGGAAGGAAGTAGATGACGAAATGTGAATATGTCACATAATACGCTCGAGCGTATTATGTGACATATTGATTTTAATCACACTATTTACTCCCCAAATAATTTCGCGGCTTGACAAAGCCCCTCCGCCGCGCGGTCAATGTCGTTTCTATCATTATAGAGATAAAAACTCATGCGCGCGGATGCGGGAATCTTTAACTTCTTATGCAACGGCCGCGCGCAATGGTCGCCCGAACGGATCATCACTCCTTTTTCATCAAGCAAGCTCCCGATGTCGTGCGGATGTATTCCTTCTATAGTAAACGTAATCATGCCGCTCCTCTTCTGCACATCACGCGGGCCGAGAAGCGAGAATCCCGACACCTTCTCTAACTTCTCAAGTGCGTACCCGATTAACTCTTTTTCATGCGCGCGCACATCCTCCATTCCAATCTCCTGCAAATACCGCACCGCCTCGCCAAGACCAATGGCACCGGCAATATGCGGAGTCCCTGCCTCAAACTTCAAGGGTGGCGGCTGAAAGGTGCTGTATTCCCAATGCACGTCTTCAATCATCTCGCCGCCGGTCAAAAACGGCGGCATTTTTTCTAAAAGTTCATAGCGCCCCCAGAGAACCCCAATCCCCGTGGGACCGAGCATTTTGTGGCCGGAAAATACATAAAAATCCGCGCCAAGTTCCGCCACATTCACAGGGAGATGCGGCACTGCCTGCGCGCCGTCCACGACTACGATGGCACCCGCTTCGTGCGCCCGCGCGGCAATCTCTTTCACGGGGTTTATCGTCCCAAACACATTTGAAACGTGCGTGAGCGAGATAATTTTGATATTCCGCTCGCGCAAAAACTTCGGGAAATTCTCCGCATCCCATACCAATTCTCCTGTGGCGGGATCAAACGAGAGAAAATGAAGGCGAAGTTTCCTTTCTTTTGCTACTTGCTGCCACGGCACGAGATTCGCATGGTGCTCCATTTCTGTGAGCAAAATCCCCTCGCCCTCGCGGAGAAAGTGGCGCGCGTAGCTCGCGACAAGAAGATTCAACGCTTCCGTAGCGCCCTTGGTAAAAATAACTTCTTCTCTGCGGGGTGCTGCAATAAACCCCGCAACCGCATCCCGCGCCGCCTCAAACTCCTGCGTTGCTTTCTCGGCAATGGAATACACACCCCGATGCACATTCGCGGAGTATTCTGAATAATAGCGGCTGACCGCATCAATCACGCGCCGTGGTTTAAGTGAGGTCGCCGCAGAATCGAGGTACACAAAATCACGCCCTTCTCGGGCGGCATGCTCATAAATCGGAAAATCACCTTGGATATCCTTACCTAACATACCCATTATAATAGTATGCTCGCCTCACTGTTTTTATCTGCGATGCGATAACTCTCGAGCAATATATTCTTTGATGAGCGATTGATAGGGAATATGCAGTTCATTTGCGCGTTCCTTCAAGCGTATCAGAAGGTATTCGGGAATACGCAACGCAATAGACCGCGAGGACGGTTTTAAATTGGGGAAAGAGACGGATTCAAAATCGTTTTTATTAAAATAACGGGAGAGGTCTGCCTTCGCCCAAAATCGCCGCTCCTTATCCTCGTTTTTGTATTTTTTCACACTAAGTTTTTTCTTCATACAAATGTCTTTCCTTTGTATTGATATCGCGGGCCGAAATGACCCGAATCCGACCTTTGCGGATGGTAAACACAAGAAAAAGGAGTCGGGATACGCGTGTTCTACCAAACAAGATATATCGTGGTTCCCTCCCCGAATGAAACGTGTCTTTAGCGATCTTCTTATCGGGGTCAAAAAACACTTCTTCACATTCGCCGTCAGTCACACCGTGATTCTTAAGATTTTTGCCGCTATTTCCCGCATCCCACTCAAACTCAAGATGCTGTCGAAATACACGCATGTGTCAAGTGTATATACTAAATGATACAGTGTCAACTCCCCCTCACCATATCCAGATGTAACGGCAAACGGAGAAAGCCGTCAATGAGCATGCGTTCGGCGTCTCGTGCGGGAATCCCGCGGCTTTGGAGATAAAAAAGTTCCTCTGCGCTTATTTTGCCGACCGACACCTCGTGCCGCGCGCTCGCGACATTTTTATTCAAAATCTCAAGCTTGGGAATTGGCTTTGCTTTGGCTTCGTCGGAGAGCAGAAGCGCGCGGTATGAAAGCATGCTGGATGCGCCCTCCGCATCGCCCTCCATCCGAATCAATCCGTCAAACGCAGAGGTGGCGCGATCCGCAAGCACCGAGCGGATCTCTATATGACACTTCGTATGCGGTGCGGCCTGTACCACGCGGATGGCAACATTTTCACTCTCTTCATTTTTGCCAGAAAATCTGCCGAAAATAGAAAGTGACGCATACGACCCGGACAAATGCGCGTTGAGCGAAAGCGTCTTGTTTCCCCCAAACAGCACCATCACCTCCTCCTTTTCTTTTATATCAAGCGTCTCTGTAGTCGCATCGGGCCGTAGAGCGATAATTTTTGATTTTTCATTTGTCATTTTAATTTTTGATTTTTGCATTTTGATTTATCCCACGCTGCCCGTCATCTCAAGCCGTATAAACTTATTGAGTTCCAGCGCGTAGTCAAGCGGAAGCTCGCGCGACACCGGATCCATGAAGCCGGAAACAATAAGATCAAGCGCCTGCTCTTCGGAGAGTCCCCTGCTTCGCAAATAAAATAATTGCTCGTCGGTGATGCGATTCACCGTTGCCTCATGCATAATTGCCGCATCGCTTTCAAACACCGCAATTTTTGGATAGGTGTCGGACTGCGAATGCGCGTCCACCAAAAGCGCGTCGCACTGGACATGGGCTTTCGCACCTTTTGCCCCTTTGGCGATATTCAAAAGCCCCCGATACGATGACCTGCCGCCGCCAAACGAAATGGATTTTGAAATCACGCGCGAGGTGGTGTGAGGTGCTCCGTGGATGACTTTTGCTCCCGTATCTTTCCACTGGCCCTCGCCCGCAACCGCGATATTCAAGTGCCGCGCAGACGCCCCGCGGCCAACGAGCCACGAACACGGATAGAGCATTGTTGCCTTTGACCCAAGCGAGCCGCCCACCCACTCTATTTTTCCGTCCTCCTCCACAATCGCGCGCTTGGTGTTTAAGTTGTACACACTTTTTGACCAATTCTGGACAGTTGTATAACGCACCTCCGCGCCTTTTTTTACAAAAATTTCCACCACCGCGGAATGGAGCGAATCGGTTGAATACTTTGGCGCTGTGCAACTCTCAATGTAATGAACCGCGCTCCCTTCCTCCGCAATGATAAGCGTATGTTCAAATTGTCCGGACTGCGGCGCGTTCATGCGGAAATAGGTTTGCAAAGGCAAATCCACTTTCACTCCTTTTGGCACATACACAAAACTCCCGCCGCTCCAGACCGCACCGTGGAGTGCGGCAAATTTGTGATCCGCGATCGGAACACAGCGCGTCATGAAATACTCTTTCACAAGTTCCGGGTACTTTTGTACCGCGGTGTCGGTATCGGTGAAAATCACTCCAGACCGCTCCCATCGCTCTTTTAACCGCGCGTAAAATCCTTCGGACTCATACTGCCCCACAAGCCCCGCGAGCATATGCTGCTCCGCCTTCGGAATCCCGAGTTTGTCATAGACCGATTTAATATCTTGCGGTACCTCATCCCAATTCTTATACCGTTTCTCCTCGGGACGGATAAAATAGGTGATGTCGTCAAAATTCAATGGCGACAAATCCACGCCCCATGTGGGCAGCGGTTTTTGCTTGAAAATTTTGTATGCGGCAAGACGTTTTTCTCGCATCCACGCGGGCTCATTTTTCATCCACGAGATCTCCTCTACCACTTTTTCCGAAAGCCCCTGAGGGGTTTTGGAAATGAAACGCAGCGGAGAGGGTTTCTCCCATTCGTGGTCGTAGGTCTGCGATATGTCAGTTGCCTTACGTTCCATAATTCATAATTCCTGATTTATATTTCTTCCTGACAACATCCTTACAAACTCCAGTTTGTAGGGATGTTTTTACTGCCCGCGGTACTCCTTATAATTCACATCGTAAATTGCTCAAATCCTTTCTCCTCTACTTGCTTTACGATCTCCGCGCCGCCGCAGGCGACAATTTTCCCTTGCATCATCACATGTACGACATCGGGTTTTAGATATTCGGCGAGGCGGCCGTAATGCGTGATGATGAGGAGCGCGCGGTGCGATGTCATATATTCTTTCAGTGCGGCGCAGACGGCTTTAAGCCCGTCTACATCAAGGCCGGAATCAAATTCATCAAGCACCGCGAGGTCGGGTTTCAACACCTGCAGTTGGAAAATCTCGCTTCGCTTTTTTTCACCTCCGGAAAACCCCTCGTTCACGTTTCGCGCAAAAAATGCCTCGGGAAGTTTTAATGAAGCGGCCGCGGGCGCGAATTCAGTCGCAAAATCAGTATCGGCTTTAAACGGCGCGCCGCGCGCGGCGCGCACACTTCGCAAAAACATCGCCATTGGCACTCCCCCGACTTCCGCCGGGTACTGAAAACCGAGATATAAACCGCGCCGCGCGCGCTCGTCGGGCGCAACTTTTGTAATTTCCTCGCCCTTGAAACAAATCGCGCCCTCACGCACGGAAACCGCAGGATGCCCCATCAAGACATTGCCAAACGTACTTTTGCCCGAGCCATTGGGCCCCATCAAAAAATGAATCTCGCCCGGGCGAACTTCCACATCAACGCCCTGGAGAATTTCTTTCTCCTGAATTGATGCGTGAAGGTTTTTGACTAATAAGAGAGATGCCATCACAAGCCCACCATACCATCGCAGAGAGTAGCGTCAATCATCGCGATGGCGCCGCTGGCCTTTCCGGTATTCGCGCCAAAAATGAATGACGCTCGGAAGCGAGGAAATGACGACAATACCCGCGACAATCGGCCAGAGATAGCGGTCAATACCCGGAATCGAGCTCCCGAGGTAGTAGCCCGCCGCAGGAATCCCAATCGCCCAGATGACTGCGCCAAGGATGTTATACCAAAGAAACGTCGGATACGGCATTTCGGCAACCCCTGCCAAAATCGGCGCAAAGGTCCGCACCACAGGAATGAAACGCGCGAGGACTATTGCTTTCGCGCCATGCCGCAGATAAAACGCGCGCGCCGTATCCACATGGTCTTTGTGGAAGAAAAACGAATCGTCGCGCACGAAAATTTTGGGGCCAACCCTGCGGCCGAAGGCGTACCCCACAGAGACGCCCAGAATCGCACCGAGGAAACAGACGGGAATCAGCCATCGGATATCAAATGCGCCTTGTGACGCGAGAAAACCCGCGGTAAAAAGGAGCGAATCACCCGGCAGAAAAAACCCAAAAAACACGCCGGATTCCAAAAAGATAATAAGGCCAATGCCGAAAAGCCCGACGAACTTCGCGAATTCCACTAAACTAATGCCGACAAGCGCTTCCATCCGCTGAGTATATATCAGAAGCAAAGAAAGAAAAACTGCCCATCGCGGACAATGCGAAGTCCTGTAGGAGTATCAACGATATTCTTAGTTAGAACCCTTGAAGCAGTTGTATGAGTTTCTCTCGCATCGTCTCTAAGATTTGAGAAATAACCGCGAGGTTTTTGGCGCGGGTATCAATGGAGGAAGTGGTGGTGGAGGTAATAGGGGCTTGCAAGGGAAAAATCAATTCATCGTCTTTCGAGGATGAATTATCCCCCGGAGTTTTTTGGCAAGTAACTCGGATATGTAAATTATTGCGGGATTCATAGTATGGATCAGTACTACGGGCGTATAACTGTATGCTACCTGATGGGGGAATGAAGTTTACTATTCCTACTGGTGACCATATACCGCCGCCTACCTTCGGAATAGGATATCCGCTTTCTAAGCAGGTACCTGCTCCGCTAGAAGTCCATGAAACAGTGAGTACCGAATTATAAGGAACTGACGACAGTTGGTCTTGTCCGTTTACTTTTACGTCCACGCTCATCGGAGTAGCCGCAGGTGTGGTTGCCGAAACCGGACTTGACTGCGCCGATACGTTGCCTGCGGCATCATACGCGGCAACGGTGTAGGTATATGTCGTGGCGGCGGTAAGTCCGTTAAGTCCAAGATCAGTGAAGCTCGTATATGGACTATTGGTTAGAAAAGCTCCGTTTCGGTATACTTTGTATCCAGTAACCCCACCCACATCATCCCTAGAAGCTGACCATGAAAGATTGATTTGGGTTGAAGAAATGACATTCGCGTTAAGGTTACCGGGGATTGAAGGAGCAGAGGTGTCTGCAAATGTGGTGATAGAAGCCGTATTTGATTGCGCTGATATATTTCCCGCCACATCATACGCGGCAACGGTATAGGTATACGTCGTGGAAGGAGCAAGTCCGAGATCGGTGTAACCGATAGAAGAGACAGTCATTACCAAAGTTCCATTTCGATATATTTTGTAACCGGCTACGCCAACAACATCAGTAGAGGCACTCCACAACAAATCAACTCTGGTGGTTGGAACGAAGGATGTATTAATTTGGTAGGAAAAAGCGAGGGCAGTAGCAGTAAAATTGGCTGGTGTTGAGGGGGCGATGGTATCGGTAGTAGCGGTAGAAGTAGTAGGCGGGTTGAGCGTGATTTTGATTGTATCATGCACACCCGGCCAATTTGGAGGCGTGGAGCAGTAAGCCCCAATATCAATTACTAATTGGTTGGGGAAATTGGCGTGCCGAGCGTAGAGTTGTGTACTGCCGGAGAGCGGTATACCGCTATTCGAACTGTCGCCTATTGGATATGGCCATTGGCTATTACCGTTCGCGCCCGGGACGATAGAGCCTTCTCTCGCACAGTTCGTGGCTCCGGATGAGGTCCAAGTTACGTTGAGAATGGAGTTATAGGGAACGTTTGAAAGCGTATCCTGACCATTGACTTTTACATCTACTGATATCGGGGCGGATGCGGTGGTGGTTGTCGCGGTGGTGGCAGTTGTTGCAAGCGTTGTTGCCGAAACCGGAGATGACGATGCTGAGAAATTTCCCGCAGCATCATACGCGGCAATGGTGTAGGTATATGTTATGAAAGCGAAGCGTCCGGTATCACTATAACTGGTAGAACTATTATTCGCTGCAAAAGTTCCGTTTCGATATATTTGGTAACCGGCTACGCCGACATTATCGGTTGCAGCTGTCCATGAAAGGTTGATCTGCGAAGATGAAATTGCCGTAGCAGTAAGATTGATCGGTACAGAAGGAGAGATGACATCAGTTGTAGAAGTCGCTGTGGTTGATGTGGAAGTAGATGTCGACTGGGCCGGTACTGCTGGTGTCGCGGGGATTGCCGACGTAGCGGGTTGAGCAGGAGTGGCGGGAGTAGCCGGTATGGCAGGGGTTATTCCCGATGGAGTAGTAGTGGCCGTTGTGGTAGTAGTCGTTGTCGCAGTTTGTTGAACCGGTATCGCCAGAATAGTTGTTGTTCCGGTAAGGCCCATTGGTTGAGCGGGGATGGTACCAGATGGAGTAGAGGTAGGGATTGTCGCGACGGGAATTCTCAGTAATCCCGGCGGAACAACACCCGATGCTCCTGCACCATACGCTAAGAGACCCTGTACCACTCCCCTGCCAAGCTCTTGGAACTTCGCAAGGGTTTTGGGCCCTACAATCCCTACTGATTCAATCCCATGTTTTTCCTGCCATTTTTTTACCGCTTTTTCCGTGAGAGGACCAAAAAAGCCGGTGATAAGACCGTTGGGATAGATTTCCTTATCTCTTGCGAGAAATGCCTGGAGTTTGCGCACATCGTCGCCGGATGCGCCGCGGGAAAGAGGGCGGGTAAGTTCTGGGGGGGTTGCTTCGGGTTCTACAGGGGGAACATCGGGAAGGATTGCTGACGGAGTGGTTTTGCTCGTTGGAGTTGCTTTTTCCGGTTCTTGGCCGAGTTCTCCCTGTAATGTTGCTACCTGCTGTTGGAGCGCCTGGATTTGTTTCAAGAGGTCCTGAATTTGTTTTTGGAGGTCGGCAGTAGAAAGTTTTTGATCGGCGCTTTGGGCGAAAACAAAAAATGGGGTGGCAAGAAGTAGTAATAACGTAATAGATGCAATGGAAAAGTTTTTCATAAGAGAGGTCTAGACGTGTATCTTTTCAAAAGTATACCATGCCAAGCGGCAACATAAAAAGCATGTTGTGCACAAGGCGCATGCCATTCTGTAGCTTTAGCGAAAGATGGCTGCCCGGGCGGGAACTCCTCGATAAACTACCACACGGAATGTTATAGAACTTCGGGGTAACATTCGGAGTTAGGTATTATTTCTGTAACACAACATGAATCCAAAATAATTTGTCTTTTCTAAAATACTCTTTCTTTTTTAGAATCATACCGAGGGTCTCAAACTGCTCAATATATTTCTTACTACACCAATCTTCATTGCGCCACGGACGGACATTATGTGTAATCAAAATTCTTCCATCAGATTTCAATACATTCACAAATTTCTTAAGAATCTGAAAAAACTCGTCTGGTATATATGTATCTCCTAAATAATAAAGCACTTCTCCTAAAACTATTAGATTAAATTTTTCTTGAAACTCCATATCGCGTATATTTCCTGCCAAAAATTGTATATTTTTACTGTTTCCTAGTCGTTCTTTTGCGCGTACAATAGCTTCTTCTGAAATATCAACCGCAACTACCTCGTTACATAGTATAGAGATATGTTCGGCAAAATACCCCATACCCGTTCCTACATCAAGACATCTTTCATATTTTTTATCTGAAATAAGTTGTATGGAAGAATACACCTGTTCGGTATTTTTATTTCTTCCCCACGGATCAATATCTTTCTTGTATACATCCTCCATATCCCATTTTTTCTTTAGATCAAAAAGAAAAACTACTGGGTTCTTCAAAAATTTTGTAAAGAAATCAATCATCGTGATATACCACATGGCCGCAGGTGCTATTCTTATAGGCATTTTACCGCGAGCGCAGTTTTCATACATTTTCTCTTGGGAACTCCATTCGTAGGACTCCCAGTAATGCTGCCGGGCCAGGGATCGAACCTGGAGTCTTTTGGTCCAGAGCCAAACGTGTTACCAATTACACCACCCGGCAATACGAAAAAATGAAAGCGTTCCGATAACACGGAACGCTTTCATTGTAGGCGAAACGGGTGAATTTTTCAATCTCGTCAGATGTGCAGATACCGACGAATCGCGATGGCGCTTGAAATGACGCCAAGCCCCACTCCTGCAACGAGCATCACCAAGAAAAACTCCCAGAAATTCGTGAGGAAATAATTCTGGAGATTGAAACTTGGAACCAACACGCTGATTTTTGGAGAAAGGGTCCATGCGATCGGAAAGAAAAGAAGTGTCGTTATCACCGCCGCAACCGCGCCGTAGAGCACCCCGGTTACGAGAAAGGGCCCTCGGATAAACCACTGAGTCGCGCCCACAAGCCGCATGATGCCGATTTCTTCCCGCATGGTGTAAATCGCAAGACGCACGGTGTTAAACGCCACAAGGACCGCAGTGAAGGCAAGGAGTACTATGAGCCCCGCACCCAGACGCCGCGTGGTTCCCAGAATCGCGCCGAGGCGGTCAATCACCATCTGATTTTCAAAGTAATTCACCTTGTCCACAACTGGATAGTTTTTATCAAGCAAAAACTCGCTGATGGACGCATACTCAGCCGCGTCTTTTGCTTTGATATTTACACTCGCCACAAGAGGGTTTTCGCCCAGTTCCTCCAGCGCATCAAGGATGAGGGCGTTACCGCTGTGCTTCTGACGGAAAATGACCAACGCCTCGTCCCGCGAGATATACGAAACCTCGGCAACCGCCGGAAGCGACTCAAGGTCGTGCTTCACCGAAAGAATCCCCTCCTCCGGCGCATCCTCTTTGAAATACACCGTCACGTCAATTTTTTCCTCAAGTGCCGCAATCACGGTTGATGTGAGTGCAGAGAGAAATACGAGATTCCCGAGCACAAAGAGTGCCAGCACCATAATCAAAACCGTTGCGGTGGAGAGCCAGCCGTTGCGGCGGAAACTGAGATATCCTGCATAAATAATTCTCCGAAGATTTACGAGCATATATACATTATAACATATCCACTACAATCCTGAATCTGCCTGATGTGATTTTGAAACCATGGGAGGAGGAATTTGCTTGGTTCCGCTTTAGCGGAAAATTCCGACGACCATGAGCGCAGCGCACCGCTGGAGTGCGCAAGCGTGTTGAAAAATCACATCAGGCAGATTCACTCACACTAAATACTTTCCTTTCTCCTGATCACTCACGATCTCCCCTTTTTCAAACACCACCATGCGTTTATCTATGGAGTTTATAACCTCCTTATCGTGCGTTGCCAAAATCACGGTCGTGCCAAGCTCATGTACTTTTTGCAAAAGACGCACAATTTCCCATGTGTTCACGGGGTCAAGATTCCCCGTAGGTTCGTCTGCGAGAAGCACATCGGGGCGATTCACAATCGCGCGCGCAATCGCCACCCGCTGCTGCTCGCCGCCCGAGAGCTGGCGCGGGAAATTGTATACCTTGTCCGAAAGCCCCACAATCTCAAGGACTTGAGGCACATCTTCGTGGATTTCTTCGTCGGTCTTTCCCGCCGCCTCCATGGCAAAGGCGACATTCTCAAAGGCCGTCCGTTGAGGGAGGAGCTTATAGTCCTGAAATACGGTGCCGATGCGGCGGCGAATTTTATGAAGGTCTCCCCTGCCGAGCGCGGTGATATCCATGCCGTCAAGATACACCGTGCCGTCGGTCGGGTCTTCTTCGCGAAGGAGCAATTTCAAAAATGTGGTTTTCCCGGCGCCCGAAGAACCCACCACCGACACAAACTCCCGCGGCTCAATGCGAAGCGTTACGTTTTTCAACGCCGGAGACGTATGGTTATAAATTTTGGAGACCCTGTCAAAAAAAATCATATCGCGATGCCAATATACGAATGCATACTAATTATACTAATATAATATATGGTGAGCGTAGTCGAACCATTCGTATCATTGGTATAATTCGTATATTCGCATCGTATTAGGAGCGGAGCTCCGCTTCTATAAACTCATCCAATTCTCCGTCCAGCACCTTATCAATCTGGGAAGTCTCCGCCCCTGTCCGGTGGTCTTTTACCATCTGATACGGGTGCATCACATACGAACGGATCTGACTCCCCCACTCAATTGCCACTTTTTCTTGCCGGATGCCTTGGCGCTCTTTTTCCTGCTGCTGGAGCCGGAACTGATAGAGACGCGAGCGCAAAAGACCCATTGCGACTTCCCTGTTTCTCTCCTGCGAACGCTCCACCTGCGATGCGACCTGGAGTCCCGTCGGCAGATGGGTGATGCGAACCGCGGTCTCGCGCTTATTCACATTCTGTCCTCCCGGACCGGATGAGCGAAAAAAATCAATTTTCAAATCCTCGGCTGTAATCTCCACTTCTTCGGGCGCGACAAATTCGGGCATCACGTCCACCAGCGCAAACGAGGTGTGGCGGAGCGACTGCGACGAAAATGGGGAAATGCGCACGAGCCGATGCACGCCAGATTCTTTTTTCAAATATCCGTAGGCATACTCCCCCGCTATTGCAATCGTCGCGTTCTTCACTCCCCATCCGGAAGGACCGTTCTGTTCGCCCCAATGTTCATGAATTGTTTTGATACTCCATCCGCGCTGTTCCGCAAATCTCCGAAACATCCGAATGAGAATTGCCGCCCAATCCTCCGCGTCTTTCCCGCCCGCACCCGCATACATCGAGAGCACGGCGTTTCCTTTATCATACTTCCCCGAGAGAAAGAGTTCCAACTCAATCCGATGAAGCTCTTTTTCAAGGGCAGCGACGCGCGATGCAGTCTCGGAAACCAGTGTGTCATCCTCTTGGGCAATCCCGAGAAGCGTACGGAGATCAACGGTATCAGCATACATGCGATCCCATCGCTCTATCTCGCGTTTCAGCGCGGCGGCTTCTTTGCTTATTTCCCCCGCTCGCTCTGTATCGCTCCAGAACTCCGGACGCGCCATTTCAACCTCCATCCGCGCGACATCGTGCCGCTTTCGCTCAATATCAAAGACGGTCCGCCAACTGGCGGATGTGAGTTTCAAGCGAATCAATTCGTTCCCGCAATTCGTTCATATCGTTCCCATTCTACCATCCCGCAATTCAAAAAGAAAGAGGCCCCGCGAGCTCGCGGGGCCTCTTTCGTTTTGATTACTCACGTAACCTTCACTTTTACTTTTTGCGTTCCCCTCCTCTTCTTAGGAAGGACAATCGTGAGAAGACCGTGCTTCAATTGCGCTTCTGCCCGTTCATCATCCACTTCTTCCGGAAGAATGACCGAGCGGGAAAATGTCCCCCAAAAGAGTTCTTTGTAGTAGTAGTGCTCATCGTGCACTTCGTCTATCCGTTCACGCTTGCCGCGGATTCCCACCATATCGTCGGTGATGGACACGTCCAAATCCTCGGGCCGCACTCCCGCGACAGTTGACTGAATCACGATCGCGTCGCCCTTGTCGTAGATATCAACGGTGAGTTCCCCTTCTTCGTCCACTTCCGGTTCGGATGCCGGGGCGATGACGGCCGGTTTCTCTTCTGTCTCAATCTTCAATCGTGTGCCGGCAAGATGAGGAGATTGTATGTTATTTTCACTCATACAGAATCTTTTGATTTTAACTTCTCAAAATCAATGAAGACCATGACCGCCATCGTGGAGAGGAGCAGAATGATGTAGTAGATCCCCTGCGATGACGTTTCCATAATCAGTATAAAATAGTTGAAGGCGGTGTGCAAGATGGCGGCAAGGAGAATGCCAAGCCACAGGAAATGATGGCGGTAGTGCGAGAACCATGCGCGCGCGAGAAAGAAGCCCACAATGCCCGAAGAGAGCGCGTGGAGCAAATTTGCGCCCAAAAAGCGGTTTGCCGTAACTTGGATCCCAGAAAGGAAGCTGTCGTGGAAGAGCGGAATTAAGAAAAGCGCGTTTTCAAGCGCGGCAAAGCCAAGGGCCGCGGTCATCATATAGACCATTGCGTCAATGGGTTCATCGAAGTCCGGACGCCCGAGGATAAAAAATTTAACCGGCAGATATTTTATATATTCTTCAATAAGCGCGATCCCAAAGAAGAGCACGATAGGATTTGTCATGGGATTTGCGCCGCGGAAGCAGGAACCGGAATTTGCAAAAATCCACACGCATTCAAATGCGAGCGCAAGAAACGCGGCGAGCATCCCCCCGACAAAGGTGAGAAGCAGGAAGCGTTTTGGTTCGGGGTGCGCGTCTTCGCGAAGGTAAAAAACGAGCCAGAGGATTGGCGGGAGAAATGTGAGCAGGAGATAGCCGGCGTTGGTGCCGATGATGGCGGCGGTTATTTGGGCCACAAATGAGAAGTAAGAATTAAGGACGATACGACTTTTCCTTGATTCCTGCTTCTTGATTCTATCATTTAGGCCATGATTCTACCAGTAGCATCCGTTTATCTTTTGTGTGGAGGTGGCACCAGATCTCTTCGGTGACAAACGGCATGAATGGGTGGAGGAGTTTAAGGGAAGTTGCGAGGGTGTGGAGGAGGATGTGCTGTGTAGATTCCTTCAGTTTGGGGTCTGCGAGCTGTGTTTTGCTCGCTTCAAGATATTTGTCGCAGAATTGGTGCCAGAAGAAATCGTAGAGTGTGTGGAGTGCGGGGCCGAATTCGTATTTTTCTATTTTCTCACTCACGGTCTTTTGCATTTTTTTGAGTTGAGTGAGAATTCTCTTATCGGCAAGAGTTTTTGGACGAGGTTTCAGGTTGTCCCTCGACTTCGCTCGGGATATATTTCCTGAGCCATTCGGCACTGAGCTCATGGCCGAAGTGCTTGTCGAAGGATAGGTGGTGGCGTGCAAATTACTTAACACAAACCGCGATGCGTTCCAGATTTTGTTTGCAAACTTCTTCCCTGCAACCACATGCTCCTCAGACCAATGGATATCCTGATTGCCCATTGCCTGCCAGATGAGACCGAAGCGAGTTGCATCCGCGCCGTAGCGCGAGATTAAATCCATCGGGTCAATGCCGGTGCCGAGCGACTTTGACATCCGCTTGCCGTCTTTGGTGAGAATAGTCGCATGGATAATTACATCTTTGAATGGGTCCTTGCCCGTAAATTCTTTTCCAGAAAACACCATCCGTGTAACCCAAAGATTGATAATATCCCGCGCGGTTGATAATACCTGTGTGGGATAAAATGTTTTTAGGTCCTTACCTTTTGACAGTGTGGCAAACGGCCAGAGCGCGGAGGAAAACCATGTGTCCAACACATCATCTACTCCGTCAATCGGGATCTTGTGTCCCCACCAGATTTGGCGCGAGATGCACCAGTCCTTTATATTTTTCAGCCAGTCAAAATATACTTTTTCCCAACGTTTGGGGTGAAAGCGTATTTTGCCGGATTTTACCGATTGCGTGGCCATCTTGGCGAGTTCCCCCATTTTCAAAAACCACTGCAAACTCGGCATCGGCTCAATGACTGTTGCGCACCGATAACAGACCGCGACGTTGTGCGTATAGGGCTTTTCTGAAACAATGAGTCCTTTTTTGCGAAGGTCTTCTGTAATTTGTTTCCGCGCTTCGGCAACCGGTAGCCCCGCGTATTTTTCCGCGAGCTCGGTCATCTTGCCGTCCGGGCCGATTACTTTTTTTACTTCAAGGCCGTGTTTTTCCGCGAGTTCAAAGTCGTGGATGTCGTGCGCCGGTGTTACTTTCATCGCACCTGTTCCGAACTCCATATCCACGCTCGGGTCTCCGACCACTTTCATTTTCCGCGGCCCGAGAACGGTTTCCACATCTAGTTCTTTTCCAATATATTTTTTGTAGCGCGCGTCTTTAGGGTTTACCGCAATTGCGGTATCCCCTACTTTTGTCTCGGGGCGCACCGTGCCGATTGTAAGCGGCCCATATTTAATTGAGTACCATGTTACTTTTTCTTCTTTGTACTCAAGTTCCAAATCCGACAAGCTCGTGCGGCACCGCGTGCACCAATTCACCACGCGCTCCGCGCGATATATCCACCCCTTTTTGTAGTAATGCAAAAATGCCTCCTCAACCGCCTTTTGATAATCGGGGTCCATGGTGAAGCGCGTGCGAGACCAATCCATTGAGGAGCCGAGCTTCTTGAATTGCCCCAAAATGATGTGGCCGTATTTCTCTTTCCACTCCCAGACCTTTTCAAGAAATTTCTCGCGGCCGAGCTCGTGGCGCGAGATACCCTGTTTTCGTAAATCTTTCTCCACCACATTTTGCGTGGCAATTCCCGCATGGTCCGTGCCCGGAAGCCAGAGGGTTTTAAACCCCTCCATTCGTTTTTTGCGAATCAAAATATCCTGAATTACGGCATTCAAGGCGTGGCCCATGTGGAGCGAGCCCGTAACATTGGGCGGAGGAACGGTGATGGTGTAGGACTTCGCGCGTTTGCCGGGCAATTTATCCGGATTAAAAAAACCGGATCGTTCCCACTTTCGATAGACCGTTTCCTCAACGGATTTAGGGTCGTATTGGGGTGTTAGCTCTTTTCTCATGCATGTATTGTATGCGGAACTCCGTGACGAGTAAATAGAAATTTATTCGTCATACCCACTGACGATCGTCAGAGAGGATGACGAATAAATCATCTGCGGGAATTGATGGTGAGGTTTGGATGCGCTTCCAGTTTCTTCCAGGGCTTTCCGCCAGCTGGCGGATTGCCTGTGAAGTATGCCGCGAGTGCGATCATGAGGGCGTTGTCGCCGGTCAACGATGAATTAGGAATTAAGAAGTATGAATTATGGACTTCTTTTCTTAGTGCTTCCCGGAGTTTTTGTTGTAGCAGATGGTTTGCGGCAACTCCGCCGCCGAGGAGCACGGTTTTGGCTTTGTATTCTTTTACCGCTCTGACAGTTTTTTTCACGAGTACATCTACAACCGCGTCTTGAAATTCTTTTGCGATCGCAGGGCGCAAGCGGCGTATGTCTGCGGGCTTCATCTCACGGAGCATATAGAGTACTGCGGTTTTGAGCCCCGAAAAGGAAAAATCGTAATCGTGTGAATGGAGCATGGGTCGCGGGAGTATCACTTTATAATTTTTGTATTCCCTCGACTCTGCTCGGGAAATATTTCCTGAGCTTGTCGAAGAACTATCTTTTATACCGCGCGCTATACGCGCGATCTCCGGTCCTCCAGGGTATGGCAGTCCCAAAAGCCGCGCGACTTTATCGAACGCCTCCCCTGCCGCATCGTCCCGCGTCTCGCCGATTATTTTGAATTTTCCGTGTCCGCGCATAAGTACGAGTTCTGTGTGCCCGCCGGATACCAGAAGCGCGAGGGCGGGGAATTTGATAGGTTTTAGGGGGTAGGTTTTAGGGGGTAGGGACTTTGGTATGAGAGCGGAATATAAATGACCTGCCATGTGGTCGGTTGGAAGCAACGGCACGTTCCAAAGTGCAGAAAGCGCGCGGGCAAAATTCACCCCGACCCAAAGCGCGGGCGCAAGTCCGGGGCCGTGCGTGACCGCGATTGCGTCTATCTTTGGCGCAGGCAGCGGTGCGATATGTTTTTTGAAGCGAAACAGGAGTTCGGGTTCACGTTCGAGGATCAAATTAAGGTTGCCCCTCGACTTCGCTCGGGGAATAATAATTCCTGAGCCTGTCGAAGGATTACTTTTCAGTTTATGCAGTTTTCCTTCCTTCAGTGCTTTGAGTAAAAGTGGCACGAGATTTTTCTGGTGTTCCCGTTTTGCGAGATTGGGCACCACCCCACCGAATTTTTGGTGTATTTTCACCTGCGAGGAGATGAGGTTTGCTAATACGCGGATTTTCGCAGATGATAACGCAGATTTACGCAGATTCGTATCCGCGCGGATCCGCGAGGGTTGTTTAATCGGTGTTAATCCGCGGCCATTGCTGAATTCCGCAATGGCAATTGCGGTTTCATCACAGCTGGTCTCTATCGCGAGAATGCGCATAGTGCGCGCATCATAGCGCGCAGTTTATATTCGTTCAAGCGTCAGAAAGGTGTAGCGGTACGGATTTTTCTCATCCGGTTCGTGGGGTTCGCGGCTGATTTCGCACCACTCGCTCCGGTCAAACTCCGGGAAAAAGATGTCGCCGTCAAACTCATGATCAATTTCCGTGAGGTAGAGGCGGTCTGCCTTGGGGAGAAATAGTTTGTAGATAGTACCTCCGCCGATCACCATCACCTCTTCGGCGTTTTCGGCTGCGGCAATTGCCTCCTCTGGGGAATGTACCACAATGCATCCCTCTTTTTTAAAATCGGCCTCGTGCGTGATGATTATATTGAGGCGATCCGGCAAGGGTTTGCCGATGGCTTCAAAAGTTTTGCGCCCCATGATGATGGGCTTGCCGCGCGTGAGGTCGCGGAAGTGTTTGAGGTCGGCAGGCAAGTACCACGGGAGCGCATTGGTTTTGCCAATCACGCGGTTGCGGCCCATGGCGGCGATGAGGGATAGTATCATAACAAATAGGTTTTATTGCCCGAGCTTGTCGAAGGCGTACATTTAATGAAGCCCTTCGACTTCGCTCAGGGAGTCTTATTGGTTATACCGCCATTGGGGCTTTAATCGTGGGGTGCGATTGGTAGTTCTCGAGCTTGACATCGTCCATGGTGAAGTCCTCAAGGCGCGTGATTGCGGGATTCAACCATAGTTTTGGTAAGGTGTACGGTTCCCGCGCGAGCTGTTCTTTCACTTGGTCAAAATGATTGAGATAGATATGCGCATCGCCAAGCGTATGCACGAATTCCCCGGGTTGAAGTCCCGTTACTTGCGCAACCATTGAGAGCAGGAGCGAGTAAGACGCAATGTTCAAGGGAACGCCCAAAAACATATCGCATGAGCGCTGGTACATTTGGAGCGAGAGCGCGCCGTCTGCCACGAAAAACTGGAAAAACGCGTGGCAGGGCGGAAGCGCCATACGGTCAAGCTCTCCCGGATTCCAGGCAACCACAATGTGGCGGCGGTCATACGGTTTTTCCTTGATGCGCTGGATTACTTCTCCAAGCTGGTCAATTTTTCTGCCGTCCGGCGCCTGCCACGCGCGCCACTGGACCCCATAGACGCGTCCGAGGTCGCCGTCAAACGCGGCTTTCGGTTTCCAGTAGTCGGCCTCCGCGTTCTCTGTCCAGATGGTTTTTTTCTCTTTGTCGCGCGTGCCGTGGAGGATTTCTGCAAGCCGCCGCTCATCGTTTGACCCCTCAACGAACCAGAGGAGTTCTGACGCCATGGTTTTCCACGGGAGTTTTTTTGTGGTCATCGCGGGAAATCCCTTGGAGAGGTCGTATCGCATCTGCATGCCAAATACCGCGCGCGTGCCCACACCCGTCCGGTCCTGCCGATCCGAGCCATGGTCAAGAATATATTGCATTGCGTCAAGATAGGCCTTCATAGTATTCGTATTATCACTCTTTTTTAGCGAGCGTCAAAAACACGGTTTCCCAAATTTTTTCATGAATGACCTCCGGAGAAAGGAGTGCGCCTGACGCATCGGTGCATTCTATGACGACATGATTTTTTGGGAAGCGGCGCGCAAGCCAGAGGTAGGCCTGCTCCGTTGCGCGGAGATGCGGGAGATTTGCCTCCAGCCCGTCGCGTTTTTTGCCTCTAGTGTAGGCGCGTGAGGGTTTTTTTAGAATGAGTTTGTAACTTATGCGTGCAGGCACATGGAGAAGTAGAATAACATCGGGTTTGGGAAGCCGAAGTATTCCATATTCAAGGGTGTAGAGCCACGAGAGGAAGGCCGTGCGCTTCGCACTGCTTCGTATTTTCCCTCCCTGATGTCCTGCATTTGAATCCACATAGCGGTCAAGCACCACGGTCTTCCCCTGCGAGAGAAGTTTTTGTATGGCAAAGGAAGCGTCAAAGCGGTCAAGCGCGTAGAGGTATGATGCAATGCACGGGTCAAGCGTCGCGGGATTGCCGTATGCGCCCATGAGATAATTTTCAATGAGCCCAGCAGATTTCTTGCCGTATTGGGGAAATGAAAATGTTGCCGCGGGTATCCGCTCTTTTTTTAAGCGGCGTATGAGGAGTTCGGTCTGGGTCCGTTTGCCCGACCCGTCCGTGCCTTCTATTTCTATGAGAACTCCTTTCATCGGAGGTAGTATAACACAAAACCGCCAGCCCTGGGCTGGCGGTTTTGTCACTTCGCCCTCTTCTTTACATGTACTTTTTAGCTATAGCTAAAAAGTACATGTAAATGACGTGCAACGGGATTATACGGTATCACTTTTCAATCACCTCAATCCCCATATTGCGCGCGGTTCCCATAATGATTTTTTCTGCCGCTTCTATCGTTTCTGCATTCAAATCCTCCATTTTGCGCTCGGCGATTTTGCGGATATCATCTTGTGTCACTTTCCCCACCTTGTTTTTATTCGGTATGCCCGAGCCCTTCTCCACGCCTGCCGCGCGTCGCAAAAGGTCGGATGCCGGCGGGGTTTTCAGTTTGAAATCAAATGTCCGGTCCTCATAAATCGTAATTTCCACGGGGACGATCTCGCCCGACATTTGTCCGGTTGCGTCATTATACTTTTTCACAAAGTCGCCGATGTTGATGCCGTGCGGCCCCAAGGCGGTGCCTACCGGCGGCGCGGGAGTTGCCTTGCCCGCGGGAATCTGGAGTTTGATTATGGTTTTGATTGCCTTCGCCATAATAGTTTAATCAGTTGCTGAGTTTAATGAGTTGTAGAGTTTTTGTCAAAGTTTATACTTACGAATCGAATATATCCATGTAGTGCTTTACGTAACTCTGTATATCCTTCTGAAATGCTGTTTGCACGATCTATTGGAAGAAAACCTTTCTCTGCGCAGCGAAGAATATTACTTCGCGTTTCTTCTCCTTCCGTCATCGCAATATTTCGCAGGATGTAGCATTTTTCTTTTGCAGATTTTTTGTAATAAGACTCCGCGATGTTATTAGTTACTGATGATGACGAGCGTTTGAGTTGGTCTACACTACGATATCTCTCGTCATGTGGAAAATCTGCTGTGGCGACATGGATTTTCATTTCCAAGTTTTTTGCCATTTGATAGATTTTGAGATTTTCGAGTCCCGTAGCCACAACTCAGCAACTTATTAAACTCAGTAACTCAACAACTGATTACAGTTTCTTAATCTGCAAATAGTCAATCTCTATCGGGGTGTTGCGGCCAAATACATTGATAAGCACTTTGATCTTTCCGCGCTCGTGGTCCACTTCCGACACTTTGCCGTCAAAATCCTTGAACGGGCCATCCACGATTTTTACTGGGTCGCCCGGGGCAACCTCAATTTTGAATTTCGGCTCCTCCGCGCCCATCCGTTTCAGGAGCGTATCAATTTCTTCCTGTGAGAGCGGGGTTGGCGTGGTGCCTGCGCCCACGAATCCCGTGACGCGCGGGGTGTTTCGCACCACATACCACGAGTCGTCGGTCACAATCATCTCCACCAGCACATAACCCGGATAGATTTTTTCCTCCACGGTCACGCGCTTCCCGCCCTTGATTTTGATTTTCTTCTCGGTCGGCACGAGCACGTTAAAAATGCGGTCCTCCATGCCCATGGACTCAATGCGCTGTTTCAAATTGCGCGCGACCGCATCTTCATACCCCGAGTAGGTGTGAATCGCGTACCAATTTTTACCGAATTCAGAGGTCTGTTTGGGCATATTTCAGAGTTTAATCAGTTATGAGTTTAACGAGTTATTGAGTTGACTGCGAGGTCGCGAAGCGACCGAAACCCATTAACCTCATAACTCACCTAACTATAGAACGAAGGTATTCAAAAGGAATTGAAACACATAATCCAACCCCCCAAGAAACGCCGCCACCGCCGCGCTGATGACCACCACCAAAAGGGTATAACGAGTTGTTTCTTCGCGCGTGGGCCATACGACCTTGCGAAGCTCGGCACGAGTTTCTTTCAGAAATGTAATTGTCCGCTCAAAAAATGACATATTTTGAGTTTTTTAAAAGCCCTCGCGGGCTTAATATCAGTAGCTTATACCCCTCTAGAGAGAGTGTCAAGCGCTTTTTAAATATCCAAATTCTTCACCCCGTTAGAGATCTCTACTTTGGGATAGTAAATTTTGTTAGATAAAAATTGTGGGAATATCCCAAATTGATATTAACTCTATCCGCATCTCTAACGGGGTTCACCGCCTACATTATATATCAAGATTCTTAACTGCCTTAGCATGAGTCTGTATAAACTTTTTCCTTGGCGCTACTTCGTCTCCCATGAGGATGTTGAAGATGCGATTCGCTTCCGAGGCGTCCTCAATCGAGACGCGCTTCATAAGGCGTACCTCGGGGTCCATAGTGGTTTCCCAGAGTTGTGATGGGTTCATTTCACCAAGGCCCTTGTAGCGTTGGATTTCTACCCCTTTCACCTCGGCTGCCTCATCCATCTCTTCCCCTTTTGCAGCGGCTTTTGCCTTTTTGCTGTCCAGTTTCTGTTTTTTAAATTCACCCACGATTTTTTCTTTCTCGGCATCTGAATATGCATATTGCACATTTTTTCCGGATTGCACGCGGTAGAGTGGGGGTTGAGCGATATAGAGATATCCATTCTCTATTATAGGCCGGAAGTGACGATAAAAAAGTGTTAAAAGGAGTGTCCTGATATGCGCGCCGTCCACATCCGCATCGGTCATAATCACAATCCGGTGGTAGCGCAGTTTTTCTTCATTGAATTCATCGCCGATCGCGGCTCCCATGGCAATAATGAGCGCTTTGATCTCTTTAAACGACAATATTTTATCCAATCGCGCGCGCTCCACATTCAAAATTTTCCCGCGAAGCGGAAGTATTGCTTGGGTTTTTCTATCGCGACCCATCTTTGCACTGCCACCGGCACTATCTCCTTCCACTAGAAACAATTCTGACTCTTCGGGATTTTTTGACTGGCAGTCGGCAAGTTTTCCCGGGAGTGTCAAGCCCTCCAAAGCGCCTTTCCGTAGCACGGTCTCCCGCGCGGCTTTTGCGGCTTTGCGCGCTTTTTGCGCCAAGAGCGCTTTGCCGATAATCTCCTGCCCGTCGCGCGCGTACTTCTCAAGCCATTCTTTCAACGCCTCGCCCATGACCGTTTCCACCGCGGTGCGCGCCTCGGGGGTTCCCAGTTTCGCCTTGGTCTGACCTTCAAACTGCGGCTCCGGCAGTTTTACGGAAATTATTGCGGTAATCCCCTCGCGCACATCATCGCCCGTGAGCGTCTCATCCTCTTTTTTAAAAAGGTCGTTTTTCTTTGCGTAGTCGTTCAGTGCCCGCGTGAGCGCGGTGCGAAACCCTGTCAAATGCATGCCGCCCTCGGGTGTATAGATGTTATTTGCAAACGAGAGCTCTTTTCCGGTGAGGTCATCCGTGTATTGGAACGCGGCTTCTACCAAAATTTTCCGTCCGCCGTTCATTGCAACCTCTTTTTCCACATAAAAAATCGTATCGTGCTTCGGGGTCTCATCGCGATTCAAATACGCAACATAGGAAACTATGCCTCCTTCAAAATAAAAAGTGTGTGAGGTGCGGAGCGGCGAGCCGTCTTTCGCGCCCACTCCCGCGCGGTCGTCCGTTACGGTAATAGTGGTGCCTTTTGTGAGATATGCTTGCTGGCGAATATGAGTGAGAATGTGATGCCAATCAAATTGGATTTTTTCGAAAATTTCCGTATCGGGCTCAAAGGTAACTGCAGTGCCGGACCCTTCGCACTTCCCCACTTTTTTTACCGCGGCTTTTGGTTTACCGCGGCTGTACTCTTGGCGCCAGAGCGCACCGTCGCGGCAGACCTCTACCTGCATCCAGGAGGAAAGGGCGTTTACCACGGAAACCCCCACGCCATGGAGTCCGCCCGATACCTTGTACGATTCGCCGCCGAATTTAGCACCCGCGTGCAAGGTCGTCATTACGGTTTCCAGCGCCGATTTTTTTGTTTGCTTATGGATTTCCACCGGAATCCCGCGGCCGTCGTCCACCACCATCATGCGGTTTTTCGGCATCAGGGTGATCGCAATCCGTTTGGCAAACCCCGCCATCGCCTCGTCCAAACCATTATCTACCACCTCCCAAATCAAGTGGTGGAGGCCATCGGTGCCTGTGGAGCCAATGTACATTCCGGGGCGTTTGCGCACGGGCTCAAGCCCCTCCAAGACGTAAATATCTTTCGCGGTGTAGCCGTTCGTCGCTGGATCCGTTTGTTTTTTCTTTTTGGTTTGTTTTTTTGCCATACGAAACTAATAAACCCGCATATGTATCAAGCGGATCTACTATCTGTTATTATCACATTATAGCATAAGAGAGCCCTGTATTCAATGAGAAAAATATCAGCTCCAAAAAAGAAAAAGTCCCGTCTGGGACTTGGTGAGTACTAGACGGGATGTCATATAGTGGGTATATCATTTCCGCGCTGGAGACCACTTCTTACGGGCCTTTCTATCCTTTGTACCGATCTAAGATCGGTACAAACGCTACCGTAACGTTACACGGAAGACCTCTGCAGTTTCGCGGTAGACCCTGTCTTGCAAGGGGTCGATCTCTTCGGTCGTGAGCGTGCGCTCGTTTGAGCGATAGGTGATGCGGTAGGTGTAGCTCACTTTACCTTTGCCGAATTTTTCCGGGTCTTCATAGCGATCCAGCAATTTTACTTCCTCCACAAGGTCCCCTCCGATGTCGCGGATGAGGTCAAAGTAGTTATTGGGAACGAAATCAGCATCTATGATAAAAGAAATGTCGCGGGTGATCGCGGGGTATTTGCTGACTTCTTTGTATGTCGTCCCGAGTGCGAGTTGGCGCGTGATACGCGGGTCATGCGACCAAAGCAATCGGATGTCCGGCAGATCCATTGAAATGATCGCAAGGCGCTCCAGTCCAAATCCGAATGCCCAGCCGTTGTACTGTTTCGGATCAATACCGAAATTCCCGAGCACCACAGGCCGCACGAGTCCCCCGCCGAGCACCTCAATCCAGCGCTCCCCCACTTTGATTTCCATTTCAATGCTGGGGTCAGTGTAGGGAAAGGTGTCGCGATTGAAGCGGTACTGAATGTCGGGGCCGTAGATGGCGCGCGCGACCTCTGCGAGCGCCTCTTCCAAGTCCTCGGGCGTGATTATTTTCTGGTCACTGGGCGCAAGATACAGCCCGTCCATCTGGTGGAAAATATTCATGTGGTTTCGGTCTATCTCATCTTTCCGATACACTTTCCCATATGAGAACACCTTGAGCGGCTCATTCTTTTTGATTTTTTCTTTAATGTGCGGCGAGTTTACATAGTAGTACCACATGACTGTCGTGTGGGTGCGGAGGATATTTTGGGGATCCACATAGTAAGTGTCTGAGGGGCTGCGTACAGGGTGGTCTGCGGGGAAATTAAAAAGATCAAAGCTGATGTCCGCCGGGACAACTTCCGGCGCATCAATCACATCAAACCCTTTGAAATACTCAAGCGCGATAATGCGTCCGACAAGCTCATGTATTGGACTTCCGGGGGTGCGTGAGAGATCCGGCATTTTCAAAAAACGCACGAGCCGTTTTGCTTCTGCATCGCTTCGCGCTTCAAGCGATGCGCGAAATTTCTGTTCTTCGCTTTTATCAATTGTTATCTCCATAAGGATGCGCATCAAGAAGTCATTCTGAGCGAAGTCCCGCTAAGCGGGCGAGTGAAGAATCTCCGGAGATCCTTCACTGCGTTCAGGATGACGCACTGATGTCAGATATGAATTCCAGTGTAACGTGGCATTTCCCTGATTACAACTCTCGTGTCCGAACATCAAATCACCGTACTTTCTTAAGATTCTTGAGCGCTTCAAAGAGGTCCGCTCCTTCGGAGAGCGAGGGTCGCGCGGGGGTCTGCCGGGCGAGCGCCGCGCCATGGATGAATTCGCTCTCAAGGTATGTGATGATCGCGCGTATGTCTGATATCCGATTACGAGAGCCAAGCGTGATGATTGCAACAGGCCGCGCGCCGTATTCGGAAACCCGCACCGCATACACCCCGGCCATGGTCTGGAGCGATTCTTCAATCCATCCCGCTTTTCCGCCCAAAAACCGCTTGTCGCCCGCAGGCCAGTTGATGTTGCGCCAGTTGTGGCGCGCTTTTTTGTTTTCCGCAACCGCAGAGTATTCGCGCGCTTTGGTCGCCTCCAACAAGTCGGGGTGCGTATCTCTGATGTAGCGGAGGAGTTTAAAAAGGTCGGAGGCGCTCGCGATATTATCAAAATCAAGTCCGCTTGAATCCTCGTACACGGTTTTGGTCATGCCAAGTTCTCGCGCCTTTTGATTCATAAGGTCAAGGAAACCGGGTACTGCAAGTTCAAGTGCTTTAGCGGCGTCGTTTGATGAAGGCAGCATCATGCCGTAAAGGAGGTTTTTTGCAGTAAATTGCTCCCCTTTCACAAATCCTCCGGAGTTTCCGTAGGTGTCCAGCGCCTCGGGAGTAATTTCCACAAAGTCATCGGGCTCAAGGTGTTCCAATGCTACCACCGCGGTCATGAGTTTGGAGACCGACGCGAGCGGGAAGGTATCGTTGGTATTTTTCTCAAAAAGAATTTCGCCCGTTTCCAGATCCGCGGCAAGGGCAGAGGCGGCAGTTACTTCCGGCACGCGATGCGGGAAATTGGTGCGGCGAAAATAAGTGAATGGCGCCGGTGTTTTGACATCGGTATATGCGATGAGCACCTGCATCCCGGGCGATACGAGTTCGTAGAGTTCTTTTGCGTCCGTGTATGACAGGCGGATGCCTCCGCCCGGCGCGGTATTTACGAGCGCGCGGCCGTGTGCCTTCGGAACACCATGGATCACGTAGTTTCCATAGAGATACAGCGTCCACGGGAGTGTAATTTTTTCCAATTTTGAGGGGTGGGTTTCGGCTTTTGCCTGAATCGTATAAAACCCGCTTGGCGTTTCAAAAAATCCGCCCTCCATGGGTTTTGCGACAATCGGGAAGGTGCGCACGAGCGTGCCGTGCTCATACAAAGCGAGTGTCATCTCGTGTAAGTCAGCGAAGAGAAAATCGCGCTCCTCCCAGACGAGCGGGTCGCGTTTTTTCAACACCTCCTTTTTTGAGGCAAAAAGCGGCGTTTCTTTGGGGACGTCAATATAGAAATCGTCTGCCGACACCCGCGAGGGGAAGTCAATAAACGGGAGTTCAGGCACAAGGTAGAGTTCAAGCTGGCCTGCGGCAAAGGTGAAGGAGGCAAAAATCACCACCAAGAGCCCGATGAATTCAACGGCATACAACGCCCCGTGTTTATCCATGTGGAGTTCCATGAATTGATTATACCAAAAAAAGAATAGCGGAGCGCTATTCTTTTTCTAAAGTCCTGAAGCGTGTTAGGGGGGCAGACCCCTGACAAATTGCCGTAGAGGAAGATTTCCTGCATAATCTCACTATGATACCGAAACTCATTCTTGTCGCATTTGGGGCAATCGTGGCGGCGATTCCTTTGCCCTTTCTGCCTAATTTTTTCCCTCCACCCCCTCCGCCTCCCCCGCTTTCCGAAAGGGAGTTCACCGAAAAGAGGTCCATCTACGTTGAATCTGTGGACGACACAGCACCCGACGAGTTTATTGATTACGCGCTCGTTTCGGTGTGGAAACCGAAGCTCACGACCAAGGACGGCGCGGAGGGGTTCCTGCTCCCTTTTACCGTAAGAAACCTCGCGAAGCAAAAATACGGAGTTCGCATCGCGCTTATCTGTGCCAACATTCACGTAGAGGATGTTTTCTATGACGTGCCACCCTACCGCGTGTGGTCAAGAGAACCGGTGAAATTCCTTTTTCACGGATTTCAAGATACCGTGAATGGCCGAGGAGAGGAAGCAGCGGCGTTTCGCGCAGGCAAAAAGACAGAGCAATGCAGTCTGCAAATCGTCGAGGTGCAACAGAGAAGTTTCTCCGACCCAAATGGACCGGCGGACGCTGACCTTTCGAACAACGCCTTTCGTTTTACGCTCACAATGCGTCGCGGTGCGCTTGCTCTTGAACATCTCGAGCGGGAGGCGCTTAGTGTCTCGGAGCGCGTAAAAAAGTTGAACCTGCCCCTCACCCAAGACGAACTCCAAACGTACACGTCCCTGGCCGCGGAACAATGCGTCAACGTGTTGATCTCAAGTTCCCGCCGCGGCACGTATTATAACGGCGAGCCAATTGAGCCGTCGCCTTCGCAGGCGCACATCGCCGGCGACCGCATCGGGTATGTGAGGGGCAACACTGTTATCGTTGACGGAAAGGAGGTCGGAGCGCTCAATGACATTAACTTTCCTGTGACGCGCCCTGGCGAAAATCTCAAACTGAATGAAAAACACTTTGCCTATCATCGGCTGGTTGGTCTCGACGCCGACCGCGTGCCGATCTCTCACCTCATTTTTGACGGCAAGGACCTCGGCCCCGCCAACCTCTTCTTATACAGATTGAACGGCGACTTCGTCATCTATGGGCGGACTGATGAACAAGGCGGGAAGCGAGAGGAGGATCTCTTCGCAAACGGTAAAAAAATCGCCGATGGCGCGTTCGGGGATTATGACGGAAAGAATATTGCCTATATTGACTTCAATGACACCCAGCAACTTATCGTGAACGGGAAAAGCATCGGGTTTGGAGGCGATGTGACATTTCGAGACGGCCACACCGCTTTCATCAAGGGGAAAACCGAAAACGTTGTGGAACCGCACGTAATGTACGACGGCAAAGATTTGGGAAGGGGCCGAGCGCCGGTTCTTGAAAAGAACCACATTGCCTTCATACGGGCGCCATCGGAAATTGATCCGCGATCAAAAGATGAATACCCTCGGGTCGTGTATGACAGGAAGGAATTCGGCAAGATCGGCGGTTTTGGGTGGAAGATCAGTCTTGCTGGCGACCACATTGCCTATCTGCGCCGGCTTGATGAAAGAGAAAATCCATTCGTGTATCCGGAGGATTTTGCTCGAGTCAACATTGACGGGAAAGATTACCCCGGCGATTTCCTCTCCAGCGACGTGTATGTGGAAATCGCCGAAAAAGCAGACCGGCGCGGATGCAAAAAATGAGTTTACGTATGGCGGTGACGGGCGCGACCCCAGTAGCAGTCCCGACGTAACGTCGGGACGCTACGGGGCAAGCCGGATTCCGCTTCGCTAGAACCGTCGCGGCGGCTCAACCAGGTGGACTCGCCACCGCTCTCGGAAACCCCTCGGTTTCCGTTCTTCCGCCACGGGAAAACTCCCGTTTTCCCGACCCCTTTCCCCGGTTCGAATCCGGTCGTAAAGAGAAAATTCCGGTACACAAGGCACCGAAATCTTCTCTTTACGGGCGCGACCGGATTCGAACCGGCGATCTCCACAGTGACAGTGTGGCGTGTTAGACCAGGCTACACCACGCGCCCAATATGCAGTTGTATGCCGATGGGAGGAATTGAACCTCCTTCCGAGCTTTATGAGGGCTCTGCTTTACCATTAAGCTACACCGGCAAGCACTCACAGAGTAACAGAATATATGTGAGAATTCAACGGATCGGTATTGAGTTTTTTCATCTAATGGGCTACTATCCTCTTGCGGGGTAGAGGAGAAGTACCTCGCGAGGCTCATAACCTCGAGACGCCCGTGCAATTCGGGCCCCCGCAACACAGATGTCTCCACCAAAAAGACCGCATGCGTGCGGTCTTTTTGGTGAGTGAAAATTTGCGCCGAAACCTTAGAACCCAAACCAATCAACAACTTTCTCCCAAAGCGAAGCCGAATAATTTTTATAGGTATAGTAGGAAAGCTGATCCCTGGTATTCCCCATTGATCGTTTCTCTTCGGGTTTCTGCTGCTCTTCTCTCTGAATGGTCTGCTGCAGCTTCTCTTCCAATCTCTGGAGGCGGTTTCGCATATCGTTGCTTATGTTTGACTTATTTCTCACCGCACTCATCACTTTCCAAAGCTCCTGGTCCACCTCGTTTATGAGCGTGTTCGCTTCGCGGAAATCGCCGGAATTCACGGCATCATAGACGGGTGCCAAAACCTCTTGTATATCGCTTCTCACGCTCTCCGATTTTATTACCTTCAACCGCCGGGTCATCTCCGCTAATCTGTTTAACACGCCGAACATCTCGCCGGGGTGGGCGCCGTCTTCATAAACCACTTGCATTGCTTCCTGCGCTTCCTCTAAATTGCCCTGCGCCAGATTCTCCCGCGCGTGGCTGACCGCGGCCTTCACTTCCTCAATTTTCACTCTCACCTTCTCCATATCTATCCCTTCCACCACGAATGTCTTTTTATTTATCATCTTCTCCAATCGTTTCATCTCGCGCTCTATCCCCTTGAGTTCGTTGGGCAGTTCTATTTTTACCCTGATATTGTTCATGGTGTCCCATATTTGCGCATCATAGAAATCCTGAAGAGTGTCGCGCGAAACCCTGTCCTTGGAACCCCTGAGCGCTGCCTCGGTGGCAGAAACTTGCATTACCAATTCGTTCAATTTTGCTGTTTCGGCGGTAAATCCGGCCTTCGTTGCCTTTTTAATGATCCTGTTTGCCTCCCGTTTGATATCTTTTATCTGCCGGAGCACATCCCGTATCTCCTGCGGATCAACAAATTCTTCTCTCCTATCTTCTTCAGGAATTCCGGGTCCCTTCTCTGATTCGAGTGAAGGGGGAGGCGGTGGCGGCGCCGGCGCCCGCTCCTCAACCGGTTTTACTGTGGGCTGCGGCATCACTTCCGCGGGTGCGGGTGCGGATACGGAAGGAGCCGGTACCGCGGTTTCTTGCGCAAAGAGCATCAACGGCGCAAGAAACGCAATGGATGTGCCCGTGAGAATATGAATAATAAAGTTACCTTTCATGTATGTAGAGAAATTATGTTATGACTCTGCCTCATTCGACATCACAATTATACCAACCAAAGAATCGTCATGCAATTGGCGTACGCGAAGGGATATGCACACCTAAAAATCCCCTTCGACATGCTCAGGGGATTTTTAGGATTTCGGGGTTTCCCTCTGCGAGTTGCTTTAGATCTTAATCCCCACGAGCGAATTCTGATTTTTCCGCTCCTCGGCCTTTTTCATAATGGTAAATACCGTAAACGCCGTTGCCGCAACCGAGAGAATAATAATCACCGCGGCAAAGAGGAAGGAGTTTCGTTCAAGCGAGGCGAGGGCCGCGGCAAGACCCTTCTCGGAATCGCCTGTTTTTGCGCTCTCCCCTGCTTTCACAAATCCGTTTTCAAGGCAAAGTTTTTCCGTAGGATCCACTTCCGGAGCTTTGGGTGCAAGCGCAATAGATGCGACGGTGCGCGTCGGCTGTGTCGCCGCTGCTGCCGGATTTACCGCAACCCGGCACGTTGCCGAGGCACTCCGACCCGCCTCATCGCGCGCCGTTACCGTGGCACTTTTCGTTCCGGTACTTGTAAATGTGGCGGTCTTGGCAGCGCCGCTTCCCGAGACGTCTCCTGTCCATGAAAAGGTTGTCTGGCCTGTTCCCCCTGATGCGCCGCCAGCAAAGGTTACCCGATCGCCAACCCGGATGGTCGAAGGACTTGTCACGCAGGACGCCGCAAAGGATGCAGGTATTGGCGCAGGAGCCCGATTCACGAGCACGGTCTTATTTGCCGATGCAGATCCGCCGCTTGCATTGGTGCACACGAGCGAGTAGGTAGTGTTTACGGCGGGCGTTACACGTTCAGTACCCGAAAGAAGTTTTGTGCCAGACCAGATCCCCCCTGATGCGATACATGTGCTCGCCCCGGAAGAACTCCAGGCAAGAGTTGCTGCCTCGCCGGAGGCAACACTTTCAGGAACGGCATTTAATGTAGCTGTGACACCCGCAATCCCGCTTCCCGTACCGGTGGTGGATACGGGGGTAACGGTGGTCGGCACCGAAACAGAAACGGTAACGCGCTGAGAGGCCGACCCCTCAGGACCCGTGCATACGATCGCGTATTCTGTGGTTTGGCGCGGCGCGTCCCATGCCGAACCATAGGTTTGGAGGTATCCGCTCCATCCGCCTGATGCGACACAATACGAAGCATTGGACGCGTTCCAGGAGAGCGACACCGCCTGTCCCTGCGAAACGGATGTGGGGTTTGCGTTAAACGTAAGCGTCGGGGGCGCGGCAAACACCGGTGCGGCAGTCAACACAAACACCGCGATCCCAAACGCGATCCCACACACAATTCGTTTTGCGAGTTGAAGTTTTTCCATATCATCACCAATTCTATGGTATCTATATATTACGACAAAATATAAAAATTGTCAATACAACAGCGTGAATTGCCTTTATATAAGAGAAAAATATCCGATGTTACTTCGTGAAAGTGCGCGTTAGAGCACCTTGAGCTCCTTAAATGCCTTTTCGTAGGCCTTGAGCGCGTAGCGAATGGAGTCTTGAGGATGCTGGGCGGTCGGTTCGTGCGCAACGAGATTTCGCAGGCGATGCGCTGACCACACGTCGTCAAGCGACGGCATCTGGACGCGGTCCACAATTTTCAGGCGGTCCGAGAGCGTTTCGCCCTGATACCCAAAACGTTGGAGCGTTTCGTCAAGAAGCGCATCTGCCCGAAGAACCGCCATGTTCCAATCCGATGCGTTCGCGGAAGCGGCGAGGGCCTGGATCTGTATCCAATTCTCCGTTACCGCACGCATCGCACCTGCCGTCTCATCGCGGGCATAGACCGCGGTCGGGTACGCGAGCTGCTGCCGGACGCGTTCATGGTAGCGGATGGCGTTGCGTATGATGAACGTAATGAGGAGGAGATTTACGAGGGAAAACGCAATTGCCGCAAGCCTATTTGCACTCCTCCAATCAAACCCATACCACCATGTGAGGAAATCGCGATACCACCCAACCCCCGTGGTGACGTAATTTCCCAAGAGCGCTGCAAAAACGATAAACGCAAGCACTGCGAGGGCAATCTCTGCAAACGTCGTGGTGAGATTTGATGTACTCTTTTCGTCCATATGAGTGGATCAGGCGCGAAGCGCTTCAAGCGCGTCGGCGGCGGCGAGAATCTTTAATTCCTTGTGCCACGCGCCGATGAGCTGGAGTCCCACCGGCAGCATGACGCCCTCTCGCGCCACTTCCCCTACGGGGAGGGAGAGTGCCGGCAGGCCGGCAAGGTTAATCGCAACCGTGTAGATATCAGCAAGATACATGGAAAGCACGTCATCCGTCCTCTCTCCAATGCGAAACGCAGGAGAGGGGGTGGTCGGTCCCGCAATAATGTCCACTTCCTCAAATGCACGCGCAAAGTCGTCTCGTATGAGCCGCCGGACTTTTTGGGCCTTTGCATAGTACGCGTCATAGTACCCGGCCGAGAGCGCATAGGTGCCAAGCATGATGCGCCGTTTCACTTCCGGCCCGAGCCCTTCGCTTCGGGAACGCGCATAGACATCATAGAGCGCGATTTCGCGCATTGCCGCCACACTATGACCATACCGTATTCCGTCAAATCGCGCGAGGTTTGCCGACACTTCGGAGGGCACAATGACATAGTATGCGGGAAGAGCGAAGCGCGAGTGCGGCAGAGAAATATCTTTGACATCGGCCCCTGCGCGGCGCATCTCGTCAATTGCGTTTTTGATTGCTTCCGCAACATCGGGGTCAAGCCCATCTCCGAAGTATTCTTTGGGAACCCCGATCTTCAAGTTCTTCAGTTGATGAGTTGATGAGTTTATGAGTTCTCTTTCTGACTCCTTAAACTGATTAAACTCACCGACTGAGGTCGCATCAAACGCATCTCCTCCCCTGATCGCCTCAAAGAGGATTCGCGCATCTTCAACGGTTTTGGTGATAGGTCCTATCTGATCAAGCGATGATGCCATAGCAATGAGGCCGTGTCGCGAGACGCTCCCGTAGGTCGGCTTGAGGCCGACAACTCCGCAAAATGATGCGGGCTGGCGGATGGAGCCGCCGGTGTCGGAGCCAAGTGCGGCAACACAAAGACTTCCCGCAACCGCTGCGGCAGATCCTCCGGATGATCCGCCCGGAACCCGCGTCATGTCGCGCGGATTTTTTGTGGGGCCATATGCGGAATTTTCCGTGGAAGACCCCATGGCAAATTCGTCAAGATTCGTTTTCCCGAGCACAATCGCGCCCGCGGCTTTCAGCCGCGTGATCACCGTTGCGTCGTAACTTGCCGTATACTCTTTAAGAACCTTGGAGCCCGCGGTGCAACGCATCCCCTCCACCATGATATTATCTTTTACGGCAATGGGGATGCCGAAAAGCGCGGGGAGACGCGCGCGCTCGACATCGCTCATGTTCTCAAGCATGGTATCACGCTCCTCGGCCTGCGTTTCTGTATCTTCGGAGAGCGTGAGGAAACTTTTGAGATGCGGGTCGCGTTCGCGTATCGCGCCGAGGCAGTGAGACAAAAGTTGTGTTACCGAAAACTCACCTTTGCGGAGTCCTTCGGCTGCCTGCTGAATTGTGAGCGTATTGAACATACTTGACGCGATGCTAATATACGAATGCATACTAATCATACTAATACTTCCTATCCATTCGTATCATTAGTATTATTCGTATATTCGCATCGTATTATTCAAACACCGCTTTTACTTTCACATATCCCTTTTCGCGCTCGGGCGCTGCGGAAAGCAGACGCTCCGGATTTCCTTCAAGCGATGTATCGATCGCATCGTCCTCTCGCATGACGTTTTTTAACTGCGTGCCGCCGGTCATGGGAAGAACATTCTCCGTATCCAATTCCCCCAACTGCTCCACAAACGACAAAATCGCCGAGAGTTCTTTCTCAAACTTCTCTTTTTCCGTGTCGGTCAGGGCGATTCGCGCGAGATGCGCGATATGTGCGACGTCGTTTTTTGAAATCATTTTCTGAACATCTTTTCTACTTCTCTCACGGTGGTGGCATCTTCCGGATTTTTGTCTTCGCGGTACCGCACCAGGCGCGGGAAACGGAGCGAGTAGCCCCGGGTGTGTTCCGTGCGCCCCGCGGTGTGCCGGGGAGAACGCGAAATTTCGTCTGCCAAGATCTCTGCAACGAGCGCCGGCTTCACCCAGATGTCGGGCGCGCTCTCCTTATCTGCCACATACTCTCTGGGCGGGGCAGAGACGCGGAGGGTCTCGATCCTTCGCTTTGTTTCGCGAAATTGCTCATCGGAGAGTCCGGTGCCAAGACGCGAAATGGTGTAGTACCGATCGTCTTTTCCCCGCACGCCAAGGAGCAGCCCGCCGATGCCAAATTGCGTACGTTTCCCTCTTCCTTTATATGCGCCCATGACGACACAGTCAATCGTATCAAGCACCTGTGTCCGCGTTTTCTTTGCGCCCGCACGGAGAGCCCCAAGCGCCGCAGACGTGCTCTTGATTTTCACCCAGTGAAATCCCCTGCTCCCGGCTTCATAGGGCGCCTCAAGATTTTTTATCACCAATCCCTCAAGACCCGCATCAATGCTTTTTTTGAGTTCCCGCGCGACCAGGTCCGGATCATCGCTTTCTTTCTGTTCCGCGAGATGAATCGCGGATTTGTCTCTCTGATGCGCGAGCATCCTCTCAAGCGCTCCCCTTCGCTCCCGGAACGGACGCTCCAAGAGCGACTCTCCGTTTTTATAGAGCACATCAAACACGAATATCGCGAGAGGAATTTTTTTTGCAAACGCTTCTACATCGTGTTTTCGCTTGCGCTGAACGGTTTCCTGAAAGGGTGCGAAGCGATGGGTCTTTTGAGAGTACCCGATCGTTTCTCCGTCAAGAATGGCGCTTGAGAGTGAGAGCCGGCGCGCCGCGTCCTCAATTTCCGGAAACATCGCGGTGGTATTTTCAAGATTCCGGGAAAAGAGTGCGACTCGTTTCCTCCCCCCTTCGTTCCACACATGCACCTGCGTGCGGAAACCATCAAGTTTATATTCAATCCCCACGCGGGGGCCCGCTTTTTTCAACGCGTCGGGAATGTCTTTCACGCGCTCCGCGAGCGACGGCCGTATCGGAATGCCGAGTTTTGGCGTCACGCGCCCAAGGCCCGTGAGTCCGTGTTCTTTCACGCGTTTTGCAATCGCGCCGATGTCGGCCGTCACATTATACGCCCGCTCTATGACTTGGCGCGCTGATTTATCCCCTCTCTCCAGAACCGAGAGCGCGTCAAGGATCGTGGCATCCGAAAATCCAAGGCGGAGTTTTCCCACCGGAATCCGCGCGACAAAGCGCGCAGACAATGGATCAAGGGAAGAGAGAATATCTGCCATCGCGCGAATTTTTCGCTCCTGGCTTCCCTCGCCCGAATCCTTTGCCAGATGCAGGAGCCGGTCGTAGATATCGCGTATGCGAAGGGTACCCGCGGATCTTCGCGTGCCGCGCGCGAGTTCTTCTGCGGTATCGCCGATATCCCCCTTTGTTTTATAGCGTCTCGCAACTGCATCCTGCGGTATGCCATAGGCGGCCGCGAGCGCCTGCACCATGAGCTTCTCCGCAATTTGAAATTCCACTCCGCGGTACGCGGGCAGAAGTTCGCCGAGAAGCACATAACACGCGGCGTCAATTTCATCCGCGCGGATTTTTTTGAAGAGTGCGGCAAGGAGCCGCGTCATTTCATTGCGGGAAGGGGTTTTTTCAAGCTCTTCAAGATGCGTTGCGAATTCGGAGATGATCATCCCCGTATATCAACCTCGACTGCGCTCCGCCTCCGCCAGCTGGCGGAGGCGGAGCGGCTCGTTCGGAGTTGATAAATGAGCGGTTAGGTTATCTTTGTATACATTGTTCACATCCATACAGAGGGTATCGCTTTACGCACTGACTATAGTCGAGGTTGTATTACGGGGTCATTTCAGTAGACAACCTGGAACCCGCGCCGGACCACACGGTCGGGATTCACACCGCAGCGGTATTGGCCGGACGCTTGGATCACAGTATCAAGAACGCCATCGGGCGGCTCCACATCCTTCTGTGATACTTTCACCGTATAGCAGGCGCTCGCACCTCCGCCCGAAGAAATGGTGATGGTCTCTTCGGGCATACAGGGATCTCCGAAATTCACCACGTTTCCTTTATCGCATACATCGTCTGCCGCTCTCCGGTCGCGATAGAGCATCCGCTCCATGCCTTGGTCGGCCGCATAGGACGCAAAAAAAGAATCCGCGAGTTCCCCGGAAATCCGAAGCTGGCCGTAGGCAACATTGAAAATCCCTACGCTGATAGAGAGGAGAGCGGAGACGATCACCACGACAAGGAGGAGAGTAATACCCTCACGCGAATGAAACTTGAACATCACGCCAACACGCGAACATATGCGAACAACGCAAATGAAAACACCAGGAGTATCTTGAGTCATTGATTTGCGTTGTTCGCGTTGAGTTCGTGTCGTTCGCATGATGCTGTTTAAAATTCCCTTAGCCGCGGGACAATGCTCGTCTGAAGCGACAGGGACACAGGAGACGAGAGCCGCGGATCTGCGGACTGGACTTGAAGGACGATCGTCGCGATCGGCTGGCCATCGGAAGAACCCCGCGTCGCGCCATGGAGAACGAAACGGAGATTTTTCACTCTCACCTCATCGCTCGTGAGCGGCTGGGTGTATGCCGTCTCCCCGCAGTTTTGGTGATTTACACTGTCACTCATCCGCATGATGGTGAGATTTTCCGGCCGCGAATCCCAGTAGTAGGTAATCTGCGTTCCCTCGGAGTTGGTAAACGTGAGTTCGTGGATCGGATCAAACCCGGAACCCACGCAGTTTAACCCAAAGGAGGTATTTTGGTACCCAAAACCCGTGCGGAGCTCTTTTGTAATCAACTCCAAACTGAAACGGACATTATCTTGGATCGCCTGGGTTTCGGCCGCGCGGACCTGCGCATTCATGATATCAATCGTGACTCCGATCGCGCTCACCACGATCACCAAAAAAATCCCCATGGAGGTAACCATCTCAAGCAAGGTAAACCCGTTTCGCCCCCCACCCCACGATGAGATTCCTATGCGTTTTTGCGAAATTGTGGAGGCGTGGCGCACAAATAACCGAAGCGAGGAGGATGGGAAACAGGGGCGCGAGTCCCGCGGGAAGCGGGACGAGCGAACACTGAGGGGTTCCCGCCGACGAGCGAGGATTATTTGTCCACGCCGAAACGTTGAAGCAAAACGCATAGGAATCTCATCTCCAATTATATAATCGCTCCCGCAACTCGACCTCTTTTCGCACTCCGCGCTCATCCCACCATACTCGTGAGATAACATCCATTTGGTCGTTCTTGTTGATGTTATTCGCTTGATCTTCATTATCGGGCGGCGATCTCACGGTGACGGTGCGGCGAAAGATCGTGGGCTCCGCACCGCCGTATCCCACAAGACCGGTTGCTGGATCCCGCGAGAGATTTTGATTCCCCACGCCGGCCTGGGCAGGAGAAAACAACGGCATGGGAATTACGGGGTTTCCCCCGCACGTGATTCCTTCCGGTCCGATCTGGGTGGCATCCACCTCCCATGTGCCGTCCATGGATCCGCTCCCCGAGGGATGACGCTCCCAATCCCATTTTGGCTTGCCGTTCAATTGATCGCACAGCACATTATTTTCACGCACGAGCCGCACGATCTCAATTCCCTCTTGCGCGAGGTGCAGGGCGGCAAGACGGTTTTTGGCGGAAGGGAAAGAAGAAATACTGCGCGTGACCACCGCAACCGGCCCCACGACTGCCGCGAGAATCAGAGAGAGGGCGATAATGGTTTCAAGCAAGGTAAACCCGTTTCGCCCCCCACCCCACGATGAGATTCCTATGCGTTTTTGCGAAATTGTGGAGGCGTGGCGCACAAATAACCGAAGCGAGGAGGATGGGAAACAGGGGCGCGAGTCCCGCGGGAAGCGGGACGAGCGAACACTGAGGGGTTCCCGCCGACGAGCGAGGATTATTTGTCCACGCCGAAACGTTTGAGTAAAACGCATAGTGGCTTCACTTTATACTTATCTGCCCGTTCGTTTTCACAATGATGGTTCGCTGCGGACTGCCGTCGGAGGGGGCCACGACAATACGCAGTTCACTTCCAATATCTGCTCCATTCTCATCGGTAAGCGTGAGTTTTGCTTCTGGCGCGGCAAAAAGAACGTGCGCCGCGGGATAGGGATTTTGCGACTGCAAGCCGCGGAGTTCATAGATCGTGGTACCACGCGGCAAGTAATACTTTTGGATATCAAGATCCGCGCCGCCTTGCTCGCCGAGCGGCACATATTTTCCGTCAGGCGGATTTCCCATATCGGCAAAAGTTTGCGTGGAGAGTTCCCCTGCCCGAATCCACACCCCGACCACCGGAGCGGTCACGGGTCCCGCCTGTGTCGGTACGGCGCGCACCGCGAGCGCCATGTTCTGGGCGCTCCGAAGGGTAAGTGCTACCTCGCGGCTGGCGCGGTTCAATACCCCTCCCTCATTGAGGCCGGTGAAACTCACAAGCACCAACGCGCTCATGAAGGTTACCACCGCAATCATGACGACCGCTTCAACGAGTGTGAATCCCGCACATAACTTCTTTTTACTTCTCTCGTGCACCCCTTCATTGTATCGTGTTTTGTCTAAATAAAAAATCCCCTCGTATGGGCAATGGGATTCTCGCATACACCTATCTACGTTTCCATGTCATCCTGAGGGCGAAGCCCGAAGGATCTTGAGATTCTTCTCCGCCAACTGGCGGATCAGAATGACAAAAAAATCACTTTTCAAACCGCAGTTCGTATTGGTCGCCTGACGCGATGGTGAGCGCGCGAAGGGGACCTGCCACCGGCGCGCCATTTTTATACACCACGCCGCGGCGGATGCGGTCAGACCCGTCTCCGGAGAGAATCTCCTCACCCTCTATTCGGATGGGGAGGTCGGCATCGCGAATGATCTCCTTGAGGACAAGAGAGAACGGATAGGATGAATTTTCCATCGGCCCCTCAAATGCGCGTCGTGTTCCGTTTCCAAAATCAATGCTCACCCATGCGGCCTTTGCGCTCTGATGCAAAAGAGGAGAAACAGAACCCTCATCCTTTTTTGCGACAAAAAGAGGCACCGCGACAAAAAAGAGGAGCGCCGCGGAGGTAATCAGGAGTATGAAAATGAGGGGGAGGCGTACGCGCATATAGTTATTATTTTGAAACCCGCTCAAGAATCTGCCCGCCTGATATTACTACTGTTCATTAGTTAGAGAAATAAGGGGAAACCTGCGATACGCAAAAGTGTGGAGCTGTAAAAATATGCGATGAGAGTGCCTAAAAGAATAAAGGGACCGAAAGGTATGGTTTCGGCAAGAGTTCTCCTTTTTGAAAAAAGAAGCAGAATACCCACCGCAGCCCCTGTCCAGAACGAAAAGAGGAATGCGGCAATTGACGCGGGGAATCCCACAAGGAGCGAGGTTGCGAGCGCCAATTTCGCATCGCCAAATCCCATCCAGCGGCCGCGCGACGCATACCAGAGAACCGCAAAAAAGAGTGCGATCACACACGCGCTTATTCCATCATAGAGGAGAGACCCAAACCATGACAATGACGATGACCATGATGGCAACGATGATAAAGACCGCATGATGGTGGCGGCAATACCCAAAAACGCCAATACGAGCACCGCGCCGTCAGGAATAATCATCCAACGGAGATCCGACACAAAAATCACGATTGCGGCGGCGATGCCGACGAATACGGCGCTAAGAAGTGCGAGGGATCCAAGCGATGCGTCAAGCGACGGCAAGAGGTGCCAGAGCGCAATGCCGTAGGCAAGGGCAGTTCCCGCTTCCACAAGCGGGTATTGGAGCGAAAGGGCGGCGCCGCATGAACGGCACCGCCCTTTCTGAAAAAGAAAACTTGCAACCGGAATGAGTTCTTTTATTGAGAGGGTGCGCGCGCAGTGGGGACAGCGCGATCGCCCTCCGAGCGTCTCTCCATTCTTGCCGCGCAGGATCACCACATTGAGGAAGCTCCCGACGACGAGTCCGAGAATCACCGCGCCTCCTATCGCGATGTAAGCGAACGGAAGCATGGAGGGGAGTTATGGACGCACGTCGTAGCAGGTTTCGTCCTCCACAGGATCGGCTTTCGTACCATCGCACTGACCGGTTGTCGTCTCACTCTGTCCGTGGAAGCCGTTCGTATAAGCGGTGGAGTCAAAATCAGCATCGGTCTTAAGAGCCCCCTGTTTCTTATCTTCCAGCCGCCCTCCCAAGTGGTACGTGGTGGGCTTCGTATCGTCTTTCACCGTCGCGTATCGGTAACAGGTATCTGATGAACCCGCATCCCGAGGCACTTGCGGAATTTGAGTTCCTTCCATTACTTCCAAGCCGTTATCCGTGCTCGCGTCGCAACCCGCTGATGCCACCGGATATTTGCTGTTCGCGTCAAAATAGAGTTCAAGGGCAAGCTGAATCTGCTTCAAATCGCTTATGCGGCGCACATCGCGCGATTTCTGGCGGGCGTTGTTTAACGACGCGAGCACGATGGAGGAGAGCACCCCGATGATTGCAATGACGACCAGAAGTTCTATCAACGTGAAGCCGATGTCGGCGCGCTTTTTATTCAGTAATTGGACCATGTCGTAATTAAAATTAAAGGATTAAATAAAATTACGTGTTCACAAATGAGGTATGCGACCTTTTTCTATTATACGCGAGCGCGAATACTATACAAAATATGTTATCCACATCCCGTTAGAGGTCCGATTTTCTTAGAGAAAATCGGCAGAAACCATAGGTTTCTTACCTCTAACGGGACTAAATGCTTCCCACAAGGTTATAGAGCGGCACCAGCACCGCCGAAACGAGCGCGGCAACTCCAAGGCCCAGCCCGATGATCAAAATCGGCTCAATCAACGCCACAAGGTTATCCACCGCTGAATCCACTTCGCGCTGGTAGAACTTCGCAACGCTCCCGAGGATAAAATCAAGCCGTCCGGACGCCTCCCCGATACGAACCATCTGGGTCACAAGCACCGGAACGCGGTTTGACCTCTCAAGGGCGGAAGAGATCGTACTGCCGCCCTTCACCGACTCAATCGCGTCGGTAATCACGCGCTGGTAGACGGCATTCCCCACCACATCGCGCGTGACTTCAAGCGCCCGAAGAATCGGGATGCCGCCGACAATCAGGGTCCGGAGGTTATCCGTAAAACGCGCCATATAGAGCTTTTGGTAGAGGCCGCCGAATACCGGCGCCCGAAGCTGCAGCATATGGAGCGCATATTTCCCGCGTGCCGTAACTCCCCACCGCCAGACAAGAATCGCTCCGGCGATAACAAAAAGAAGCAGGAGCACACCCCACTGCTGGAGGAAGGTGGAGAGCCCGATTATAAACCTCGTGAACAGGGGAACTTGCTGTTGGGTTTCCTCAAATATTTTTACAAGCCGCGGGATAATGACCACGAGCATGATGATAAGCACCGCGACAAACGCAAAGAGCACAAATGCGGGATAGATCATGGCATTGCGCGCTTTTGAAGTAAGGTAGTAGGAACGCTCCAGATAGTCGGCAAGATAGGTGAATACCTCCTGCAGTTTTCCCGATTCCTCGCCCGAACGCACAAGGTAAATATAGAACGGAGAGAAAATGGCAGGGTGTTTGGCAAGGGCTTGGGAGAGCGCGAGGCCTCCGGACACGTCATCAAGAATCGTCGCAATCGCGGTTTTGAGCGCAGGGGTCGGCGTTTCACCCACAAGAGTTTTTAAGGCGGTCGCAACGGGAATGTTTGCTTCAAAGAGGGTTGCGAGCTGCCGCGAGAATATGACCACATCTTTTTGCTTCACGCGGCCGCCAAGTATTGAAATGTTCCATGCGGCAATACGGTCACGCTCCTCTTCCACAGAGATAATGAGAAGGTTTTGCTGATGGAGAATGTCTATTGCCCCGTCCCGGGAGGAGGCGTCAATCACGCCGGAACGGATTTCTCCTTGTTGAGTTTTGGCTTTGTAGTTAAAAGTAGGCATTGGTACGAGGGACTAGGGGTTAGGTTTTAGGTTGTAGGGGGTAAGGGGTCCTGCTAATGATTACCGGTAACTAATTATCAATTTATTAATCCCTAGCCCCTAATCCCTAAAACCTAGAACCTAGTTTTTAAGGAGCGTTTGCAGCTCTTCAGGATTGAGAGAGTAGCGGGTGGCGTTTTCTATGGAAATTTCGCCGCGCCGGATCAAATCCACGAGCGAGCGGTTCAAACTCATCATTCCTTCGCCCGAGCTGGTTTCAATCACAAGATTGATTTCGTGGACTTTATTCTCGCGGATGAGATTCCTGATCGCGGGATTCACCAGCATCACTTCCACCGCCGGAATGAGGCCGCCTGAGATCCTCGGCACCAAGCGCTGCGACACAATGCCCACGAGCGAGGATGCGAGCTGCGCGCGGATCTGCCCCTGCTGGTCGCCGGGAAAGGAATCAATAATGCGGTCAATGGTCTGGGCGGCGTTGTTGGTGTGCAGAGTGGAGAGAATAAAATGGCCGGTTTCCGCGGCGGTGACGGCAATCGCCATGGTCTCGGCATCCCGCATCTCGCCCACCATTGCCACATCCACATCTTCGCGGAACACCGAACGGAGCGCTTTATGGAAGGAATGGGTGTCAAACCCCACTTCGCGCTGGTCAATAATTGCGCGGTCTGACACAAAGAGATATTCAATAGGATCTTCAATCGTGATGATGTGGTCTGCGCGGGTATGATTTATGAAATCCACCATTGCGGCAAGCGTGGTAGATTTTCCGTGGCCCGTGGGGCCCACCACGAGCAGAAATCCCTGCTGGAGTCCTGCGAGTTCTTTTAATATCGGTGGGAGGAATAACTCCTCTGCGGTTTTAATGGCGTTGGGAATGAGGCGCAGGGCCGCCCCCATGTATCCCCGCTGGAAAAACACATTCACCCGAAAGCGCGCGCGGTCGCGAAAGTTATACGAGAGATCAAGCTCCTTCTCTTCCATGAATTTTTTCTCCTGCTCGGGCGAGAGCATCGCGAGAATAAAATCGCGCACCACCTCGGGGGTCACGATCTCTTCTTTTACGAGCAGTATAAGCGAACCGTTGACGCGGAGCGTAGGATGGCGCCCCACCGAGAGGTGGAGATCCGACGCGTTCTCCTTTACCACAGTGGAGAGGAGCTCTTCAAGATAGTTTTTTCCTGCCATAGAACGAATTGAGGTTTCAGGTTTTAGGAATTGGGGCTTACGATATCCCTAATACCCTTTTCACTTTCTCCACCACTTCATTTGGCGTGAAGTGGGCTTTGATGATGTAGTCGTCCGCCCCAAGCTTCATGCCCCGATCCACATCTTCCTTCTGTCCGAGGTTTGTCAAAAGTATGACTTTGACATCTCGGAGCGCCGGGTCCTCCTTCAACGTCCGGAGCACCTCAAAGCCGTCCATCGCGGGCAGCACAATATCAAGAAGCATGACGCGCGGAGAGGTCTCTTTCATTTTCTTCAACGCATCTTTCCCGTTTTTTGCAATGGCAATGGCAAACCCCTTCTCCTGAAACTTCAGAACATACATATCAAGAATAAACGGGTCGTCGTCAACTATAAGAATGGTGGGTTTGTCTTTTACCATACGTATATATTATGGAGATGCGGTATGGGATCCTTTTGATTTTCCCGAGATACTACTGGTCTCAAGGGAGTAGGTAATCGTGTAGGTAGATCCGGTGGGCGATTCGTAGACGTAGCGGTAGGGATCGCTCTCAAGAGGGTCTTTGGGAATCTGAGAGATGGCGTCTTCCGCGATAAGAGCGGCGGACACCGCATCTTTTCCGGTCAGCGGTATCGGCTCTTCTGCTATTGGGTAAATTCCCTTGTTTACCGCATAGATCGCGAAGGCATTTTGGAGTGTTTTTATCTCCTGTTCCCGCTCGGCGTCGCGCGCGCGAGCGCGCGCTTCCCCAAGCTGGACAAACACGAGCGATCCGACCATACCCATGATCGCGAGCACCACCAGTATCTCTAAAATCGTGAAACCGTAGTTATCGCTTCTTTCCATAATCGTAGTATACTATGCCACCTCCAGCAAATCCTCCAAGCCAATCACACCCTTGGCGACCTTCAAGATGCCGTCTTGGCGCATCGTAATCATCGCCTGGCGCCGGGCTTCTTCCGCGATTTGCGCCTCCGAGGGACTTGAGAGGATTATCTTTTCAAGTTCGGGGGACATCGCGAGCGTTTCAAAAATCCCTGTCCGTCCCCGCGTGCCCTTGGGGCATGTCGGCGACACCTCGGCGTGATACACCTCCGAAGGAAATGTCTTTTTGAGTTCCACCTTCAACGCATCCGGCATGCCCTCAAGTTCTTTTGCAATAATCTCTTTTATTTTCCCTGTCACCTTTGCGGTCTTTTTGGAATCCGGACAGAGCTTTCGCACAAGCCGCTGGCCGACCGCGAGCACGAGCGTGGTGGAAATGAGGAACGGCTCCACTCCCATGTCCACAAGGCGCGGGACCACCCCTATCGCGTTATTCGTATGGAGGGTTGAGAGCACGAGGTGGCCGGTGAGTGCCGCGTGAATCGCGAGCGCCGCAGTTTCTTTGTCGCGTATTTCGCCGACCATAATCACGTCCGGATCTTGACGCAAGATATGGCGCAGACCCGTGGCAAAGTCATACCCGATCTCCGGCCGGATCTGGGACTGATTGACGCCCGGGATGTAGTACTCCACCGGATCTTCTAAACTAATGATGTTCACCCCCTCTTGATTGAGAATCTGGAGGAGCGCGTAGAGCGTGGTGGATTTGCCGGATCCCGTGGGACCGGTGATGAGAATAAGTCCATACGGCCGTTTGATGCTCTCCTGAAGGAGAGTTAAGTTCCTCCCCTCAAGTCCCAAGTCATCAAGCGTGGCAATGCCTGCTTGCGGGTTCAAGATCCGAATCGCGATCTTCTCGCCAAATGATGTCGGGAGGAACGAGACGCGAAAGTCAATCTCGTGCCCCCCGACTTCGGCATGGAATCTGCCGTCCTGGGGTACGCGCGTTTCGTCAATTTTCAAATTGGTCATGACTTTGACACGGGTCACAAATGCCGGATGCACCTCAATTGGCAGGCGCAAGCTCGTGTGAAGCACCCCGTCCACCCGAAACCGCACCCGCAGGTGGTCGCGCGCGGGCTCAATGTGCACATCGGACGCGAGGCCATCCACCGCATGCTTGATGATGACGCTGATCATCTTGGTAATCGGCGCCTCCTCTATGATTTTTGCCGGCTCGTCTTTGACGATTTTCACCTCTTCAACCCCGCCAAACTCCGGATATTCTTTCTTAAACTCGCCAAGGGCTTGCGTCACCTCGCCCGACAAGCTTTTATACTCCTGAAGAATTGATTGGAAATCCGTCGGCGTCACGACAAACACCCGCGTGGGGAGATTGGTGCGGGCGGAAATGAATTTGAGCGCCTCCTGCGCCGCGACGTCTTCCGGGGCGAGCATCCCGACATCAAGATACCCTCCGTCTTTGCCAAGCGGAATCATCCGGTAGTGGCGCGCGGACTCCTCGGGAATGTAGTGGAGAATGTCAAAAGGGACCGGCGCGCCCCGGAGGTAGCGCGCGGGAAGTCCCGTGAGTTCGCTTTTGGCTTCCGCCACGTCTTCTTCTCGTATGCCGAACTGGTAGAGGATGTCTTCTATTGCCACCCCCTTTTCTTTTGCGGTTTTTTTCGCCTCACCCGCGCGGGTGAGGTCAATGAGTCCTTTTGCAATGAGTTGATCCGTGAGGGTTTTTGCCATATCGTGCTTCGCACATCGCGATGCTAATATACTAATGCATACCAATTATACGAATACCGTATCATTTGTATCATTGGCATAATTCGTATATTCGCATCGTATTATATTGGCATCGTTAAAACGGTGTAAACGGATTCTGGCGTCCATGCTCTCCCTCCCCGCCCGCTAAGGATTCCTGAAATGTGGGCGCAGTTTCAAGCGCACGGAAAAGCGGGTCTTGGAAAACCGAGGTGTCAAGGCGAAGATTTTTGAGGCGCCGGAGCGTTCCCAAACGATCCTGGAGCGCTTTTGGACCATTAGCAATCGGCGTTTCAGTGGGGAGGGCTGGCGCGGATCCAAAATAGGCGTACCACACATATCCTATTGCGGCGAGTGCCAGTATCAGAATAAGTACGAGAATGGTTTGTCTCATCCTATTGGTAGTAAATTACGCTTTTGACGCTAAACTCTATGGGGTCGCCCGGACGCGGAGGCGCAATGAATGTCAAATCTTTCACGGTCACGACGCGAGAGAATCGTTCAAGTTCTGCAAGGAAGTTTTTGAACGCATCGTAAGAACCGGAGACCGTGAAAGAAACCGTAACCTCTTTGATCCCGCCCGTTTTCGCAACGCCCGAAGGGGCGGCCGAGGGCCGCGGCTGTCCGGACTTGGACCCTTCAGAATCTTTGGCACCGCTGCCAAGCGTCGGAACATCGGTACGCCGCAGGAGAAGACCGTTTCGGAGCACCATTTTTTCAAGATCCACGAGAAACTCCGCGCTCTGGGGCCCCTTGGGGAGCGCCTGCGCAACTCGGTCAAGATCTTCCTTCCGGATTTTGCTTATGACACTCCCGACGCTGTTGAGGTTGCCTATGAGTTCATCCACTTCTCCCGAGAGCGCGTGGAGGTCTTCGGTTTGCTTGCGAAGCGAGAGAAACTCGTTCCAGGCCGGCGCAAAATATAAGACCCCGACACCGACAATTGCCGCAAGAAGAAGTAATGGGAGGATAAGACGAGCCATTGTGAGGTTTTAGGGGTTAGGGGTTAGGGGGGAAGAAAGAGAGGCGCGGAAAAATGAGGGGGTAAAAATGATCGTGGTCTGGAATCTAAGAATGTTATTTTGGTCAAGCGCCAAATTGCCAAATTCCACCCGCTCTATGCGGGGATCTCCCTCAAGGAGCGCGATTTGCCGCGCGAGTGTCGCATAGCCCGCTGCCTCGCCTGACATATCAAGGCGCCGGGTATCCGCGCGGAAATTAAAATTGAGGAAACGGACCCGAGGGTTGGTCGTGCTCTCAAGGAACGAAAAAATTGGGGTGAGGAAAAGGCGCTGCGAGAGAATAGTCCGCATGTCGCGGAGACGGCTATCCAGGAGAAACACCTGATTTATCGCTTCCGGCCGGATTTCTGCCTTGCTCTCAATCTCTGCGGTGAGTTCCTCAAGAGCTGAAGCCTGATACCGGTTGAGCACAAAAAGTCCGCCGTAGGCAGCGCCTTCCAGCACCAAAAGCGCAACGCCCGCATAGATAAGCAGGGGTACGGTTGAACGCACCGTGACGTCAATTTTGGAACCCATTGTTGCTTTTGATGAAAGGAGGTCGGCCATCGCTTCGCTAAAATCAAATAGTAAAATGCAAAATGCAAAATGGAGGTGTCGCTTCGCGACCATGTAAAAATGCGTGTATGTTTACATTTTGATCTGTCATTTTGACTCCTGGATGTTACCTTGTGGTGATCTCATGGAGTGCTAATCCCACGGCGGTGGAAAAGTTCGGGCCGATGTCGCGCAGCATCGGCTGGAGAAATGCGGGTGCTACCACGCGCGCAAAGGGATTCCCGCGCGTCACCTCTATGCCAAATCGGGTGCTCGTGTAATCAATAAGGCCTTTCATATGCGATCCTCCGCCGGTCAAATTTATTTTCTGGATCTTTCGGTCGGTACGGCGATTGTAGAGCGCTACAATCCGTTCAATTTCCGCGAGGAGCGAATCGGTAAGGGGCGTTAAGACCGACGTAATCTCTTTTTGCTCCACCCGTTCCTCAATGCCGATGTCCTGCTTTATCGCCTCCGCGCGCTCCTGATTGATACCCATGCCCTGCGCTAACGCCCGCGTGAGCTCCTCTGAACCGCGACTGATGTTATGCGACATCCGGAGTTTGCCGCGGTCAACGACCGCAACGGTGGTCGTATAGTGCCCCATATTGAGAATCAGGGTCGGGGTGGTATCCATGCCCATAAGCGACCGGACAATGCTGAACGTTTCCACTTCCAGCGCCACAAGTGTTATGTCGAGCATCTGGCTTATCCGTTTGAACTTTTCAATGACTTCTTTTGGCACTGCCACAAGCAGAACCGTAACCCCCTGATCGGTCTCCTCAATCACCTCCCAGTCAAGGGTCACTTCTGCGATCGGTATGGGAACGTACTTTCGCGCCTCAAAAGGGATCGCCTGCGAAATTTCCTTTATCGCGATCTTCGGGAACGGGATCGGGGTAACAAAACTTGAGGTTGCGGGTACGCCGATAACCGCGTCTTTCGCAGTCACATTGGACTCGCGGAGGATATCCCGGAGCAGATCCGCAATATCAGCATCGGTGTAGCGGAGAAACCCCCCTCCGCCAGCTGGCAGACCCCCTTCACTTGTTTTGAGATACTTTCCCGAAAGCAATTCGCCGTACGTTTCAAGGATTGCCCGCTCTTTCTCGTAGTGTAATTGTACCACTTTCGCAGAATGGATTCCAACATCAATACCCACCGTGCGGGACGGCTTGCCTTTGAGAAAGTCAAGCGAGAATCCGGGAAGACGAAGTTTTTTAAGAAAAGGAATGTCCACGGAGCGCGATACGAATTACCGCGATGCTAATATACGAATGCTCCGCCAGCTGGCGGACTAATTATACGAATATATATGGTGAGCGCAGTCGAACCATTCGTATCATTAGTATAATTCGCATATTCGCATCGGTTACATTCGTATAGTACCATTTTTAAGGTAAAATAGGGGGATGCATTATCCCCAATTGATTCGCGGTAAGGAAGCGGTGCTTGACCTTCTCTTCCCGCTCCGGTGTGTGGAGTGCGGCAATGAAGGCGATCTCTGGTGCGCGGCATGCCGCGGGCTCGTGCGGGTAGTGCCGCCTCTCTGTGTCCGATGCGGTCTCTGGACACTCGCACGTTCCCGCGTCCGTCCGGGACGCACATGCCCTTCCTGCCAACCGCATTCTTCAATATACGCGTATGTATCTCCGTATCGCTATGACACGCCCGCTGTCCGAGAACTTATCCACCGGATGAAGTATCAACGCGTACGCTCAATTGCTCTGCTTTTTGGTGCGCTTCTTACGGACGCGTGCGTACGCACAGGAATTTCTCTATCGGACATGTCGTATATTGTCCCTATCCCATTGCACCCGGCGCGCGAGCGCGTACGCGGGTTTAACCAATCGCAATTAATCGCTGAGGAAGTCCGTCGCCGTGCCGGACTCGCGGTCCGAAGCGACCTCCTCACGCGCGTGCGGCGCACACTGCCGCAAGTTGAGTGCAGCGGAGAGGAACGCCTCGCAAATGTCCGAGACGCGTTTGCGGTTGTCAACCCATTAGCGGTTCGTGATGCGACCATACTGCTTCTTGACGACGTAAAAACAACCGGCGCCACCCTGGAAGAGGCGGCGCGGGTGTTGAAAGAGGCAGGCGCGAAGAGAGTGTGGGCGATGACAGTGGCGCACTGATCCTTCACTTGAGATGGCAATGCGCGTGAGCGGGTTGGAGGCCGAGCGGGCATGGTCCGAGCACTCAACGCATTGAGTGCTCGGGAGCGAGGCTTAATTCGTAAGATGTTTCAAGCGAGCCTATCGCACGCGAGCGTAATTGTGGAGGCGCGTTTTTATTTTAGGCGAGAAGCAGTTCGTTTATGAGCGGGGTTTGAAAGCCGAGCGGGCATGGTCTCCGATATATATCGGAGGAGCGAGGCTTTCACCTATGAAAATCCTCGCTGGGGATTTTCATAAAAGCGAATAAACGAAGTGCTTCGAGCTACCGAGCATACTCAATCACCCTATTCTCCCGTATCACATTTACCTTAATCTCCCCCGGATATTTGAGTTCGTTTTCAATTTGGATCGCGATGTTTCGCGCAAGCTCCCGCGCTTCAAGGTCGCTTATTTTCTCGGGTGTGACAAAAATCCGTATTTCGCGGCCGCCGGAGATCGCGTATGTTTTTTCCACCCCATCAAATGAGTTTGCGATCCGTTCAAGATCTTCCAGTCGCTTGATGTAATGTTCAAGCGTGTCGCGGCGCGCACCCGGGCGTGAGGCGGAGATCGCGTCTACCGTCTGCACAATGACGGATTCTATGGTTTCGTACGGATACTCTTCGTGATGCGATTGCATGGCTTTTATCACCCGCTCGTCCACGCCGAATTTCTGGAGGATCCGCCTGCCGATTTCCACATGCGTTCCCGTCACCTCGTGGTCAACCGCTTTTCCGATATCGTGCAGGAGCGCTCCTTTCTTTGCAATTGCGATGTCTCCCCCGACCTCCGAAGCAAGCATGCCTGCCAAGTGCGCCATTTCTATTGAGTGGTGGAGCACATTTTGTCCGTAGCTCGTGCGGAATGCCAACCGCCCGAGGAGGGTGACAAGCCGCGGGTCAAGGTCAAAGATGCCGACCTCAAATGCCGCCTGCTCGCCCGATTTTTTGACTTCTTTCTCTATTTCCGTACGCGCCTTCTCTACGGTTTCTTCAATACGCGCGGGCTGGATCCGCCCGTCCTGAATCAACATTTCCAGCGCCATTTTTGCGATGTGGCGGCGCACGGGGTCAAAGCCGGAAATCACAATGGAACCCGGCGTTTCGTCCACAATAATCTCCACACCCGCCGCGCGCTCCAGCGCCTTGATGTTTCGCCCCTCCTTTCCGATTATTTTTCCCTTGAGGTCGTCTGAGGGAATCGCAACAGTGGTGGTGGTGACCTCTGAAGTTGTCGCAGAGGCAATGCGCTGGATAACGGCGGCGAGGATGTGTTTTGCCCTCTGTTCCAGCGCTTCAACGCCATGCACTTCAAGTTTCTTTACGCGCACCATCATGTCCTCGGCGTGGTCCCGCTCAACTTTGGCGACCAATTCCTTTTTTGCTTCTTCCTCGGAGAGATGCGCGACCCGCTCAAGTTCTTTCCCGAGCGCTTCATGTTTTTCCTCAAGCTCGGTTTTTACCGTTTTTACCTTTTCAATCCGCGCCTCCACGTCCCGCTCCCGTTTTTCAAACTCTTGAGCCCTCCGGTCAAACGCGGTTTCGCGCTCAAGCAGCCGTTCTTCAAGACGCCGCACCTGCGAGAGCAAGTCCTTCTCTTCCTTTTTTGCGCTATCAGCAATGCGCGCTGCCTCTTCCTTTGCATTGAGGACGGTATCTTTTGCTTCGCGCTTCGCGTCCTCAACCAGTTTACGGAGGCGCGCTTCAATGGATGAGCGCCGGATGACGACGACGAGCTGCCGGATGAGGTAGCCGAGCACGACGCCAAGTCCGAGCACGAGCGCTCCCCATACCATAAGTGATGTATTCATACATGGAACTCCCTTAAATCACAAAGGTCCTCTTTCCGGAAGAGGATAATGAGGGAGAGATATCGCAAATGTTACATTACCGATCGGTTGAGATCGGTTGAGGCATGAGAATAGAGGTGTGGAGCGGAAGAAAATCTCATGAAATGGTCTACCTTTTGCTCATTATCGCTCTTCCCGTGTGACCGGGAGCGTGTTATTCAAAAAGTTATTTGCTTTCTATAACTCGCATCGTAGCACTCCTGTTTTCTGATGTCAAAAAAAGATGTAATATCCACTCGCGTCATTGACATTTTGTCCCTTCCCGCGCGGGTCCTTCTCGCCCCATCCTTTCCCGCTCACAGTGCTCCGCGCGGACACATTCTACGCGCTCCGCTCGGGGAACCCCTCCGTGTTCTCCGACGATACGTCGGAGCCCCGGTTTCCCCTTCGCTCCGCCTGCGTGAATGTGTATCCGGCGCTCCGCAAGTTCGCGGATAAAGGGTGGTGCGTGCTCCCGCGCGGGAATACCATATCCCAGAGCAGTCGAGCCGCCTCGTTTACGTGCGGCGCTCAAAGGTGCGGCGGGCATGGTTTGTCAAGGCTCTCATTCGTTGCCGTCCGCAGGACATACTGCCTTGACAACCGACGCACCTTTGCGCGAACCTAAAATCCTCGCTGGGGATTTTGGGTGACCGCACTGAGCGAGGCGGCGAGGCCTGCCTGCCGGCAGAGAACCGCGATGGATTCCTACAAAAAAAGAGGTCTCTGGTGTTACCTAAAGACCCCTACGAAAGCGATTGGTGGAGGATTTTTGCGGCAGGAGAACGCCGAAGCTTTTCCAGTGCATTGGCCTCAATCTGGCGTACGCGCTCGCGGGCTATCCCAAATATGTTCCCTACTTCTCTAAGAGAAAGCCCCTGTTCCCCTCCGATGCCGAAACGCAGCCGTACCACTTGGGCGTGGCGTTCAGGGAGAGTGTTTTTCAGGAGCGCATCCACTCTTTGCGCAAAATCGCGAGCGGCGATTTGTTCATCGAGCGGTGTCTGGCCGTCCGGGATGTTTGCGCCAAGCCGATCCGGCTCTTGCGTGGGTCGTTTTCCTTCTTCGTTGACAGCTTCGTCAAGCGAACGAAGGGGTTTGGCCACCACAAGTTCCCTCATTTGAAAAATAATTTTTGGGGGGAGGCCTATTTCTCGAGCGATCTCCGCGTCAGTCGGATCTCTCCCGAGTTCCACAGAGAGGCGGCGAGTCGCGTATTTGATGCGCGAACGCCGGTCGTGGATATGAACGGGAATACGTATGGTCCTCCCGTAGTCCGCATTCGCGCGGCTCACTGCCTGCCGAATCCACCATGTCGCGTACGTTGAAAATTTAAACCCCTTGCGGTAGTCAAACTTGTCAACTGCCCGGAGAAGGCCGACGTTTCCTTCCTGAATTAAATCCAGGAAGGTGAGGTTTGACGACCCGTCCAGATGATTTTTGACAATGGAAACCACAAGGCGGAGATTTGCCAGATATAGTTTCTCCCGCGCCTTTGCATCCCCCTTTTCCATCCGCCTGCCAAGCTCCTGTTCCTCCTCTTTGCTCAAGAGCGGGATTTTCCCGATTTTATAGGCGTAGAGACGGAGGGAACTTTCCAGAATCTCGCTCTCCTTATTTCCTTTCCCATTCTCTCCATCTCCATCGTGATATCTTTCCATTCATGTATCCTCCTTATTTCCAAGGTACTGGGTACGATTCTCCAGAGCGCACGCTCTAGATTTTGCACATAGCGTAACACCCCATGCATGAAATACAAGTGGCGCAGCCGTGGTATAATCCATCGTATGACAAGAAAACCGTTGCTTCTCGTAATTCTTGACGGCTTCGGGGTTTCCATTGACCCCAAAGGCAATCCGGTTGCGGAAGCAAAAAAACCAACGCTTGAGATGCTTGAACGCGAGTTTCCTTTTACCACGCTTCAAGCGTCGGGCGTGGCAGTCGGCCTCCCGTGGGGAGAAGCAGGAAACTCCGAGGTGGGGCATTTGACGATTGGCTCTGGCCGCGTCATCTACCACCACCTTCCGCGCATCATCAATGCGATTGCGGATGAATCATTTTTCAAAAACGAGGCGTTTTTGGGTGCGGCCGCGCATGTAAAAAAGAATAATACACGCTTCCATATTGCGGGGCTCGTGTCTTCCGGCTCCGTGCATGCGTATATTGACCATCTCTACGCAATTCTTGATTTTACCAAACAGCAAGGAATCGCCGAAGTATATCTGCATCTTTTTTCCGATGGCAAAGACGCGCCGCCGCAAGAGGGCGCAACGTTTTATGAAGCGCTTGAAGAGCGGCTGCAGCGCGACTATCCGCACGCGCGGATCGCTTCCCTCATCGGAAGGTTTTACGCCCTTGACCGCGGCGAACAGTGGGAGAGAACACAAATCGCATACGCGCTTCTGACAGAAGGGAAGGGTGAAATAATCTCTTCGGTTCCCGAATATCTCTCGCGTTCCTACAAAGAAGGCCTTGCGGATGAAACCATCCGTCCGGCCCTCGTCGCGGATGCGAAAGGCACTCCTCTTCCCCGAATTGCAGAGGGTGATGCGCTTATCTTTACCGATTTTCGCGAGGACTCAATGCGGCAACTCGCGCATGCGTTTGGGGACGTCGCATTTGACCATTTTCCCCGAAAGAAGGTGGAAAATCTCTTTTTGGCAACTATGACCGAGTACGAAAAGGGACTCGCGGCGCACCCTGCCTTTCCGCAATTTGGAGTCGCTTGGCCTCTTGCGCGGGTGCTTGGAGACGCGGGATTGCGCCACCTCCACATTGCCGAAACCCAGAAGTACGCGCACGTGACGTATTTTTTCAACGGAGGGATTGAGAAGCCGTTTCCGGACGAGGAGCGAGTGCTGATTCCTTCAGCACCCGCCGCGCACTTTGACGAGGCGCCGGAGATGCGGGCACCTGACATCACGCAAAAAATTATACAGGGGCTGGATACCTATGATGTGATTATCGCAAACTACGCCAATGCCGACATGGTGGGGCATTCCGGCAATTTTCAGGCAGCGATTCGCGCGGTAGAAGCGATTGATGCAGCGCTCGGCGAGCTCGCAAACGCGATTCTCTCGCGGCCCAATGCCGTGATGATTGTGACCGGAGACCACGGAAATGTGGAGTTAAAACGTCATTTGGTCTCGGGTGAGAAGCGAACCGAACACTCACTCTCCCCGGTCTACTGCATACTCGTGGGAAAGGAGTTTCGCCGCGCGGTTCCCCGCACCTCCGACGAGGTGCTCCGGGCAAAAAAAGAAGTCGGCGGGATTTTGACCGACATCGCGCCGACAATCATTGAACTGCTTGGGTTAAAAAAACCCGCGGAGATGACAGGTGAAAGTTTGATTAAAATCCTTTTATAGTAAACCCGCCAATCTGCCTTCGCCACTCCCCTATTGACAGATTATCGAGATTTGCTATACTTACAATGTGATGACACTCTGGAGTATCCGCAAGGATAGCTCCAGATTTTTTATTGGCTGATTTCGTCTTTGAGTTTACGAAGATCAATATACTTTGCTCTCTCCAGCAATTCTTTTGAGATATGACCTCTCGTGGACATTACAATAATTCGTTTTCCTGCCTTTTTTATTCGGTCAATCGGCACGGCAAAATCGCTGTCTCCTGATAAAAGCACCGCCGTATCATATTTCTCTTTTGTGTCATCCATTTCAAAAGCAAGTTCCATATCCAAATTGCTTTTCCACTCCTCTTTGCCGCTTTTTCGGTCTTTTATCCTCTTAACAACTTTTGTTCTCAAAATATAGCCGTTAATCTCCAGCATATCCAGAAATTTCCTCTGCCCCGTATTAAACTCGTCTACTCCTTTGTAGATAAAACACTTAATCTCATCACCGCACTCTTGCTCGAGATAGCCCCTCAGCCTCTCATAGGAAATCCTCCAACCCAAAGTGCGCTGTGCATAAAACACATTTTCAGCGTCTATAAAAACATACACTTTTCCTTTTATGAACTGCCGCAACATAACCCACTATCAATGTAACAGGTTTATTTAGGTTCGGCTAACTTTTGCGGCATGGCGTTTGGCGAGCGCGCGCTCTCGCGCGCGCCGGAATTTTGCCGTATCAAGATATCGTTTCCACGCGAGCACCCGGAAACGGATAAAGACGTGCGGGTCTCCGCGAAGCAACTTTCCTTCTTCTGCGACGCGGTGCTGGAGGAGCGGGGGCGCGTTCCAAAGGTCTACAAGGTCAATTTTGTCTTCTGAAATTTTCAGCATACGGGCAATTTTACATGCGAGGTCCGCTTTCTCTTCCATATCCAACGCGTGGTCGGCAAGCGCCGCCACATCCGCGTCTGAATTTTTACTTTCGGTTCCTCGCGCGCGGGAACCAAAGAGGACGATGAATTGTACGCCAACCATAGGCATGGCCCCACTATAGCACCGTTTCCCCTCAGTTAGAAGAAAAGTATCGCGAGCACAACCGCCGCGGCGACCAAAAGAAATCCCGCCATAGGAATCCCGACGAGGATTTTTTTGTCACGGCCGGTGGGGGCCACTTCCCCGCCTTTTGCGTCTTTGAGCGCGCGATAGAGAAGGTAGATGTACGCAGTCGCAAATGGCGTGAGGAAAATCGCGGGTATGGCGGAAAGAAAATCAAGCCAATCGTCGGGAATATTAGTGAGGATATCAAGAATCATAAACGGCGCCATTGCGGCAATCCAAATCGCGGCAAGGAGAAGCAGGCGCCACACCACAGCCAACCAGTAGCCCTCCACATACTTTTTGCTTTTGGCGAGCGCCCGAAATCCCCGTTCGTTTTCGGATACAAGCACATAGAGCGCTGGAAAAAACCACACAAGCATCACAATGCCGGGGAGAAAAAAGAGGAGAAAACTGCCGAGGGTCAAAAGACCTCCGAGAATCGTGACCCAGAGATACGGGAGAATCTTTGCAAAACCGCGCGAAAATGATTCACGGATGCCGATTTTTTCTTCCGCATCCTTCAGAGCGTATAGTAACGCGAGTTCGCTCCAGAGTTGCAGGAACCATGCCAGAATCCAGACGAGAATCACGGAGCCGAAAAGCACAATATCTTTTGTAAGGGGCATACGCCATGCGATGGCATTATCTGCCGCCTCCCCCAGCGCCAAAAACACGGATGTCAAAAGTAGTACGACTGCGAGCGGAATAAAAACAATCCCCAAGAGCGTCCAGAATCGGCTGCGGTAGAGCGTCCACGCATTTTTCAGGAGCGCCCTCGCGCTCAAGAAACCCGCTGCATGGGGCGCGGGCAATTCCGGGCGCTGGAGTTCTGATGAGAGAAGTTCGGGAGAGGGCATCCCGTTAGAGATTTTTATGTGGTGTTGAGTACCTAAAAGATAGAGACCCTATACGCATCATCCTCCAAGATTTTGATTTCATAGTCGCATCTCTAACGGGATCACGAATTATTTCCCATTCGTTTTTCGCTTGATGATTTCATCAATGATGCCGTACTTTTTTGCGTCCTCGGCGGTCATGTACTTGTCGCGCTCGGTGTCGTCATGCACTTGCTCCAGCGTTCTGCCGCTGTGTTTTGCGAGGATTTGGTTGAGTCGTTCTTTGAGTTGTAAGATATGCTTTGCAGAAATTTCAATCTCCGTTGCCTGCCCCTCAATGCCGCCTGCCATCACTTGGTGGATCATCACCTCCGCGTTCTGGAGCGCGAAGCGTTTGCCTTTTGCTCCTGCGGCAAGCAGCAACGCCGCGCCCGATGCCGCCATGCCGACACAAATGGTTGAGACATCGGGCTTCACATACTGCATGGTGTCGTAGATCGCCAAAGTCGCCGGAACCGAACCGCCCGGGGAATTGACATAGAGCTTGATGTCTTTTTTTTCATCCTCCGATTCAAGGAAAAGGAGCTGGGCAATAATGGCGTTTGCCACCGGGTCCACGATCGGCCCGCCAAGGAAAATAATCCGCTCTTTTAAGAGCCGCGAGTAGATGTCGTATGCCCGCTCGCCAAACTGCGATTTTTCAATGACGGTCGGAATGAGGTATTGGTTGTAGGTTTCGTTATTCATGTATCGCGATGCTAATATACTAATGCATACTAATTATACTAATACTTCCTATCCATTCGTATCATTGGTATAATTCGTATATTCGCATCGATTTAGAGTTGTTCAAGAAACTCAAACACTTTCTCGTTTGTCAACACGTCTTTAGTATATGCGCGGAGCGCCTCGGGGTCAAAATCCTTTTTGGCGTTTTCCGCAGAGCGGTAGCGCGCAAGGATTTCGTTTGCCCGCGTCTCTATCTCCTGGGCGGCGGGCTCAATTTTCTCAACCCCGCCTATTTCGTGGAGTACGAGCGCGATCCGCACGCGTTTCTGGGCGTCTTTCTCCCAGTCGGTTTTGAGGTCTTCCGGCGTTTTCTTTATGTGCGCGAGATACTCCTCCCACTTCATCCCCATATCCCCAATGCTCGCGCGGAGCTCGTCTGTCATCTTTTCAATCTCCCGATCAATAAGGATCCTGGGCACCTCCATGGCGGAAGCGTCGGCAATTGCCTCAAGGGTCAAAGCGCGAATCCGCTGGATTTCTTTTTGTTCTTTTTCCTGCGCGATCCCCTCGGCAACGTTTTTTTTCAACGCCGCAACCGAGTCAAAATTCCCGAGGCCTTTTGCGAATTCATCGGTCATTTCAGGCATAGACCGCTCCTGCACCAGATTCATCTTTACGGTGAAGTCAAGCGATTTCTCCGCATATCCCTTGTCGTGCCAGTCCTTGGGGGCTTGGAGCGAAAATGATTTCTCTTCTCCCGCCTTCATGCCCTCAATCGCATCTTCAAAACCCGGGAGAAAACGGCCCTTGCCAAGAATAAAAAGGTGGTTTCTGGACTCGCCACCTTCAATTTTGACCCCTCCGTGGCGCGTGTCAAAATCAATGGTAACCGCGTCGCCCGGAGCCGCGGCGCGGTTGACCGTCACAAGGACTGAGCGCGACTCGCGGATCCACTCAAGGGTTTTTTCCGTTTCCTCATCGCTCACCGAAACCGCCTGTTTTCCTTTGCCGAGGCGCCGCGCAATCGCTTTGTAGTCAGGCAGTGTTACCTTTGGGAAAAGCGCTGTCTTCACTTTGAATTCAAGGTCGCTTCCGGGTGCGAGCTTTGTTATGGCGATTTCCGGACGTCCGATCGGCGGGGTTTTGGAAAGCTCACCCGACACAAGTTCCTCCATGAGTTTCGGGTAGGCCGCGCGTACTGCGAGCTCGGCGCCGCGCTCATAGAGCGCGAATTCGCCCACGCGGTCTTTTACGACGTCGTAGGGCGCTTTGCCCTTGCGAAATCCTTCAATTACCGTTTCTTCGGAGATCACAATCGCCGCGCGCTTCACGTGCGGTTCAAATTCGGCGTGAGGGACGATAACAGTAATCTCCGCTTCCGAGTGCGGGAGGAGCGTTACGGAATGATTCATACGAGAATTATGAATTACGAGTTATGAATTATGGTTTCGTATTGTAATTTTCTTAATTCGTAATTCATACTTCATAATTCTGGCTCTTTGTCTTTACTCTCTTCGGTGCCTGTAGATTCGGCTACCGCCTCCTCCTCTTCAGACCCTGCCGGAGTTTCCGGTGCGTTGGAACGTACATCAATCTTCCAACCGGTAAGGCGCGCGGCAAGGCGCACATTCTGCCCGCCCTTGCCGATCGCAAGCGAGAGCTGGTCTTCGGCAACAATGGCGCGCGCCTCGCGGCGCTCCTCATTGAGTTCCACATCAAGGACTTTTGCGGGCGAAAGGGCGTGCGACACAAACTCTGCCGCATCTTCGGACCATTCAATAATATCTATCTTCTCGCCTCCGAGTTCGTTTATGACGGTGGAGACCCGAATGCCTTTCTGCCCCACGAGCGAACCCACGGGATCCACGCCCTGTTCGTTTGACGCGGCCGCGACCTTGGCGCGCGACCCGGGTTCGCGCGCGATCGCTTTTATCTCAACCGCCCCGGACGGTATTTCCGGAACTTCAAGCTCAAAGAGTTTTTTCAAAAGCAGGGGGTGGGAGCGCGAGAGCACGATCCCGGGCCCTCTCGGATTTTTCTCAACCGCCAAAATGAGGGTTTTGATACGGCTGCCGATATGCAGGCGTTCGTACGAATTCTGCTCTTCGGGAGGGAGGGCGGCAACCGTCCGTCCGATATCCACATAGACCATGCGCCCTTCAATCCGCTGGATGATGCCCGACACCAGCTCCCCCTCACGGTTTTTATAGTCGTCATAAATCGTCTCGCGTTCAATTTCGCGGATGCGTTGTATAATCACCTGTTTTGCGGTCTGCGCCGCAATCCGGCCGAAGTCGTCGTGCGACTGGAGCGGAAACTCAAGCTCATCTCCGGTCTTCACCTCGGGGGTGATCGCGCGCGCCTCTTCAATCATGATGTGTTTCTCCGGATTGAAACGGACTTTCTTCTCACCCGGCTCCTCGCTTTCCTCTTCCCGCTCTCCTTTTTTCCCTTTTTCTTTTTCCTTCTCTTCCTGTTCTTCCGGCGCAATGCCCGCAAGCCGCCGCGCGCGCTCCTCTTCCTCTGCCTGCACCTCTTCTTCGGATTTAATCATCGTGTCATCCACGACGATTTTAATTTGGCGCATTTCCAACGCCCCGGTTTTCGGATCCATCTTCGCACGGATAAGCTGGCCGCGTTTGCCATAGTCACGTTTGTAGGCGGCAGCTAACGCCATCTCTATGGTCTCAAAAATCTTTTCCTGCGGGATTCCTTTCTCGTCGGCAATCTGCTGGATTGCCTGTGTAAATGTTTTGAGGTCAATCATATACGATGGAATTACGAATTATGAATTATGGACACGTGAGTAGCAAGAAAGTCCGTTCTACAGAACGGACTTTCTTCATAAATCTATAATAGGATATGCGTCGATCGGTGTCAACTATGCGTTTGCGAGCTTGAGCACCACCACCTCTGTTTTTCCTTCCGCTTCCACGTCTTTTTTCTTCAACGTAAGCTTTTCCTGCGGCTCCTCCGCCTCCGCCAGCTGGCGGATTTGGCGGATCCCCGCGCCCATCGCCTTCAAAAACTCATCGGCATTCGCGATGTTGATTGTGAGCCCGGGGATTTTATAGTGCATGGGAATGACGAAGCGCGGTTCAATCTGTTTTGTAACCCGGGCCGCTGTCTCGCCGTCAATGGTGTAGACCCCGCCGACCGGCGTCAACAGCACGTGAACCTCGCCTATTTCTTCAAGCGTTTCATCACGGAGTTTTTCTTCTCCAAAATCTCCGAGGTGGAGCAGGCGAATTCCCTCCATCTCAATCACATACACGGTGTTCATCCCCCGCTCCCTGCCCTGCGACTGGTCATGGAAGGTGGAAATCCCATGGACATACACCCCTTTCACTTCGTACTCTCCCGGACCGCGAATCAAAAAGGGGTCGCCGGCCAGCGCCTCAAGATTGGCGTGGTCATAGTGGCCGTGGGTTGCGAGCGCCACATCCGCGCGAAAACGCGGCGGGGTCAACCCCACCTCCTTTGCATACGGGTCAATCACGACCACGAGATCGCCTGACTGGATTTTAAAACACGCGTGCCCGTACCATTGGATAACCATGAGGTAAGAATAAAGAAGCAAGACCCAAGAAGCAAGGGCAATACGGAGTATCCTCGTATCCATTGTATCCATTGTATCCATTCCCCCCCATGTCAACAATTTTGGACGATCGTCTGAAATTGTTGACATCCCCCAACACCTCACACCCTCACAAAAATTCCTTGCAATCTGTGATGCGGACGGGTATACTACCGAACGCTACTCGTATGTACGAAACATCCAATACCACTGCAGTTCCCGTTGCCGCCCCCTCGCGCCAAAACCGCATCATGGAATCGCTCTTAAAGAGCCGGGAAACGCACGGACTTTTTGTGAAGCAGGGAGAGGTGGTGGAAGGGACGGTCGTGGAAAAACGTGGCTCTTCGCTCTTTGTGGATCTTGGCGCGCGCGGCATGGGGATCGTGTACGGCCGCGAATACTACGCTGCGCAGGACATCATTAAACGCCTGGCGCCGGGCGATACCGTGAGCGCAAAGGTGGTGGAGCCGGATAATGAAGAGGGGTATGTAGAACTCTCGCTCAAAGAAGCGGGCGATGAGAAAAAATGGCTCACTCTTCGCCGTTTCATGAATGAGGGCGAGGTGTTGGAACTTCCGATCATGGAGGCAAACCGCGGCGGCTTGATTCTTGAGGCAGAGGGAGTGCGCGGGTTTCTCCCCGCATCCCAGCTTGCCCCGCAAAATTATCCTCGGGTTGAGGGCGGCGACAAAGAGAAAATTCTTGAGGAACTTCAAAAGCTCGTGGGCGAGAAACTGAAAGTGAAAGTGCTTGACGTGAATCCTGTAGAGGCAAAGCTCATTTTCACCGAGCGGCGCCAAGTGTCGGAAGAAATGAAACAATTCCTCGCCACACACGCGATCGGCGACGCGGTGGAGGGCGAAGTGGTGAGCGTGGTGGATTTTGGCGCGTTTATGAAAATTGCCGAAACCGACCTTGAGGGGCTTATCCATATTTCCGAGATTGACTGGAGTTTGATTGAAGACCCGCGGGAGGTACTGAAAACCGGCGACCGCGTGAGGGCAAAAATCATTGATGTGCAGGGCGACCGAATTTCGCTCTCGCTAAAACAGCTCAAAGAGGATCCATGGGTTTCGTTCGGCGAGTCCCACAAAAAAGGCGATACGGTCACCGGCCGCGTGACAAAAGTGAATACCTTTGGCGCATTTGTAGAATTCGTAAAGGGAGTAAATGGGCTCGCGCATGTGTCGGAGTTCGGCACGGAAACGCGTATGCGGGAAACCCTCACGCCCGGAAACGAATATCCATTTGTCATTCTCCTTCTTGATCCAAAAGAGCATAAAATGTCGCTCGGGATGCCCGAAAGCAACCGCGAGCCGTCCCGAAACGCAGATGGGATCCCGCCCGAGGCACCCGACACCCCCTCCTCATCAAAGAATACGAACGCCGAGTAATCCTTCCCCTCTCTTGGGGAGCGTCAAACATGCTATACTTTTGGCATGCCCCAAAAGATTATTGATCTCCGAAAGAATGCGGCCGCTTCCCCTGCGGTTTCAGCGCCTCTTCCACGCGCTCCAAAGATACCCGACGCGATTGAGTGGTCCATACCCGCATTTGAACGCGGGAATCGTGATGTGGCATCACTCGCGTTTCCGGGAATTGCAGCACTCCTTCTCGTCATCCTTGCGATTTTCATCAAAAGCTACTTTTTTGCCGTGTTTGTCGCGCTTGCCTACGGGGTGCTCTTACTGTATGGTTTCCGTGAGCCGCGCATGATTTCCTGCCGCATCGCAAAAGAAGGGGTTGCGATTGGCCGGAAGAAGTATGGGTATGGCGATTTTGAATCCTTCTGTCTCTTCACAGGAGGAACACCCCATGAACTCTCCCTTGCCGTAAAAAGCGGATTGCTCCCCTTTATTCGCATGCCGCTTACGAATGTATCTTCGGAGGAGGTGCGCGCGACTCTCCTGCAATTTCTCCCCGAGAAAGAGCATCAGGAAGCCGCGTCCGACCAAATCGCGCGGACGCTGGGGCTTTAATTCTATGTCCTCATAGCCCCGACGCTTCATTTAAAAAGTTACAATAAAAGAAGTCGGGGTCCCGACCGAAGCGTCGGGACTCAATCGGACCCCGCACTAAAACTATGTCCCCATAGCTCAACGGATAGAGCGTGAGTTTGCGGAGCTCAAGATCGAGGTTCGATTCCTCGTGGGGACGCAAAAAAAGTGTTGGGGTGAAAGTCCTGTCGGGCACGCAATCGAGGAAAATTCGGAAAAGCAGCGGAGCCGCACCGCTCAAAACCGCCATAGTTCGATAAACTCACGACGAGAAGAACCCGTAGAAAAACAACTCTACTGAGTTTGTCGAAGTGGGGGAAGAAAATTTTTTAATTATAGAATAAAATTTCAATAATTAGTGCCCTGAACATATGAATCAAAAAGGTTTTACAAATGTTGTTTTAGTCTTAGTAATCTTCTTGGTCGTAGGAGTAATCGGCTATTTTGCTTTTGTAAAAAAGTCAGCTCCGACTGCTCAACAAACACCAACACCTGTTCAAACAGAAACTGTCTCCCCAACTCCAATACCGGAAGATGGAACGGTGAATTGGAAAACTTACTCGAACAGCAAATATAATTTTTCTCTGAAATATCCAGATGGATGGGCAATTGAAGAATCTTCACGGGCAGATACAATAGGTAGAGTAATTTCTTTGAGAAGCCCAGAGATTGCACAGTTATTGCAAGAAAGAAAAATTGATTCTGGTTATTCATATAACTTGATAATTTCATTTTGGCCAGACATCAATAACGAATACGCCCGTGGCGGTAGTTGGATTGGTCAAAGAAATTACACCAGTTTGGTAGATTATTTCACTGACAAAAACGCATTGAAGCGAAAGACTGGGAATATAAATGTTGCTGGCCAAAACGCTTACGAAGTAAGTATCGGTGGCGCCGGGCTTAATTATGGCGTTATGATTGAGCATAATGGAATTTATGAATTATCATTTGAAACGGCTTGGGATAAGTCAAAGCTTGGTCCTGTCGAAAAACAAATTTTGTCTACCTTTCAATTCTCGAGATAGTTTGTAAGGATCTGCCACCAAAGAAAAACCTCAGTCGTAGAACGCTACGCATTCACTACGTGACAGGTTTGAAATTGTCGGCGTCTGTGATCATTTTTTTGGGGGGGGTGCTATCCGCGTGCTATAGCACGTTTTGATTGACAAGGTTATAATCAATCTATATGCACAGGGACTCTTTTTTTAGATTTTACGCCAATTTACCTATCGGGGTTCGGCGCGAGGTTATTTTGGATTTGCCAGAACGAGGCCCTATCACTTGGGAGGTTGCCTATAGGGAAATAAACGAGGACTCAGAACTGGGCAAGGTAATTCTACAAAAACTTGTTGAGTTGGAATTTATTCCTGTTGGAGATAAGCGAAAATAATCATGGAAGAAAAAAACGAAGCTCAAACCATTTCTGATTCTGAGGATATAATAAACCTCGTAATAGCGAGGTTAAAGACCATTCCCTCAAATGTTGAATTGTCGATAGGAAACGAGGGCAGTTTTTCCATTGATGAGTTAATAGAAAGAGTCAAAAAGCAAGATAACATTGGTAGGAAAATGATAGAGATGCAACTGGCGTATTTACGTTCACTCGGTAACTTACCTACTCAAGAATTACAAAATGCTCCTGCTATTAACTAGGCCACGATACGACAGACCAACGCATTACCTGTTCTATTGGGCAGGTCTTTTAATTGATGAAGCAAAGAAGAGAGGTATTGAGGTCATAGATTTAGACAAAAGCAAAGCAAAAAAGAAGAAACTACACAGCTATTTAGCAAAACAACCCATTGATGTTGTTATTTTGAATGGGCACGGAAATCAAGAAGCAGTTGCTGGTCAAGAAGAAATTATTCTTTCAATTGGAAACGGCACTGATCTCCTTAAAAATAAAACGGTGTTCGTAAGAGCGTGCGATGCGGGGGTGATATTGGGTAAAGAAATAATGAGAAATGGCGCAAAGGGTTTTATCGGCTACATTCAACCATTTATGTTTTTGATAGACAAAGATTCCCTCAATAAACCGCTTGAGGATGAATTGGCGGCCCCAGTTCTTGAGTGCTCAAATCAAGTCGGAACCTCTTTAATTAAAGGAAAATCGGCAACAGAAGCACAAAAAGACAGTATCGATAAATACGCAAAAATGATTGATGGGTTTTCTTCAAGCGAGGCAACCAACTCTTTTTTGTTACCGATCCTGTTGTGGAATATGACGAGTCAGGTTTGCTACATCTGAACTTGTCTAAATGAGGAGGCATCTCTCTTTTTTATGCAGATTACCCTTGCGACACCGCTCTCTTCTATTCCCAAAATCAGTGCGCGCATTCGGCCGGCGCTCGCGCGTCTCGGGATTCTCACCGTCCGCGATCTCCTTTTTCATTTTCCCTCGCGCTATGACGATTTTTCGAATATGCGTCAGATCCGGAGCGTGGGGCTAAATGAAACCGTAACAGTGCAGGGAGTGATTGAACGCGTGAGCGCGCGGCGCACCGCAAAAAAGCACATGGCGTTGACCGAAGCCGTAATTCGCGACGGCTCCGGAGCGATACGCGCGATTTGGTTCAATCAGCCGTTTCTCGCGCGAACTTTAAAAGAGGGGCAGAGGGTAAGTATTTCCGGGAAAACCGCCCGCGGGGCGCAGGGCATCTATTTTCAGAACCCCGCCTACGAGCGCGCAAAACGAAATCTCCATACTGCGGGGCTTGTCGCGGTCTATCCGGAGAGTAAGGGCATCTCATCGCGCTGGCTCCGATTTCTTACGAAATCCTTCATGCCGCTCGCATCCTCCTTTCCCGATCCGCTTCCCTTAGAAACCCTTCGCAGGTATCAACTCCCCGGAGCGCGCGATGCCATCCGAATGATCCACTTCCCCAAGACCCTTGAAGAGGCAGAACGCGCAAAAAAGAGATTCCAGTTTGAGAAACTGCTTTTGATCCGGCTCCGGGCGCTCCGAGAGAAACACCTCTTGAAGAAAGAGGCGGCTCCGAGAATTCCCCTTGACCTTCCGCTCGTGAAATCATTCGTGGCATCGCTCCCGTTTGCCCTCACCGATGCCCAGCGCCGTTCCCTTTGGGAAATTCTGCAAGACCTTTCAAAGTCCCAGCCAATGAATCGGCTGCTTGAAGGCGATGTGGGATCAGGGAAAACCGTGGTGGCCGCCGCTGCCGCACTCTTGGTATCGCGCGCAGGGTTTCAGACCGCGTTTCTTGCGCCAACGGAAATCTTGGCGCACCAGCATTTCGCAACGTTAGCGCAGGTACTCGCGCCATTTTCAATTTCCATGGGACTTCTCACAGGGACTCACAAACGCTCCATGCCTTCCGATGATGTGGTGGTGGGCACCCATGCGCTCCTTCAAAAAGATGTACGCTTTGATCGCCTTGGATTTGTGGTGGTGGATGAACAGCACCGGTTTGGCGTGAGGCAGCGCGCGGCTTTACTTCAGAAGCAAGAAGAAATCCTTCGACAAGCTCAGGATATATCTCCCGAGCAGAGTCGAGGGATACCCAAGAGTCAAGGAAGTATGTTGCTTCCGCATTTTTTATCAATGTCCGCGACCCCCATTCCGCGCACACTTGCGCTCACCCTCTATGGCGATCTTGACCTCTCGCTCCTTGACGAGATGCCGCAGTCCCGGAAAAAAATTATCACCTCTATCATTCCGCCGTCCAAACGCGAAGACGCATATCATTTCATCCGTAAAGAGGTAGCCGCGGGACGACAAGTATTTGTCATCTGTCCGCGGATAGACGCCGAATCAGGAATCAGGAATCAGGAATCAGGAAAAGGACAGCAGCAACTTTTGCTTTCAGATGTGAAGGCGGTGAAGGAAGAGTATAAAAAGCTTTCCGAGGAGATTTTTCCCGATCTCCGCGTGGGAATGCTCCACGGCAAAATGAAGGCAAAAGAAAAAGCGGATGCTATGGAACGATTTCGCAAAGGTGAAGCGGATATTCTCGTCTCTACCTCTGTGGTGGAAGTGGGCGTGGATGTGCCAAACGCTACCCTCATGATGATCGAGGGCGCGGAGCGGTTTGGGCTCGCCACTCTCCACCAATTCCGAGGGCGCGTGGGCAGAGGGAGCGAACAATCATACTGCCTCCTTTTTCCTACTGAAGATGGTGTGGGCGCACAGCGCCTCCGTGCGCTTATGGAGGCAAACACCGGCTTTGAACTCGCGGAAAAGGACTTAGAGCTGCGCGGCGCAGGGGATCTCTTGGGCGTGCGGCAGTGGGGTGTGGAGAGCGATCTTATAGACGCGCTTCGGGATCAGGCGCTCGTACGGATAGTGAACCGTGAAGCAACGCTCCTCATGGCGCGCGACCCCTCGCTTGCCTCGTGTCCCCTCCTGAAACAGGCGTTGGAGAGCGCAGAAAAGCAGATACATCTTGAATGAGTTGAACAGGAATTATACATTCGGAGTTCCGTATCCATAATTCATAATTCTTAATTCATAATTCCCCGTCTGCGTTTCGGCGTGGGCCAAAAGCCGAGGCGATGCCCGAGCGCCAGGCGGGTCTGGGCCTCAATTGCGGGAATTGATCCGAGCACGACCGTCACAAGTGGGATGGTGAGCCATTGGAGAAACATCCAGGCGAGCGGCACGCGGGGCGCTGTCGCCGGACGCGGCGGGAGAATCAAGAGCGAGACCACGGCAGAAGAGAGGAGCCCCACCATCGCGAGTGTCATGATGATTTGCGTGATACGCGGGAGGTTGTGTGCCAACACCGACCCGCTGAATTCGTTCCCTCCAAGAAGCGGTGGGAGCCACCCGAGAGAAAAAATAATTATGGAATTGGTTGCCCATGTCCAGAATCCTTCAATTTGCTGAAAATTGAAGGTGATTTTCTTTGCGAGCGGCATTCGCGGGTTTTTAAGGGAACCAAAAAGGAGATAGGCGATATTCTCCGACCCCCATGCCCACCGTCGCTGCTGGCGGTAGACGTTTTTTATGGTCTCCCAAAATGTATGCCCGAGATTGGCGTCCATGGACACCGGGTAATAGAGCGGGACCGTCCGCCAATTTCCATCGTAGAAAAGGAGCGCCTGCCAGAAGATATGCGAGTCCTCGGACACCACGTCCGTTTCCCAATAGCCCATCTCCACGAGCGATTTGAACGGCATCGCATGCGAGGAAAACGTGACGAGCTGTTCGGGCCGCACCTGCTGCATCATTTGCCAGAAAGTGCTGGAAAAAGAAATAATCCGTGAGAAAAATGGCGATTCCCAAATGTTGTTGTGGTACAGCGGCACCGGCTGGTAGGAGGCGTGGAGTGGGTCGGGCTCCGTGAGATAGCGGTGCGCGAGAATGGCAAAATAGTCGGGGGAGACCTGTGTGTCGGAGTCAAGTGCTGATACCAGCACCCGTTCATAGGCGATCGCAAGGCCGTCGAGCACGGTTCTCACTTTTTTTACGGCCCATGTTTCATTTGACCCTTTGCCCGGAATCTCTCCCGGAAGCCCGTCCGGATGAACGGTCACGAGAAAACGGAAAAAGTGCGCTCCATATTCGCGGGAAATGCGCTCGGCAATTGCGCGATCTTCCGCACCCCCCCGCTCTTCAATCGCGAGCACCACTATCATCTGCTCTTTTGGCCACGAGGAGCGGAGAAGTGCCGCAAAGGATGCCTTGAGCGTGTCGTACGATTCGTGATACGCGGGGAAAATCACAAGATGGTAGAGATCGTGATAAGTGATAGGTTGTCCCTCGACATTGCTCGGGATATATTTCCTGAGCCATTCGGCACTGAGCTCATGGCCGAAGTGCGTGTCGAAGGATTTTACTCTCTCCATCCAATCCACTTTCAGATTCTCCTGCATTTTTTTGTAGGACGCCCGGAGGTGCCATGCGAAAAACACGGACTTGAGGAGCCAATAGAGGTCAAACGCGATAATAAAAAAGCTCGTGGCAACCGGGGCAAAGATGGATGCCGGAATCATTGCGGCAAACGTGCCCCATGCGAGCGCCCCGGGGAATATTTCAAACGACCGGTAGAGAAACCGGTCAGGAAGCGTCATCGCTTCTTTTCTCTTTGCAGGACCCATAATAAAAAATTGGGTGTGGTAGGGATCGAACCTACGACCAGCCGTGTATAAGACGGCGGCTCTGCCACTGAGCTACACACCCTCGGAGGGAGCTACACGCCCTCTCCTACGCTTTGGTTATCACCAAAGCTTCGGAAGAGCAGGCATACCAAAGTACACACTTGCTTGCCCTTCCGAAGCCCGAATGGTAATGAGGGCGAAGGAGGGAGCTACACGCCCTCTACGCTTTTTTCATCAATGCATCAAATTGGTCTTTCTCTATCGTTTCTTTTTCTATCAAAATGCGGGCGATCTCATCAAGTTTTGCGCGCTGCCTCACGAGTATCTCGCGCGCGCGTTTGTGCGCGCTGTCCATGATACGCTTGACCTCCTGATCGATCAACCGTGCGGTCTCCTCGGAGTAGTTCTTCTCCGACGCGATCTCGCGGCCGAGGAATATCACCTCTTCCCGATCACTAAGGACAATCGGCCCGAATTTGTCCGACATCCCGAAGCGCGTTACCAAGCTCCGCGCGAGCGCAGTCGCTTTTTTCAAATCATCCGAGGCGCCGGTGGTAATTTCATTGAACACCACCTGCTCGGCGCAATAGCCGCCAAGGGCTGCCGCGATTTCGTCAAGGAAGTGGGAGCGCGAAAAGAGATGCCGGTCCTCAATCGGAAGTTTCAACGTGTATCCCGCGGCTCTGCCGCGCGACACAATGGAGATTTTGTGCACGGGATCGGCGTTCGGGAGGGAGGCGGCGACGAGCGCATGACCCGCTTCGTGGTATGCCGAAATCTTTTTTTCCTCCTGGGTGAGGAGCCTGCTTTTGCGCTCGGGCCCCAGCATCACTTTCTCAATTGACGCGATCATGTCCTTTTGCGCCACGGTCTTTCTGTTTTCGCGCGCAGCAAGAATTGCGGCCTCATTCACGAGATTGGCAAGGTCCGCCCCAGAAAACCCCGGAGTGCGCTCCGCGATCATGCGAAGCCCGGTGTCTTTTGCAAGGGGCTTGTTTTTGGTGTGGATTTTCAGGATTTCTTCGCGGTCATTGATGTCGGGGAGATCCAAAATTACGCGCCGGTCAAACCGTCCGGGACGCAGGAGCGCGGGGTCAAGGACATCCGGACGGTTGGTGGAAGACAAAATGATCACGCGGTCCCCGGTTTCCATCCCATCCATTTCCACAAGAATTTGGTTAAGAGTTTGCTCCCGTTCATCGTGCCCCCCGCCAATGCCCGCCCCCCGGATACGGCCTACCGCATCAAGCTCGTCAATAAAAATGATCGCGGGCGCGGCTTTCTTTGCCATTTGAAAGAGGTCCCGAACTCGAGAAGCCCCCACCCCTACAAAAAGTTCAATGAACTCCGATGCGGACATATAGAAAAACGGTACGCTCGCTTCGCCCGAAACCGCTTTTGCGATGAGCGTCTTCCCTGATCCCGGCGGTCCCATCAGGAGCACCCCTTTGGGGATTTTTGCGCCAATGTCAAGAAATTTCTTCGGGCTTTTCAGGAAGTCAACGATTTCTTTCAGCTCCTCTTTTGCCTCTTTGACGCCCGCCACATCCGCAAATGTAATCCGTTCTTTCGTATTATCGGGGCTGATAAGCCGCGCGCGCGATTGGCCAAAACTAAATGCCTGCATGGAGCCGCGGCTCACTTGCCGCGCGGTAAACCAGATAAAGAGGCCGATCAAAAGAATCGGCCAGAGGAGCGGGAGGACATAGACCAAAAACACCTCAAGCGCCCCGCCCGTTTTCACTTTCACATTTGCCGCGCGGAGTTCCTCGGGCGTCACTCCGTAGTTTTTGAGGGTCTCCGAAAGCCCTATTTCCGCTTCTTTGTAGGCGCGGACCTGCTCTCCGTTTTTTAACGCCACGTCAAGCGCCGCGTCACTCACGGTGATCTCCGACACCTCGCCCGAATGGATGTGCGAAACAAGCTCCGAGAGCGTTATCTCTTTTTTCTGCCGGAGCGAGTCCGTCACCGCCGCATAGAGCACGGAGATGAGCATGAAAATGATGAATGCCCAGATAAGATTTTTGGAGAAATCCTTCATCCCGTTAGAAATGTAAGAGTTGATATTTCATATATGTGATGTCCGTAGTCATAATCTATGAAGATGAAGTAGTATAATGATATGCCTAAGATTTCTAACGGGATTCATATGAGAATCCTGGGTAGTATAGCGGCTTTTTCTCTATTTCGCAAACGAGCCGTTGCGTGCCTTTTGGTAAAAGACGTATACTAAAAAGTACAATGGGTTCTTTGTTCGCACAATTAAATATCGTCCGCGAGTGCCGCTCGCTCCACTTCCCGCTCTGGCAGTGCCCGCCGTTCCTCTTCATGATTCTTGGGTGTGTCACCATCATCTCTATGGTGGGAACCTACACCCTCTCCACGCGATACGTGGAAGAGCCGGAGGTGGCCGCCCTCATCGTGAGCGCGGTTGCGGTCATATTCCTTGTCTTGGGACACGTGATCATCTTGAGCTTCAACAGGGTCGCCGAGGCAAATCGCATCAAGTCGGAATTCATCTCCATTGTGTCGCACCAGCTCCGCACCCCCATAAGCATTTTTAGGTGGACGCTTGACGTGCTTGACCGCGAAATGAAGGCGGGAAAGAGCGCGAGCGAGGCGGCAAATTTCATTGACACCATGCGGGCCACAAGCGAGGACATGAACCGGCTGGTGAATTCGCTCCTGGAAGTATCCCGAATAGAAGCGGGGACCTTTAAACTGAAACTTGAGGAAGTGTCGCTCCACGCCATGACCGAAAGTGTACTTTCGGGCTTTCGGAAATATGCGGAGTCGTCCAATAAGATCATCCGCTTCAATACGGATGGCTCCCTGCCTCCGGTATCGGCAGATCCCCGGCACCTCACCATGGTACTGCAAAATTTCATTGATAATGCCATCCGCTACACGCAGGGCGCGGGTACCATTACGATCGCGATTACACGGAATAGCGACATGCTCCGCTGGTCAATCCACGACGAGGGTATCGGCATTCCGGAATCCGCGCAGAACCACATATTTCAAAAATTCTTTCGCGCCGATGAAAGCCAAAAACTGCAAACCGAGGGCACGGGCATCGGGCTCTACATCGCAAAAGCCATCATTGACGCCCTTGGAGGAAACATTGGATTTAACTCTCTCCAGGGGAATGGGAGCACTTTTTGGTTTGAGTTGCCAATCACTAATTCTCACGAATGACCCACGAATTTCACGAATAGTATTCGTGTGATTTGTGAGAGATTCGTGCACATTCGCGATGAATCCCGTTAGAGATGTAATTTTGATATAGTATTTATGAAGGACAACTCCACAAACAATAGAGGTCGTACGCGTATTATCCATCGTTTAAATCTCTAACGGGATGAAAAAGATTTTATTTATAGAAGACGAATCCGCGCTCCAGAATGCGGCGACAAAGGTCTTTAAGGAAGAAGGGTATGATGTGCTCTCAGCATTGGATGGCGAAACCGGCCTTGCGGCCGCAAAGCGTGAGAAGCCCGACCTGGTTCTCCTTGACCTCATTTTACCCCGCATGGACGGATTTGCAGTGCTTGAAGCGCTCAAAAAAGACGAGGCAACCAGCGACATACCCGTCATCGTTCTCTCAAATTTGGAGGGCGGCGCAGATATTGAACGGGCGTTGGGACTCGGAGCGACGACATATCTCGTGAAGGCCAATTATCGTCTTGAAGAAGTCGTAGAAAAAGTAAGGAAGGTGTTGGGTAATGAGTCCCGTTAGAGATGCGACAATGAGATTAGCTGTTATATGTATATGCCCAATAAGTATAAACTTATGAAAAGATTAACCCATAGTAGAAATCTCTAACGGGATGAAAGTTGAAGATTCACAACTCAAAGCATTTCTCGCGGATTCCGGCCT
>CAZCSJ010000002.1:0-48429 GCA_964501445.1 uncultured Candidatus Saccharibacteria bacterium
GAACCTCTGGTGTACCAGCTGTTCCGCCAGGAGCACCGCTGGGTAGCTATGTTCGTGAGTGATAACCGCTGAAAGCATCTAAGCGGGAAGCATGCCTCAAGATAAGGTATCGCGCGCTGCGTAGCAGCGCGCAGCTTCCGGCTACCGGCATCCAGCTTCCTGCTATAAGGAATTCTATATTCCTTATAGTTAGTAGCTGGTGGCTAGTAGCTGGTGGCTGCGCACTGCTGCGCGGCGCATGAGATCCGTCGGAGATGACGACGTTGATAGGCCGCAGGTGGAAGTCCCGTAAGGGATTGAGCCGAGCGGTACTAATCGATCCATCTATTACCCGCCCGAATTAGGGCATTACATTACCTGACGCAGAATGCCGTATGCGGCCTGCGATTTGCCGGTGTTTTATCCGCGTGTGTCCCACCTCTTCCCCCCGTAGTAGAGCGAAGCTCACTACGGGGCAGGCATTCCGACTGCGCCCCGTACTGAACTTTTTGCTCTTTTGTTTGCTGGTGTTTTATCTAAGTGTGTCCCACCTCTTCCCATTCCGAACAGAGCAGTGAAAGCACTTAGATCCGATGATACTTAAGCCCTTGCGGCTTTGGGAAAGTAGGATACGCCAGCATACAAAAGCGACACCTCAAAAAGTTCTAGTATGGGGACAGAGAAGTGAAAGCGCGCGGACCCGATGATACTTAAGTCCTTGCGGCTTTGGGAAAGTAGGGTACGCCGGCATATCGCAGGTCGTGTGGGGCCTGCCCCGCACCTTTAGGTTGTGGGGCTTTTGTAAAATTCTAAAAAATCCCATATATAAGAGAAATAGGCAGGTATTGACAAATACTATACTTGTGCTATAATTAGACCATAGAGTTTTTTAATTCAAGTTTTTGCGAACAGCGTTTTGGGCATAGCAGAGGTCGTCATCCTGAACGGAGTGAAGGATCTCAAGATTCTTCGTCTTCGCCTCAGAATGACGAAATGTGTGCACAAAATGCTGTTCGTGAGAATAGTATGTGAGTCTCCATCCACATGTATCATGTATGCCGAGCGTATCTGTCGGCAAGGAGGGAATGATGTGTAGAAAAAATGTCGTATCGGGTTCACTTGTGCTTAGGCACGAACAGATGGCAGTAAAGTGCCACCCCGTGATCCCGGGGTGGTGCTTCCGGTACGAAGGCGGCGGCCCTCGTGGGGTCGACGCCGCCGCAAGTCCGGCGTTCTACCCGCCGGACCCGAACTTCATAGCAGACGGGAGGGGGGTGCTTCCGTTGGGGACCGCGCTGTGGTCCCCAATAGAATATTTCTCTGCGCCAGAAGAGGTGCAGAGGAAATTCAGAAAGATGAAGTACCCCTTCAGCGTATCCACGTATTAGTTTAGTGTTGAAACAAGCGACTTCCGAGCCGCTTGTTTTTTTATTCTCCCTCAATATGATAAAGTACTCTTATGTCCTGGCGCGCGCGGCGGCAACTCATCATAGCGTTAATCGTCCTGATCCCGATTACATACGTCGGGTATCGCGTTGTTGCGTCGTTTCTCTCTTCCCCCCCCACCTGTTTTGATCGCAGGCAAAATCAGGGGGAGCACGGCATTGATTGCGGCGGACCCTGCGCGCCGTGTGAAGCGGCAAATCCCAAGTCCGTACAGGTGTTTTCCACGCGCGGAGTTTTGGTGCGTCCCAATGTGTATGACCTTGTTGCCCACATTGAGAACCCGAATGAGTTTTTGTCCGCGGACAATGTGCGGTATGAATTCACGCTTGTGGATCAGTTTGGTGTTATTACGCGGCGAAGCGGGAAGACATTTTTTCTCCCGCGGAGTTCGCGTTTCGTGATTGAACCGGCAGTGGAATCGGGCCGCGCGCCCCAATCTATTGAGTTTCGGATTCAGGGGGCGGAATGGCAGCTTCGGGAATTGCCGCGCTCCGCCCTCGTTGTTGAAGCAACCCGAACGGAGACACGGGAAGAAAACGGCAAAAAAAAGAGCGTGGTGGAGGCAACCATTGGCAATCAGTCGCCCCATAATCTCCGCGGCATTGAAGTGGATATAGTGGTTTCCGACCGCGACGGCAATACCATTGGTGTAAGTAAAATCGGTGTTGAGTTCCTTGCGTCGGGCGCGCGAAAAACAATCCAGGCGATCTGGCCAAACGCCTTTTCGGCCGAGATCGGGCGGGTGGATGTTTTGCCGGTGGTAAATCTTTTGAATCCCGACTCGATTGCCGCACCCGAATGAGCGGGAAATTACGAAGTAGGAAGTATGCAGGCAGTCATTCTCCATATTCGCCGTTATGATTGGCTCCTTATGGGAGCTGTTTTGGTGCTGGCGGGGTTCGGCCTTTTGACACTCTTTAGTTTATCTTCGGCAAGCACATTTCCTTTTTTCACGCGTCAGCTCGCGTGGACCGCGATTGGTGTCGCATTTCTCGTCCTTGCCAGTTTCATTGATTTCCGGATGTTCCGCACGCAAGGCGTTCTTATCTTTCTTTTGTACCTTTTTGGCATTTCGCTTCTCACGATTTTGCTTTTGAAAAATGCGGCGGTGCGCGGGGTGGAGGGGTGGCTTCAGATCGGGGGGTTCACCGTGCAGCCCGTGGAGGCAGTGAAACTTCTCCTCATCATTCTCCTCGCAAAATTTTTTTCAAAGCGCCATGTGGAGATTTATCGCATCCGTCATCTTTTGGTTTCGGGCGCGTATATGGCATTGCCCGCGTTTTTAGTCCTCGCTCAGCCCGACCTCGGTTCGGCAATCGTGCTTGTGGCAATCTGGTCTGCAGTGGTGGTTTTTTCGGGAATGAAATTGCGGCATCTCGTGATTCTTTTTTTGCTCGGCGCGATTCTTTCCGGATTTGCATGGGGGTTTTTACTTGCACCATATCAAAAGGCGCGCATCACGTCGTTTTTAAATCCCGAGGGAGATCCTAAAGGCGCGGGGTATCAGGCGATCCAGTCCGTTATCGCCGTGGGGTCGGGGAGGATGTGGGGGAAGGGGCTCGGCTATGGCTCGCAGTCGCACTTGAACTTCCTGCCTGAGGCCGAGACCGATTTTATTTTTGCGGCATTTGCCGAAGAGTGGGGTTTTGTAGGGGTTGTCGTCATGCTCGGATTTTACTTTTTGGTGCTGTGGCGGATTATTGTAATCGGTATGCGGGCATCGGATAATTTCTCGCGGCTCTACACTTTGGGTTTTGCCGCGTTGATTTTTATGCAAAGTTTCATTCACATTGGCATCAATATGGGGCTTTTACCCATCACCGGCATCACGTTGCCATTCATCTCCTACGGCGGTTCCAGTTTGGTAACGCTTTTAGCGGGCATTGGTATCGTGCAGAATATCAAGATGAATGCGAGGAGGGCGGTGGATTTGCATCAGTGGAAGGGGATTGGGTGACATGTTGAAATCTTTAAATCTCGAAATGTGTGTGCGGTGTCCTCGGCAATATAGTTTTGAAACACGCTCGTCCCACCAGCGCGGGACTCGCTAAGCATACGGCGCGGCGCTCCGATATACATCGGAGACCATGCCGCCGCGCCTCCTGATTGTTTCAAAACTACATTGCCTCGTCTGCACTTAAAAATCGAGGGAGTGATGCCTCGCTTGCCTTGCGAAGATTCTTGATATATAGTGTTTTTGTTCTTTATTTAGCATTACCGTAATGATGTGACGTTAGGAGGGAACTAAGTGGGAAGTCAAAAAAAGTATACGGCCGTCTTTCCTGAAGAGTTATACAAAGAATTAGAATTGGTTGCTGAAGCAAAAGATAGCTATGTTGTAAATGTGCTACGTTCGTTTGTGGGTCTCGGACTGTTCCTTTATCAATTCGAGAAATCAGGAGGAGAGATAGTTATCAAAATAGATGGTGAAGAATATTCTTTATCTTTCTTTAAATCTTTCCCTGAGATCTGGGATGTACTAGATGAGCACTAGATATATAGCTAAATTGATTCAAAAGGTCCTTGCTTAACACGGGGCCTATTTTGTTTCCACCTTTTCTTTTATAATGTATCTCATGGCAGAAGTAATTCCCGTCATCAACGTCCCCACATTTGAAGAAGCAAAAGCGCGCATAGCAAAAGTTGCGCCGTTTTTGCATCCCGTTAGAAGTAAGATGACTATGTCATCTGCCGATTCGCAAGCGAATCGGACTTCTAACGGGACAGGATGGGTTCACGTGGATGTGACGGATGGTGTGTTTTCAAAGCACCCGACATGGCGGAATCCCGAGGATTTGCCGCGTTTTGACCAGTCGCTCGCAGTTGAGCTCCATCTGATGGTCGTGGAGCCGGAGAAGGGGATTGAGCAATGGCTTGTCTCTCCGGTGCGGCGCATTATCGTGCATATTGAAACGCTCCCCGATGTGAATCTTTTGATTGAAAAATGCCACTCTGCGGGGGTGGAGATTGGTCTTGCGGTAGGTCCCGGCGCCATGTGGGAGTCGCTTGTGCCGTGGTGCGGTAAAGTGGACCCCGTTAGAAGTCAGACGCCTGAGGCGTCTGCCGATTCGCAAGCGAATCGGACTTCTAACGGGGTGGATATGGTGCAGGTGCTTGCGGTTGCTCCCGGCCCGAGCGGGCAGGAAGTGGTGCCCGACACCTACGACAAAATCCGCCATATACGGGAGGCGTGCCCAGAGTGTATAATAGAAGTTGACGGCGGCATGAATCCGGAAACCGCTCGTCGCGCGAGAGAGGCAGGGGCGGATCTTATCGCTTCGGGTGCATATATTTTTAATTCGCCGGATATTCAGCGAGCAATAAAGGAGCTTTGTACCGATCTTAGTTCGGTACGCTTTGTACCGAACTAAGATCGGTACAAGTACAGAGGAAATATGGGCTTTTCAAAGACGCAGTACGACTTCATCGCCATAGGGGATACCGTCACCGATGCGTTTATCCGTTTGAAAGACGCGGCGGTGAATTGTGATATCAATCGCGAACACTGCAAAATTTGCATGCGGTTTGCGGATAAAATCCCGTATGAATCGGTGACGGTGGTGCCGGCAGTGGGGAACAGCGCCAATGCATCGGTCGCGGCGGCGCGTCTAGGGCTCAAGACCGCACTTGTCTCAAACGTAGGAGATGACTATTTCGGGAAAGAGTGTCTTGATGCATTGACAAAAGAAGGAGTGGAAACAGGATTTATCAAAGTGCACCAAGGGCAGAAGACCAATTATCACTATGTGCTTTGGTATGAGGACGATCGGACTATTTTGATAAAACATGAGGAGTTCACCTATCAACTGCCGGATATCAATACGCCCAAATGGGTATATTTTTCTTCCCTTGGCGGCAATTCTTTGGAATTTCATAAAGTGGTGGAGGAGTATCTCTCAAGGCACTCGGAAATCAAGCTCGCATTCCAACCAGGCACATTTCAGATGAAGATCGGGCGCCAGGCGCTTGCGGGAATTTACAAACGAAGTGAAGTGTTTATCTGCAATAAAGAAGAAGCGCAGAGGATTTTGGAAACCAACGAGGATGATATTAAAAAATTACTCGCGATGATACATGAGGTGGGGCCAAAGATCGTCGCGATAACCGATGGCATCAAGGGCGCGTATGCGTCAGACGGCGCGAATGCCTATTTTATGCCGCCGTATCCCGACCCAAAACCGCCTTTTGAGCGCACGGGTGCGGGTGATGCGTTTTCGTCTACGTTTGTGGTTGCCTTGGTTTATGGGCTGAGTGTAGTCGAAGCCTTACAGTGGGCGCCGATAAACTCAATGTCGGTCGTGCAATATGTCGGCGCGCGCGAGGGACTTTTGAACCGCCATCAACTTGAAGCATATTTAGAGAAAGCGCCCACGGATTATATTCCGAAGAAACTATAAACTTATATCAAATATCAAAAATCAAAATGCAAAATGACAATGCAAAAAGTAAAAGATTTTTGATTTTTTCTCTGTATTTTTGATGTTTACTATTTGATTTTTAATTTTTATGACTGATCCCAAAACACAAGGATACGCCGAATCAGAACAAAAGACCCCCATCGCGGGCTATATTCTGCTTCTCGCGATGTTTGCCGCATCCACGTTTTTTGGCTGGCGCGCGCTAGATGATTTGCAAAATGTGCCAAAGCGTCCCGAGCTTTTGTCGCAGTGCGCGGCGGAATTTGCGGCGTATACATGGGAGGATTGGGGGAGAGAGTATCAAGGGAATTTCCGCGAGGCGTATGCTCCGCCCCCGTTTGAGCCCGCGGCTCCATACAGGGGCGGCAAACCAGCACCGGTAGGGGAAACGCCGAAGTGCAAGTTTTCCGCGATTGAAAAGGAGCACGGTATTCCCGCGATTTTTGAAAAGTATGGTGCGCCCCAACTTACGCAAGACCTTCAGCAAACGGAAATTGACCTTTCGGACTATCAAAATCGCTATCAGATTGCGCTTACCGAACGCATCGCCGAAGCCGAACGGAAGCTTTACGATATTCCAGAGATCCAAAGAAAACTTGAGGAACTCCGAAAGAAAAAAGTAGAACTTGAAATCCGCCGAGACGCGTTTCGGGGTGAGATAAAGCCGGTATACCGCGCGCTCATGGATGAGTACCGAGGCCAATGGCGATGGTATGAATTCAAGGTGTTTCTTTTGGAAATCATCTTTGTCGTTCCATTCTTCCTTTTGGTGCTCTGGGGGTATCGGAAATTGCTCGCACGGAACAGCCCCTACACGATTATTGCAACCGCACTCGTGGCAGTGGCATCGGTCTTGATGCTCCGCGTGCTCATCAGTTGGTTCTGGAGTTTATTTTTGGCGCGGGTGCTTGAAAATCTTTGGAATATCGTAAAAAACATCGCGCTTTTGAAGAGCATTGTATTTTACGGCGGCATGGTCCTCTCAATTCTGATTTTCGGCGGCGCGGTGTACCTTTTGCAAAAGCGCATTTTTGACCCCAAGCGCGTAGCAATGCGCCGCCTCCGCCAGAAACTCTGCCCCAGTTGCCAGACCTCGCTTGACCTTGCCGATGAGTTTTGCCCGGATTGCGGAAGGAAATTAAAAGAAAAATGCAGTTCGTGTGTGGAGGATCGTTGGGTGGATTTTCCGAAATGCCCGAATTGCGGTTACGGGAATAAGGAATTATGAATTAGGAATTATGGACGATTTACGGGCGATTTTACTACGAGCAACAAAAGAAAAGTGGGCAACGGGACATTTTAATGTTTCGGAGCTCGACCACATGCGCGCGATTACGGAGGCCTGCAAAGAGGTCGGCGCGTCTGCAATTATCGGCACCTCGGAAGGGGAGCGGAAACACATGGGGGTTTTGGAAGCAGTGGCGCTTCGCGACGCGCTCCGCCGCGAATTCGGGATTCCGGTGTTTCTCAACGCCGACCACTCCAAAAGTGTTGAGACCGCAAAAGCCGCAATTGATGCGGGATATGATTCAATACATATTGATTTATCGGCAAAATCATTTGAAGAAAATGTCGCCGGGACGCGTGAAGTCATAGAGTACGCAAAACTCAAAACTCAAAACTCAAAACTCATTAGCGTGGAGGGAGAACTTGGATATTTGAAAGGCGAGTCAAAAGTACAAAACGAAAAAATTGAAGTAAATCCCGATGACTATACAAAGCCCGAAGAAGCAAAAGAATTTGTAGAGAAAACAGGAGTAGACCGCTTGGCAATAGTCGTCGGCAATATCCATGGCATTTCGCTTGATGAGCCGGCGCTTGATATTGAGCGCATCCGCGCAATTCGCGCAGCCGTGCCCGAGGAACTCGCGTTGGTGCTCCACGCCGGATCCGGCATTCCCGATGAGCAAATCCGCGCGGCGATTGCGGCGGGGATTGCCAATATTCACATCAACACCGATCTTCGTGTGGCATACGCGGGCGCACTGAAAGACGCAATCGCCGCGCATCCGGATGAGGTGGCGATGTATAAGCTCGACGCGCCCGCTCTCGGTGCGATGAAAAAAATGGTCGTTGAGAAACTCATACTATTCAAATCCGACCATACGATGTGAGTTCTTTATATCATTGCATATACTCGCTATAGCATTTATATGCAATAGATAGTTTGAATCGTTTTTCGATACCTTACACCTTAATGTTATAGAAAATCTATGCCCAGAGGGCCGGGAACCGTACAGCAAAAAATTCTTTTACTTCTTTTAGGAGGATTGACTTTGGGGCTTTCCCGTTCCCCGAGGCAGCATTTTCATATTCTCAAGTGTATAGCGAAGGAATGGCAAGCGATAAATCGCCAAGCGCTCTGGCGTTCTATCCGGGGGTTGTATAAATCAAAATTAGTAGAAGGAAAGAATAATAAAGACGGAACTATCACATTGATTCTTTCTAAAGACGGGAGGAAAAAAGCGCTCCAGTATCGTGTTGATGATATGGAGATTAAAAAGCAGGCCGTTTGGGATAGAAAGTGGCGTATTATCACTTTTGACGTGCCGGAGTATCAGAAAAAGACACGTGATGCGCTACGGCAACATTTTAAGAGGATAGGACTTAAGGAGTTTCAAAAAAGCGTGTTTGTTTCGCCCTATCCCTGCGATGATGAGATAGATTTTCTCATCGAGCTTCACCATGCACGGTCATACGTTCGTATAATTCTTGCGGAATCAATAGATAACGAGCGACATTTCAGGGTTAAATTCTCTTTACCGATATGAGTAGAGAGAGTGGGTGATCCACACATTGCATATACTTGCTATAGCAAGTATATGCAATGTGTGGATGGTAATGTGTGAATGGTTTTGAGGGGTGTGGATAGTTGAGATATAGGTGGTATGAGAAATATGGTATGGTGAATATATACGACTGCTGTTATGAAAATATGTATCACTCGTAAAATCCCGAATCGCGGAATAGAGATGCTCCAAGAAAAGGGGTATGAACTGGCAATCAATCAGCAAAGCCGGCCGCTCACGCGCGAAGAGTTGATTGAAAAAGGTAAAGGAGCAGATGCCGTGCTCTCGCAACTCACCGACAAAATTGATGCGGCAGTGATGGATGGGTGGGAGGGTTCGGTGAAGATAATCGCAAACTATGCGGTGGGTTATGACAATATAGACGTGAAGGCCGCAAAAGAGCGGGGTATTATCGTCACCAACACGCCCGATGTTCTTACAGAAACCGTGGCAGAGCATACTTTTTCCTTGATGCTTGCAATCGCGCATCGCGTTTCTGAAGCTGACCGATTCTCCCGCGCAGGGAAATACAAAGGATGGGAGCCGGAATTGCTTCTTGGCATGGATGTGTCGCGTAAAATTTTGGGTATCGTCGGCCTTGGGAGAATCGGCGCGCGCGTGGCGCACCACGGGGTAAAAGGGTTTGATATGCGGGCCATCTATTACGACCTCAAGCGGAACGAACAGTTTGAGCAGGATTTCAATGCGGAGTATAAATCTACGCCTGAAGATGTTTTGAAAGAAGCGGATTTTGTGTCGCTCCACGTGCCGCTTTTGGATTCCACGCGGCATTTGGTAAATACCGAGCGGCTCGGCATGATGAAAAAAACTGCCTACCTCGTGAACACCTCGCGGGGTCCTGTGGTGGACGAGGCCGCACTCCGCGATGCGTTGAAAAATGGCGTCATCCGCGGAGCGGCAATTGATGTGTGGGAGCACGAGCCGGAACTCACACCCGGCCTCGCGGATTTGGAAAATATCATCATCACTCCGCATATCGCATCTGCCACCGAAGAAACCCGCCAGAAAATGGGGGAAGTCGCGGCAGAGAATATAATTGCGGTGTTGGAGGGGAAGACACCGCCGAATGCGGTTAAGTGATGTGGTGGTGTGCCATGTCAACAATTTTTGACGATCGTCCGAAATTGTTGACATGGGGAAGAGGGGGATAATAGAGAGAAAGAAAAAGGCAACTCTACGGAGCTGCCTTTTGATATGGATTGGTTATTTCACGATTTGAGGAGTTGCGACTACTTTCGTAGTCGGACTCGCCGTAATCGGGAGACCTGCCAGCTTACCTCTCGCGGTAATCTGGTCATCAGGATCCACTGTGATCTGGACGGTATCATTTCGTACGAAGGTTCTATCGAGTTTCGCCTTTACGAATAGGTGATTCTTGCCCACGGGGAGAGTCCATGTTTCTCCAAATCTCATCGTACCAGAGGATTCAACTGGGCCGGCCGATGGATTTCTTGGACCCGCGACGAGGGTACCGTCCTCGCGAACGATCTTCACATCTGTCATATCGGACCAAGTCCCTGTACCCGTGAAGATCAGGTTTAAGGTTAAGGAACTGATTTCTACGGGCTCGCCTTTTACATCCAAGAGGAATCCGCCGATTACCGTGTCCGTCACGTCAACCGGAACATTGCCCGAGGTCACTTTACTTGACGCAGAGACCAAGAGCGATCCTCTATCGATGGTTGCAGTGTATCCCTTGTGGAACGGCGTGTTTGTCGAGGAAAACGAACCGGGAGCTGCAGGTCCAGCGGATCCGCCACCCGCCACTATGAGTTGCCCCGAATTCATACCACGGATTACAATGTCAGATTTTTTAATAATGTCCATTGCAACATCGTGTCCGATTCCTCCCATGATATCTCCGTAGATAGAGATTTCAACGTTCTCCCCTTTCCGAACGACAAGGCCCCTTACATTAGGAGTTTTGTGGTAGAAAGTAGTGTCGTAGTAGGTTCGTTTCGTGGGATCGATCGGATAGCTAGTGGGCTGTGATTCGCCATTCACGTAGATGTATACTGCGTCGAGATCGTCGTGAACCGCAGAGCCGGTTCTGGTAAAACGTATCTCTTCCACCACCACGTCTTCTTTCGAACCGACGTTTAATTTGATGGAGGAGAAGTGGTACTCCTTTGTACCCACTTTTACAGTGTTAGAGGCTCCTGGATCTCTCGATCCTATGGAAAGTGTTACACTACCCATCTCGGTTGTTACTGCGGCGGGAGATGCGGATGGTGCGGCGAGGCTACGCGGAATTTCTGGTGTAGCCGGAGTACACCCCGCAGGGAACATCACCAGGATGACGATAGGGATAGTAAAGAACTCTCTCATCTTTTTCTCCTTTCTTTTCTTTCATTCCTTAAAGGATGAGAACTTATGGAGTATACATCTTATTACCTTTTTGTCAACTTTTTTCTCGTGGTTCCGATATAGATTATCCCCAGCGTGTCCTTTTCAAATAAGGGTTTCCGTGGTAATCTGTAGGGTATGCAAGAACTTAAAGCGCGGCCGCGCAATGAATTAGGGAAGAAGGTAAATGCTCTTCGCAGGGCCGGTTTTTTGCCTGCGGTGGTGTATGGAGAGGGGGTGGAGTCGCAGCCACTCTCCGTGCCAGTCAAGGACTTTGAGAAGGTGTATCGCGAAGCAGGGGAGTCGGGTTTGGTGAAGCTGGATATTGAGGGGAAGTCATACAATGTCCTCATCCATGATGTTTCGCGCGACGCGCTCAAAGACGCGCCTCTCCACGCCGACTTCTATGCGGTGCGGATGGATAAACTTATTCGCACGAAAGTCCCGGTGGAATTTATTGGAGAATCGCCGGCAGTGAAGAGTGAGGGCGCGGTGCTTATAAAAGTGCTCCACGAGATTGAAATTGAAGCGCTTCCCGCAAACCTTCCGCATCATCTCAAAGCCGACATCTCGCGTCTTGAAGCGTTTGGAGCAAAACTGTTTGTGAAAGATATTCCTCTGCCCTATGGGGTAAAGATATTTGCTGATTCCGATGACATTGTGGCAATTGCCGAATCGCCGCGCTCCACAGAGGAATTAGAGGCGATCGCCGCGGCTCCCGCGGTTGAGACCGTTGCGGTGGAAACTGAACGAGAAGCAAAGCAAAAGACAAAGGAAGTAAAAGAGCAGATAGAAGCAAAAGTTTGATACGACATCGTCCATTTTCCATACGACTACGCGCGTCCGCGTGCCTCGCGGGCATGGTGTTTGCGCTGTGGGTGTTTTTGCCATTTGCCGCACGCGCAGAAATTGATGCTGAAAAACGCCAGGAAATTGAGCAACAGATCGGGGCGCTTGAGCAGGAGGCGGCAAATCTTAATCAGCATCTTCGAGCGACCTCAAAGGAAACACGAACCCTTGTGAGCGAGGTGGAGCGCATCAATCAAGATATTCGCGCGCGAGAGCTTGCGATAAAACAGATTGCCTTGGAAATCCAAAAGGCGGGCTTGACGATAAAAAAAAAGAGCAATGGCATCGCAGTGCTTTCCGAGAAAATTGATGTATCCAAAAAAGCCCTCTCCGCGAGTTTGTTTGCGGTCTATGTGTATGACAAAGAAGATGTGTTCCCAGCGCTCTTGAAAAATCAGTCGCTCTCCGATTTTTTCGGATCGCTCAACACTATTCTTCGCGTCCAGGCACAAATCAAGACCGCAGTGAATAGGTTTGAGTCCGATCAGGAGGAGCTCACGCGTGAACGGGATGAACTGCTTGAGTTCCAGCAGGAGCAGGAGGGGTTGAAGTCGTTGCAGGAGGTGGAACGCCGGTTCCTCGCGCAAAAAAAGCAGGAAAAAGACGAGCTGCTTCGCCTCACCAAGGGCAAGGAGGCGCTTTTCCAACAATTGTTGCAGTCAAAGAAACGCGACATCGCGACTTTGAAAACCCAGCTTTTCTATCTTGAGAAAACGGGTATTACCGCGGAGAACGCGATTCAGGCCGCGGACTTGGCGGCAAAACGCGCAGGCATCCGCACCGCATTTCTTTTAGCGCTCTTGGAGGTGGAAACGGGCAAGCAGTTTGAGGATGGGGTCATTAGTGTGGGAACAAATGTAGGCACGGGCAAGTGGAAAACCGATCTGTACGATTGTTATGTGCGTCTGCGAAGGAAAAAGAATGCGGAAGCGGAGAAGAATGCGTTTTTTGAAATTACCGGAAAGCTTGGTTTGAATCCCGACTCTATGCCCGTGTCGCGAAAGCCGAATTACGGCTGCGGGGGCGCAATGGGCCCCGCGCAATTTTTGCCGACCACCTGGCTTCGGTTTGAAGATCGTGTGGCGCAATTGACGGGGCACACCCCTCCGAGTCCGTGGAATGTGGAAGACGCGTTTACCGCAGCCGCACTCTTTCTTGCCGATTCAGGGGCGGATCTCCAGACCTCGGAGGCAGAAACCCGCGCGGCAAAAACCTATATTTCCGGAAGACCCACCTGCACGAGTTATATTTGCAGGACCTACGCGAGCCGCATTCTTTCACTTGCCAAAGACATCGGGAGGATACTCTAACTTTACGAAATGCAAATTTCCGCGAATATACGAATTCGTATGTTCGTATGTATTAGTATTTGGTAAATGCTTCAATGATCGGGTCAATATTTCCCTCCATGAGCGAGGGAATATTGTGCCAGGATTGTTTGATGCGGTGATCGGTGACGCGATCCTGCGGGAAATTATAGGTGCGGATTTTTTCTGAGCGATCCCCCGTGCCTATCTGCATTTTGCGCTCCTCGGCGCGTTTTTTATTTTCCGTTTCAATCTTTGCATCAAGAAGTGTGGAGCGCAGGATCGTCATGGCGCGCTCCCTGTTTTGCTGCTGCGAGCGCTGGGTCTGGGAAGATACCTGGATGCCGGTGGGGAGGTGATACACCCGCACCGCGGTCTCCACCTTGTTTACATTTTGTCCTCCCGGGCCGGACGCGCGGAAGAATTCAATTTTGATGTCTTCGGGTTTGATCTCCACGTCCACTTCCCGCGCGAGCGGCAGCACGGCAACGGATGCGGCGGAGGTATGAATGCGGCCGGATTTTTCGGTGTCGGGAATGCGCTGTACGCGGTGCACGCCGGATTCCGCGCGGAGCAGGCGATAGGCATTTTTTCCGTGGATTTCACACACTACCTCTTTGTATCCCCCGAGCGAACTCTTTGATTCTTCCAGAAGCGCCACGCTCCAGCCGCGATTTTGGGCAAAGCGTGTGTACATTTGAAAAAGATCGCGCGCAAAGAGCGCGGCTTCATCCCCGCCGGTTCCGGCGCGGATTTCCATGATGGCGTCGTCGGGCAGTTCGCGGGTCTCTCCGCGGGCTGCGGCGGCAATCTGTTTTTCGATCATCGCAAACTCCCGCGAGAGTTCTTTCACTCTCTTCGGGTCGCGATAGAGTGCGGGGTCGTTCAAAAGTAGTTGGAGTTCCCCCCGCCGCGTATGTAGCTTTTCCAATTCCGTGTCCGTGGACATATCTGCAGTGTAAATCAAATATCAAAAATAAAAAATCAAAATCACACAGTAAAAAGTAAAAACGAATAGCCCCATCCTGCGGGCTACCCCAATTTTGATTTTGATATTTACTTTTTGATTTTCTTCTTGGCGAGCCGCGCCCTAAATTTCTCCACGCGGCCGGCGGTATCTATGAGTTTTGAGCTGCCCGTATAGAAGGGGTGGCACTTTGCGCAAATTTCAATATCCAGCCGTTCCTTCGTGGAGCCGACTGTGAATTCGTTTCCGCAGGCGCAGAAAACTTTTGCCTGGTGATATGCGGGATGGATGTCTTTTTTCATGGGTTTTTCGGATATGCGCGAGAATAGGCACAGTATATCGTATGGTGTGGAAATCTGCAAATAGACCCCTTGCGCGATACCCCGATTTTTGGTAATCTGGTGAGGTTATGTCTACGAATGATATCGCGCTTGAACCTGCCCCGATTCTCACTCTTTCTCCGGCTGATCCGGAGATTGAGGCGATGTTCAAGGCAGGGGTCCACTTGGGGCATGCGAAGTCCAAAAATCATCCGGCAATGCAGCCCTATATTTTTGGCGTGCGAAATACCGTCTCCGTCATTGACCTCGCAAAAACCAAAGAGAAGCTTGCCGAAGCGCTCGCGTTCTTGAAGGGAATCGCGGCAAAAAGGGGTTTAGTTCTTTTGGTGGGAACGCGGCCCGCGGCGCGCGGTCTTATCACGCGTTTGGGCGAGAAATCGGGCATGCCGTATTTCACCGAGCGCTGGATCGGCGGGACGCTTACGAATTTCAAAGTGATCGCAAAGCGCGTGGAGCATATGAAAGAGATTGAGCGCGAGAAAGCCGCAGGTGAGCTTGAGAAATACACAAAAAAGGAGCAGATGCGAAAAAGTGAAGAGCACGCGCGGCTCGTTCGATTCTTTGACGGCCTCCGGACGCTCACCCGTCTTCCCGATGCCATTTTTATTGTTGACATCACCCACGACGATACGGCGCTCCGCGAAGCGCGGAAGGCAAAGATTTCGGTTGTGGCGCTTGCCGACACCAACTCAAACGCCGCACTTCTGGACCGGGCGATTCCTGCAAATGATGATGCGCTTCCCGCGCTCACCTACATGATTGGAAGAATTGGCGAAGCGCTTGAGGAAGGAGCGTTTGAAGCAGTCCGTCAGACGGCGGAGACCGAAGAAAAAAAGTAATGTACACTACCGAACAGATTAAAGCGCTCCGGGAGAAGACCGGCGCGGGAATTTCAGAAGTGAAAAAAGCGCTTGAAGAAGCGCGGGGCGATATGGCGCGCGCCGAGGCGCTGGTCGCGCGCCGCCTCGGAGCATCGGCCGCAAAGCGAACCGGCCGCGAAGTCCGCGCAGGGGTTATTGATTGCTACATCCACGGCAATGCCCGCGTGGGCGCGATGGTGGAAGTTTTTTGCGAGACCGATTTTGTGGCGCGAAATCCGGAGTTTAGAGCGCTCGCGCACGATGTGGCGCTCCACATCGCGGCGATGAATCCGCAGTATGTGTCGCGTGACGCGGTCCCGCAGGAGGCCTTGGAGACAGAGCGGACACATGTGCGGGAAACTGTGGCGGGGATGGATAAATCAAAAGAGGTGCGCGAACGGATTCTGGAGGGAAAGATTGAAAGCCACTTTGCGTCTGTTTCGTTGCGTGAGCAGCCGTTCGTGAAAGACCCGGCAAAGACCGTCGGCCAGTACATAGACGAGGCGATAGGCAAATTCGGCGAGAATATTAAAGTAGGACGATTCGTCCGGTTTGAACTCTAATGGGTATTATTGATATTACACTTGCAGCGGTATTTGTGGGGGCGCTTGCGACCCTCTGGGTGAAAGTGTCTGAAAAGCTCCCGGTGCTCGCCACGGTTCCGGATCACGTGATTGTAGGCGAACTTGAACGCCATGCTCGGCGCATACGGCTTTTAGCACTTCCGATAAAAACATTTTATCAGGAAAAGCGATACCGCGATCTCTTTTTCAATGCGATCGGGAAAGTCGTGTATCGCCTCCATATCCTCGTCATGCGGATGGACAACTCGCTCGTTTTGGTGCTTAAATTCATTCAGCGCTATGCCAAGAACGGGTATCTGGTCAATGGCAACGGGAATGGCGAGTACTGGAAGAAGTTGCATAGCGACGAGTCGGTCGCACCCGACGCGTCTCAATCTTCCATTGTATCGGAGGCGTTTCCCTCGGCTGCTTCTTCGCGTCCTCTCATCCCGCAGCGCGGGAGTACACGCGCGAAGCGCATGATTGAGATTCGCACGCCGCGGCTCTTTGAATGAAGTGCCCCCGGCGGGGGGGCCGTTGAGTGGGCAATGGCACACTACACATGCCGGTGTAGCTCAATGGCAGAGCAGCGCTTTTGTAAAGCGAAGGTTTGTCGGTTCAAGTCCGACCACCGGCTGTACTAAATATGCCCCGCGATTTCTATAATTCAAAAATGTATCGCGAGAGACAATGTTTTTTGACAAAACAGAATTGGCTGCTTGGCAAGTTTGATGGCCTAAAAAAATGTATTACCGAGAAATGTGCTAATCTTTTATGTGATAAAGAATTTATTAAGACCCCTTCTGATCCAAAAAAATTCTGCTCAAAAAGTTGTGCAGTTGCCGTAAATAATAAAAGTAGAATACTTTCAGAGGGGACAAAAAGGAAAATCTCTGTTTCTTTGTTGGGGAAAATGAGTCCTTTTAAGGGGATTATTAAAATTCCGCGCCTTATATTTCTTTGTCAGAATCTCAAATGCGGGAGAGAGATTGTATTCGAACGCTGGAAAACTAGAAAATATTGTAGTAATGCCTGCGCTATGAGTGTAATTGGCGGTCAGCCAACATCGCCCCGAGCAGCGCGTGCAAAGGCAGGGATACGAAGTGATCTTGGTGATATCTATTTCTACAGTCGTTGGGAAGCAAACTTTGCACGCCTATTAAATTCTTTGAGCATACAATGGAACTTTCAGCCGCGCACCTTTGATCTTATAAACCAAAAATATACTCCTGATTTCTATCTTCCCAATCAAGATATATACGTTGAAATAAAAAATTTCTTATCGGATTTTTCCTATCAACGCGATAAAAGATTCCGAGAACTATATCCCGACATAAATCTCTATTTGCTTTTAAAAGAAGATTATCTTACTCTACAAGAACAATTTTCAGATAAAATTGAGAATTGGGAATATAGTTAGTTTATAAATGGGCGCGTCGCATAGCGGCAATTGCACCACGCTGTAGACGTGGCGTCCTTTGGACTACGCAGGTTCGAGTCCTGCCGCGCCCATTAGAGTATGAATAAGAAAGGAGAGACAGATAGATGTCAAAGTTAGGGGTGATCCGGAGTACGGTCTTTCAAAATAGAAAAATTGTAGTTGTCCATATGGTCAATATGGTCTCTATACCCGAGAGAACGGGACAATGGAGTCATAGAGTTGAATTCATTCTCGCGCTCAGAGACCCGTTGTATGATCGGGAATCTCTCCAGAATTTTTTTCTGGAACTGATCCGGTCATTCGGCTTTTCTCCTGTGCACAGGGATAATTTTATGAGTCGCAACTCGGCGTTGGAAGTCGGAAGAGCGTACTACAATGAAATTATCGGGGAGGAAACAATTGAGAGGAAAATAATTCTGTTTGATCAAGAATTATTTTCCATCAAAGGCTTGAGAGACGGAGAAAAAGTTATCTGGAGGAAGCGGAAGCTGGAGAGACGGATTCTCGTTCGTCTGTATCCGGATGAGAATCTGGCGAAAGATGCAGCGAACGGCCTCTACGAGTGTCGTATTCCTTACTCGGTTTTGGGCATGGAATAAATCATGTTATCGCGACTAAGTGAACAAGCTGTGGAAATTCCATGGCTGTTTTTGTATATTTTGCCTTTCATACGCCACTTTTTAGTTTTTACTTTAAGTGGTACGCATCTATTGTATTTTGGATTTTGGTGGGATAAAATGAAATAAAAGTGGTGAATTGTGGAAAACCTTGTGGATAAGTAGCCACCCCTGTGAATAACTCTCATGCTCATAGGAGAATACCAACATACGCTTGATCCCAAGAAACGCCTCGCAATTCCTTCAAAATTAAGGAAAGAACTCGGGGAGCGGGCAATTCTCACACGGGGACTGAATAATTGTTTGTTTCTCTACCCGATAGCAACGTGGGAGAAATTGACGGAGAAATTGGCACAGCTTCCGATGGGGCAGGGCGACACGCGAAGTTTTCTGCGATTGCTTTTCTCCGGCGCGGTGGAAGTGGAATGCGACCAGCTCGGACGGATATTGATTCCTGATTATTTGAAAACATACGCAGGGCTCGGGCAGAAAGCGGCGATTGTCGGCGTGCATGACCGACTTGAGATTTGGGATGAGAAGCGGTGGGAGAGTTACAAAGCAGAGGTGGAGAAAAACACGGATATGATTGCGGAGAAATTGGGAGAGCTGGGACTATATTAAATTGACCTAATTACTCTAATTGACCTAATTGATCTAAAACTCCCGGATATTAGAAATTAGACATTGGGATTTGATTAGAATAATTAGAGCAATTAGATTAATTTAGTAATTTGTGCATACATCGGTTTTGCTGAATGAAGTTTTGGGAGTATTGAACCCTCGCCCCGGACAGATTTTTATAGACGCAACAGTAAACGGCGGAGGGCATGCGCGGGTGATTGCGGAAAAAGTAGGAGAGAAGGGCAAGGTGATAGGTATTGATTGGGATTGCGAACTGGTACGGGAATCAGGAATCAGGAATCAGGAATTAGGAATACGGAATACGACGTTTGTCTGCGATACGTATGTGAATATCGGAGCGATTGCAAGAAAGTTCCGAGTTGCGGGAAAAGTTGACGGAGTGCTCTTTGATCTCGGGTTCAGTTCGTATCACACAGAGCGCTCAGGCAGGGGATTCACTTTTCTGAAAGATGAGCCGCTGGATATGCGGTATAACATCGAGGGTGGGGGGCTTACCGCAGAGACAATCGTGAATAGCTGGGCGCAGGACGCGATTGAAGAGAGTATCCGCAGATTCGGAGAAGATCATTTTTCAAAAAAAATTGCGGCGGCGATTGTGGCGGCGCGGAAAGAAAAAAGGGTCACGCGCACCGCCGCCCTGGCTGATATCGTGAGGCGGGCGATTCCCGCACGTGCGCGCGGAAACAGAATTCACCCCGCCACGCGGACATTCCAGGCATTGCGGATCGCGGTAAATAAGGAGCTTGAAAATATTGAGGCGGGACTTGACGGAGCGTACACGGTTTTGAAAAAAGGAGGAGTCATTGCCGCGATTTCATTCCATTCGCTTGAAGACCGCATCGTGAAAGAAGCATTTCGCGCCTATGAGAAACGCGAGCGCGCAACACGTCTTACAAAAAAACCGATTATCGCATCGTATCCGGAAGTAAGAGAAAATCCCCGCGCGCGGTCCGCAAAACTCCGGGCGCTCAAAAAAATAGAATAGAGTATGACCCCGTAATACAAATTTGACGATGACAACGTTTATTCTCAACCAAAAGCAGATACTTGTAGAAAATCTCCGCGGGTCATGGGAGAGTATTGAGGCGCGATGCGCCGCCTTTCACTATCGCGACCATGCCACGGCAGGGCTCGCGGCGCTCGCAGGACTTTCCCTTATTTCGTATGTGGTCGCGCTCTATTGGACATTCGGTCTTGGGGTGGGGATTGATGCGTTGAAAAAAGAGCGCGATGCAATTGAGCGCGTGATTGCGGCCGATATCGTCGTCCTCCAGCACAAACACACCCGCCTTGATCTTGAATATCCGGAGGTCATCGGCGCAATGGAGCGCGTCTCGCAGATTCGGTATGTCGCGCCCGAGAATGTCGCGGTTGCCGCCCTTCCCGATACGCTTCTCCGGTGATGAGGGCTGCGGCGCGAACGAAAGGGGGCTTTGCCAAGACCTCTTCGGCGAGGATGACATGGGTCCTCCTCTTTTTTTATGCGTCGCTCGCACTCCTGTCGGGACGCTTGTTTTTTTTGCAGATTGTAAATCATGGGGAGTACCTCCGTCTTGCCGCAAAACAGTACCAGTCGGGTGCGGAGAGATCGGGTGAGCGCGGCACGATCTCTATGCAAGAGAAAACAGGCGCGTTGGTCCCGCTCGCGTTCAATGGCATTGAGTATACGCTCGCGGTATCGCCTATGCGCGTGCGTGATCCGGACGCGGTTTCTGCCTTCGCTCAAGAGGCGTTCAATGTGCCGCCCGAGGAAATCCGGCAAAAAATGGCAAAGCGCGACGACCCCTATGAAGTGTTTGTGAAAAAGGTGGAGAGCGCGCGTAAAGAGGATCTCGCGTCCCGTCTCCCTGAAGGTCTCTTTTTTGAAGAGGAAAAACGCCGCGTCTATCCGCATGGGGCGTTCGCGGCGCACCTCGTTGGCTTTGTGAGTAAAGAAAATGAAGAGGAAATCGGCCGCTATGGCATTGAGCGTTTCTATGAAAATGAGCTTGCGGGCAAGACCAATTTTTTCAAAGGCGCCCAAAACTCAAGAGCATACTGGATTTCCCTTGGGAAAAAAATCGTGAATCCCCCAAAAAATGGTTCGGATGTGGTGCTCACGATTGACTACAATGTGCAGCTGAAAGCCGAAGAGGTGCTGCGGAAGGCGGCAGAGAAGTGGTCCGCGTCCTCCGCGATGATTCTCGTGGTTGAACCTGTGACCGGGAAAATCCGCGCACTTGCGGGTGTTCCCGCGTTTGATCCAAACGAGTTTTCAAAAGAAACGGATTTTTCCGTGTTTCTTGATAAAATCGTGGAAGCGCAGTACGAATTGGGTTCGGTGATGAAACCGTTGACCATGGCCGCGGGTCTGGAGGAGGGGAAAGTGCGGCCCACAACGACGTATGAAGATACGGGGGTTGTCCGATTCGGGGGATATACAATCCAAAATTTTGACCTCAAAGCCCACGGAGTGCAAACGATGTCGCAGGTGATTGAAAAGTCGCTCAATACCGGCGTGGTGTATGTCGCGCGACTCATCGGCAAAGAGGCCCACCGGGAGTTTTTGCGCCGCTTCGGGCTTGGAGAAAAAACGGGCGTTGACCTGCCGGGCGAGCTTTCCGGCGACATCTCAAATCTTGAAGAGGGGCGGGATATTGATTTTGCAACCGCCGCGTTCGGGCAGGGAATTGCCGTAACTCCTCTGCAGACCGCAATGGCGATTGGGGCAATTGCCAATCACGGCATATTGATGAAACCCTATGTTGTGGAGCGCATCACCGAGGATTCCGGAAATGAAATGCGGCGGGAGCCCGAGACCGTGCGGCGCGTGATTTCGGAAAAAACCGCCGAGGAACTCACAAAGATGCTTGTGGCAACCGTCAGGAATAGTTTTGAGAACAGGGCAAATGTGAAGGGGTATTTTGTTGCCGGAAAAACCGGCACCGCGCAAATCCCGCGCGAGGACGGCAAGGGATATTCGGATGACGTCATTCACACATTCGTCGGCTACGCGCCGGCCTTTGACCCGAAGTTTCTCGTGTATATCCAGTTAAATAAACCGAAAGGCAATCGATTCGCGGCAAACACCTTAACGCCGTTCTTTCACGATTTGGCAGAATATATGCTAAATTACTATGAGATACCGCCGGACGAACGATGAATCATGAAGTACGAATTAGGAATTATGGTTACGTCGTTTCCCTAATTCATAATTCTTGATTCTTAATTCCATGAAATTTGTGTTACAAAAATTACTCGCATTTTTTGCTCGGAAAGTGATTAGCAAGTACCGCCCGATAGTAGTGGGTGTCACCGGCTCTGTCGGCAAAACCTCCACCAAGGAGGCGATTTTTGCGGTGCTGAAAAAAAGGTATCGCGTGGGGAAAAGCGAGAAGAGTTTGAATACGGAAATTGGGCTCCCGCTCGCGGTGCTTGGCGCGAAAAATCATTACCGCAGTATTTCGGGTTGGCTCGGGGAGCTTGCGGGTATCGCAAAGAAAATGATTTTTGGTTTTGACTGTCCGGATGTCTTGGTGTTTGAGATGGGCGTGCAGAAACCCGGCGACATGGAGTATCTCCTCTCCATCGTGCGGCCGCGGGTCGCGGTGGTAACCCAGATTGGCGATGTGCCGGTGCATGTGGAATATTTCAAAGACCCCGAAGAGTTGATTCAAGAGAAAGCAAAACTTGTTGCAGGGCTGCCCGATGACGGCCGCGCGGTTCTGTGTTACGACGACGTGGCGGTGTATGGGATGCGCGAGCAGACGAACGTTCCGGTGATGACGTTTGGAACGGACCCGCACGCGAGTGTACGGATTACGGACTGTGAATTTCGGATTTTGAAAGATGCCGCGCGGGGCGATGTGCCGGATGGCATATCATTCAAAGCGGAGCACCAAGGGAGCATTGTGCCGGTTCGGCTCCACTCGGTTTTTGGCATGCCGCATGCGTATGCCGCAGGGGCCGCAATTGCCGTGGGGCTTTCCGTGGGGATGAATCTTGTGGAAATTTCCGAAGCCCTCGGAGAATATGTGGGCCCGCCCGGGCGGCTCCGGCTTCTTTCCGGGAACAAACGGTCGTTTATTTTGGACGACACATACAACGCTGCACCGGAATCCATGCGCGCCGCACTTGAAACTTTACGGGCGCTTCCGGGCAAAAGAAAAATTGCGGTGCTGGGCGATATGTCCGAACTCGGCCGCTATACCGAGCACGCGCATCGCGCGATTGGCGACCTTGCCGCTGGGTTCGTTGATGTGTTGGTATGCGTCGGCGCGCGGGCAAAGTTCATTGCCGATGAAGCAATTCAACGCGGAATGCTGCGGGAGCGTGTTTTAACGTTTGATGATTCGGTCTCCGCGGGCCGCGCACTTGACCCATTGATTCGTGAAGGCGATTTAATTTTGATAAAAGGCAGCCAGGTGATGCGGATGGAAAAAGCAGTGCGTGAAATCATGGCACACCCCGAGAGCGCGCAAATACTTTTGGTGCGTCAGGATGAGTATTGGCGAGTACGCTAATGGGATTGCTTCTTATTTTTATTCTGTATCCTCTCTGACGATCGTCAGTGGAGATGCAGAATAAAATAAAAAGCATTTATACTCGTTATTTGAAAAGACATGGGAATGCTGATACGCTATTTTTGTCTGCTCCTATCGTCTATCGGCTAGGACGCCGCCCTCTCACGGCGGAAAGCAGGGTTCGATTCCCTGTAGGAGCGTAGAGAGAATATCTATATTCATGAGAGAGGAATTCAGAAAACATTTTGAGGGTAAAAATGATGTCTCGGAGATAATTCGGCTTTCTTCCGATGCTCGGTTTAGTACCAACCGGTTGATTCAGAACGCGGATCTGACAGTGGATAATAGAAGTCAGGAACTCACTCACTTGCTCAATAAATATTTCAGTCGTCGTATAGAGGGTGATGTGTATGCTGGTCTTATAGCCATACCAAAGAAAAAAGAATTAATTGCTCAAAGGATTACTGATCTTAAAAATAGCGGTTTTGTTTTCGGTAATCTACTGCATTTAATTACTTTTGCTTCTGTGAGGCTGGATATCCCTTCTGTGGGCGAGTGTATACTTGCACCAGGTGACTTGGTCCTTAATAAATATAATCAGGAGTACATGCCCGATCTTTCTAGATTTGAGCCAGACGGTAAGAGATTTCTCAGTATGTATCCGTCTGGAATGAATATATCGGCTCAAAGCGATTTAAAATTTTTGATCATCGAATAAAAATATAGAGAGAGGTTTATCTGCCCAATTTTTTAACCGTCCCACACTCCTCGTCGCCAAAGACCTCCTTGGCAAATTTTTAGTGCGAAAGATTCAAGGCAAAGAAATCGTTGGCATGATTACGGAAGTGGAGGCGTATGTCGGCCCGCGCGACCTCGCATCACACGCATCGCGCGGCAGAACGCCGCGCACCGAAGTCATGTTCGGCCCGCCAGGCCATTGGTATGTGTATCTCGTCTATGGGATGCACTATTGCCTCAATATCGTGACGGAGAAGGAGGGGTACCCTGCGGCTGTATTGATACGTTCAGTTTTCCCTACTTCTGTTCAGAGATTGCATATAGATGCTATAGCATCTATATGCAATGACGTGCGGCCACGTGAATCGTGTACACGTCGCAAAACTTCGCTATCGAGAAATAATGTGACAACGGGGATAAGAGGGCCGGGGAGGGTGTGCAAGTATTTCAAAATAGATAAAACGCTCAATACCAAAAAAGCGGTCCGCCAGCCGGCGGAGAAAACCGGTCTCTGGATAGAAGATAGGGGAGTGCAGATCCCGTCCCGCCGCATCAAGCGCGGCCCCCGCATAGGCGTGGACTACGCAGACACATGGAAAGAGAAAAAGTGGCGGTTTTGGGTGGGATGAGATGATGAAAATAAGGAAGGAGTGATAGAAGAAAATGCTTTATATAAAGCATTTTCTTCTATATTGCAAAGAAAATACTTGACAAGTCATAACTTTTGGTATATTATAGCACCATAAGCTCAAAGTCGAGCGGGCAGCATTGAAAACATAAGAATAGGAGAGAGCGGCTTTGCCGGGAGCCGTAATCCCCTAGTAGTAGAACCTTTGGTTCACTACGGGGCGAGCCCGGCAGGAAAAAGGCGATTGAGAACTCTCTCCTCCTCAAAAAGGAAATTCTCAATCGCCTTTTTCCTTCTCATGGGGAGAAGGATGGAGGAGAGAGTAGGAATGGCTACTGGATTCTGGGAGGCGATGTGTGGTACAACCAATCAATATCTTCGGGTATTGATGAAAAAAGAGCACAATGTGCTCAACTGCACGTCAAAACCCCTATCTGGTTTTCATACCAATCAAGAGGACTCAAGCGCGGACAAACTCACTACAAAAATATATATTGTTCTGTATCGCTTGTCTCATATTCTTCTTCATCCTTCTCCCCACCCTAGGCGGGCAGGTCTGAATAGAGGAGAGAGGAGTCAACAGCGCGTCGGGACGGGATGGAAACAAAAAAAGTTTCCGTTCGGTCTCGGCTCGGTGAGTCGGAAAAGTGAGTTCTTTGATTTAATCTCTCGACCTACGCGGGCGGCATTTTGCGTGCGACCCTCGTCATTCTGATCCGAAGCGAAGAATCTCCGGAGATCCTTCATCGGCGTTCAGGATGACATCTCGTGCGCGAAATGCTGCTCGTGTGAGTGGCGCCTTCTTACGCCCTATCAGGGATGATCGGGGGTCAAGGGATCCCCGGCGACGACCCGAGCGGAATCTCGGGAAGGAGGTTTTTATGGATAATTATAATCATGTTGGAAGTGGTCTCCCGCTGGAGACCACTTCCAACCCAAAGGGTATTGGTGGGGCGTGCTGGGGTCCCCATCCGGACCCAGCTGACGGACACACCCATCACTGCTGGGTGTGCACCCGGGGGTTTCAGGGGGACCCGAACGGTCCCCTTGGAACCCAGCGCTGTCCGAGATGCCAGGACATGGCATCTCGGGGGGAACATTTTGGTCCCCCCTGGCAGACGGGAGATCGGTGGGCACGCCCCACCAGTAGGAGATAATTTAGTTAGAATGGAGTTCCGAGAGGTCTCCGTTATCAAAACCTCTCTCTTTTCTCCAGCCCATCAAGCAATTGGTGCGCTGAAGGTGAGGAAATGATTACAACAACGCAGAGCGTTCTCTGCGGTGTGTGTCAGTCGCGGAAGGCCGAGATGTCGGCCCCCCGCGGCTGGAACGCCGCAGAGAACCGGCCGGCCACCGCGCCGGAATGCGCGCCATGCGCATTCCAGGACGGTTGGCCCCTCTTCGTGGAGGGGGATCCGGAATACTTCCGGTTCTCCCCTTCCGACGAGGATGTGGAGGCGCTGGTTCGGGAGTATCGCTCCCGAAAGGCCAGAGTCTAATTCTCCGACGATCCACGGGTCGTTGGAGAAAAAAGTTTCTCTCGGTAGTCCGGATCAAAGATCTGTGATAGCCGGTTAAGCCGAGGGACGTCGGACGCGACGAAAAACACGTACATCGTGGGAGAGATCTGCTCTAGAGCGGTTTCTCTCCCTCCTTTCTCCAGCACATCAAGCAATTGGTGCGCTGAAGGTGAGGAAAGTTCGTTACAAATTAATCTCCTAATCATTCTCCACCCATGGAGCGGCGATTTCGGTTCAGCAATTCTGTTGACTCGAAACAGCCGCTTCAACGGGAAGCAGGTCGCCTAAGTGCCTGCACTCTTCTAGGAATGTGTATTCCTGCTGATGAGCTCGAAAGAGCGAAAAGGGTAAGACGTTTTTTCCACTCATGATCCCGAGAGTGGTCGGTGAATCGTGACTTGAAGCTGAGGCATATAGTTTATCAATTGCGTGAGAGGTGGTAGATTGGAAGTGAGGATAATATTCTACACCATGCAACATCATAAGGAGTCTCATCATTTGGAGGAGGAGATAGAGGAGGAGAGCACATCTCTCAAATTCCAGGAGAATTTAGAGAAAATGAGCCAAGAAGAATTGAAAGAGAAATTCATACCTCCTGTTGACTGCGAGACACTGGAAATGGGCCTTCATGTATTAGCAGAAAGATTACTCACTATTTCTCATAAGAAACTACCACGCGTAGTACTCTTTCTTGAAACTGCGAGTCGTCCGCTCGCTCATGCGATGCGCCCCGTTGTGTCTGAAGTATACCGTTTGCGTGGCGTGCAAACTCCAAGTTTCAGCTATCTCAATATATTTTCTGGGCGCGGTCAAAAACTTGACCAGAATATTGAAGAGGCCTATGGAGGCGGCGCACCCCGTACTTATCGCGAACGATTTTATAATGAAGCAGAAAGAAAGGGAGGTACACTACTGGAGAAGAAGAAAGATTTTCAAAGATTCGCCAAATTAGTAGATGAGGATCGGAGCGCGACCACCCGTCGATTAGAGGAGATTCGCGAGATCCATCATTTACAGGATTCGCCATCAATACTTGTCGTTGATGACTATGTTACTGCGGAAAGGAGCACAATGAAGGAAGCACGACGAGCGATTAAAGAGGTATTCGGTTCTGATGAAAACGTACTCTACTTTGCATTTTTGAGCGGTATCCAAAAAGAATCTCCGACTCATGGAGAAAATGAGATGGGTGCGCTTGAACGGAAGTCCGGCATTCAGATACTCATAGGCAGGGTTGACCCCGCGGTAGACCTAGAAACGAGAGCTCGGACAGAAACACCAGGATTTGCCTATAAACGCATTGGTGAGTTTGATGAATCATATGATCGTGAAGGGATTCTTGCAGTCCGAAAACGCGGGGTTGCAGATGAACCTCTTGTTCATGTTGAGAGAAGTCACCTATACATTTCAGAATCCGCTCGTATTTTGAGAAATAGTTTTCACGAGGTTGGGCGACGTATTGTAGAACGGATGCGAGAAAAGAGGAAAAAAACGGAAGGATAGGCGTGACATCAACTTGACAGTTATCACTCCATCAGCCACTTATGGAGTAGCACATTAGGAGAGGAAACGAGGAGGGTTTCGCTATGAGTTTTGCGGGCTATGACGAGATACTGGAGCGGGCGATGGCGGTTGTGAAAGAAAAGAGACCGCGCGCCTCCAATTTCAAAAAGGCGGCGTTTGCCAATGCCGTGAGTGTGCTCGTCACGGGAGTATCGGGAGGGTACGGTGGTCCGTCGGTACGGGAGTATGTGGCTGAATCAAAATACGGCGGACGAAGGCGCTCTTTTGAGGAGGCGTGTACACTTTTGTTAGCCGATGATGGCCCTATTTTTGGGCCGATCACTGATTTGCATCGGATGTTTTGGGAGGACTATGATTGTTTTGATGATGACCCAAAAGATATAGAGGAGCTGGAAGAATACTAGCGTTTGCCCTGCGTCCCGCTTAGCGGGACGCAGGGCATCTCTTTTAAAATTGCACCCCTTAACTCAACCCCGGGTGTTCGGGTTTGATTGTAGGGAGGCCCTTCAAAAAGTCGTCCTGCGGGGGGTCATCGCTCGCATCAATCCTTATAATATTGCCATCCTTGTCGTAGTATTTGCGTATGTATTTACCGACAAGAGTTGCGAGTTCAAACTGCAGAGATTGGAGCGAATCAATATGGGAAACGTCCCAGCGTTTCAGCGTTTCTTTTTCAAGCGCGGTTCTATCCGTATCCGCGGAGGGGATTTCCGGTTCAAATTTTTCCGTGTCTTCAAGTGTGATGTGTGGGGGTTCTGATTCGGGCATAGATATTATTTCGGATGGCGGGTGATGTCGAGAATATAGTAGATATCGCCCTCTATACAAAAGTAGAAACGCCATCCTCCTCCGTTGACCCGCGCCTGCCAGATGTCGTTTGCTTCATCGTATTTCTTTGCATGAAGGGAAGGATGAAGGATGTTATCCTTCAGTAATCGTGCTTGCTTATTGAAAGCATTTCGTATCTCTGCGTTTGCCTTTGCGTAACTTCGGAGGAATCGCGGACTATAATCTAGACGCATCACCGTGTCTTCCTTGCTTTTAATTTCCGAGATTCTCTTTGAAGAGATGCGATCATTTCTTCAGCAGTATCAAATGGGCCATACGTGCGGCCCTTTTTTATATCATCAAGCGCTTCCGCTAAACCTTTATCTATTATTGCCTTTTGTTTGGGTGTGAGCGGTTTTTCGTCGTCATCAATATATTCCTCCCGCACAGAGTGGGGGATTTTTTCGTATTTTCGGGCAATTTCGGTGAGTTTCTGATATTTAGTTTTTGAAATTGTAATGGTAGGGGACATGAATGTATTGTAATTTATTTTGATTTACCCCACAAACCCCACTTTTTTCTTTGCGCTGCGCATCATATTTGAATTATTGAGAGGTGAGAAATTCTTTTAAAGTCCCTCACATTGCGGGTTACGAGTGGCGTATGGGTGAAGAGCGCAGTTGCCGCGAGTGTCGCATCGGGCAATTTTATTTTTGACTGTCTGCGAATTACACTCGCGATTCGCGCGAGAGTCCGATCAAAAGGAATAGATGTGAAATTTTCAGAGATGAATTGCTCCGTGGCTTTACGCTCTTCGTCTGTCCATTCAGAGAATGAGAGCACTTCCGTCTCTGCAATAGCGGGGAGAAGGAGAGGCCGTCCTTCCTGTCGCCAACGTGAGAGTGTTTCAATGACCACCTCATCACCACCGAGATAGGCGATTACGATATTGGCATCAATGGTCATGAGATATTAGTGTTCTGCTATTTTTGGTTCCATTCTTTTCGTATTTCTTTCAGATGGCGTTCTAATCCCTTTCTTTTATTACGCAGTAATCCCGCCGCTCTCGTCCAGCTTAAAGGAAGGGATGTGCGAAGACCCCCCCACTTTTTTAGAGTAATAATTTTCGCTCCTTGCACATGAGGCATGATTTTTATTGTATCATCTGTGTATTGAGTTTACAAACCCCACTTTTTTCTTAGCGTCGGTGAGGGTTTTGTCAGCAACTTTTGAAGCGTGTGTCGCGCCTGTTTTCAAAAGTGCGAGGAGGGATTTTTTGTTTTTGGCGAGGGCGGAATATTTTTTCTGGATGGGGGAAAGTTTTTTAATCAAAAGTTCGGCAAGGTCGCGTTTGAAGTCGGCATAGCCGCTGCCGCGATATTTTTTTTCAATCGCGGAATAGGGGAGATCGGAGAACGCAGAGTAAATCGTCATTAAATTTGAAATTGCGGGCTTCACCGCGGGATTATAGCGTAGTGTGGCATCCGAATCGGTAACCGCCGTTTTGATTTTATGGCGAATCGTGTCGGGCGAATCAAGAAGCGAAATATAATTTGCTTCACTCGCCGCGGACTTTGACATTTTTTTTGAAGGGTCATCAAGTCCCATGATCCGCGCCGCATTTTTCTGGACAAGCGGCTGCGGCTCTGTGAATGTTTTGCCAAAGCGATTGTTGAAGCGGCGCGCGAGAGTCCGCGTGAGTTCCAAGTGTTGGAGCTGGTCTTCGCCCACGGGCACGAGATCGGCTTGGTAGAGGAGGATGTCGGCAGATTGAAGCACCGGGTAATTTAAAAGCCCTGCGAGCGTTCCGCTTTTATCTTTTATCTTTTGACTTTTATCTTTATACTGCGTCATCCGTTCAAGTTCGGCGAGCGGGGTGAGCGTGTTTAAAATCCACGCGAGTTCAAAGTGCGCCGGAATATGGGATTGAATGAAGAGCGTTGCCCTTTTTGGGTTGATGCCGCAGGCAACAAGAAGTGCGGCGGTTTTCAAGGTATTTTCGCGGAGCTTTTGCGGCTCTTGCGGCACAGTGATCGCATGCGCATCCACGATCGCGATATAGGTGTTGTATGTTGATTGGAATTCCACCCACTGGCGGATCGCGCCGAGGTAGTTCCCGATGTGGAGCGTGCCCGAGGGTTGGATGCCAGAGAGAAGAATCCTCATAGAATTAAGAAGTAAGAATTATGAATTAAGGACGTTGATTATTATGCGCCGCGTATGCGAATGCGAGAAAATATCGGTCTAGATCTTCAAGGGTTGTATTATACATGATACCGTTTTCTGATGCATCACAAAATAGTTCTCGGGCACGGATAATCTCCTTTCTGCGTCCTTGGTGCCGTGAGTCTTTAATAGTGAAGTCAAAGAGTTCAAGCGCCCTCGCAAACGCACGTTCAGCGCCGTCCACATCATTTCGCTGTCGAGCTATGCGTACTCGTCCCACCTCGCTCCCGATGTTTGCCATTTGCTCAATAAGCGACAGTGTCTGCCATCGGCCGGATGCGATGAGTTGGGAATGAATGGGGAGCATACGTTAATCGCTTATCAATTTTTGGACGATCGCAATGATTCGTTTTTGCGTTTCCGGGTTTTCCACGCTTCGTGTGCGGTTTCCCTGGATCGGACGCACGTTGATCATCGAGTCAAACTCGATCCAACTGTCGGTTCTTTCGGGGAAGATATTAATGCCCCAGAGGTTTTCTTGGACCGATCCGTCATCAAGAAGAACCGTTTCCTCATCGGCATGGAGATCTCCGCCGATCGCCATTATCTCCCGTTTTATATCCACTACTGCTTTTATGAAATCCCCGAATTGTTTTTTTGCGCGTTCCGTGAGCGCGGCCTTCGTGATCGGGTGATCGATGATCTCTATCGTCATCGCACTACACTTCAATTACTACCGGAATTACCATCGGCCGTCGCTGGGTCTTCTGAAACAGAAACTTCCCGATGCCCTCGCGGACTTCGTCTTTGACATGGGTCCAGTTAATCGGGCGCTCGCCGCCGACCGTCACGTCCTCCACAATCCGCCGGGTTTTGCCGCGCACTTCTTTGAGTAAATCCTGCGATTCTTTCAGATAGATGAATCCGCGGGAGATTATGTCCGGGCTCGTGCGGATTTTTCCGGTCTTTGAATCCACTATTGTCACGATAACAAAAATACCGTCTTTGGATAAGTGCTGGCGGTCTCGGAGCACCACTTCTTTCACATCGCCTACACCTAGGCCGTCCACCATAATGTAGTCGGTCGGCGCTTTTTCTTTGAGTTTCCGGATCGTTTCTTTCGTGATTGAGACAATCTCGCCGTCCTCCACGACCATAATGTGTTGTCTTGGCATACCCGCCTCAATCGCGAGCTCCTCGTGGAGTTTCAACATAAAGTAGTTCCCGTGAATGGGGATGAGGTATTTGGGTTTCATGAGTACGATGAGGTCTTTCAATTCCTCGCGCTTGGCATGCCCTCCCGCGTGGATATCCATGGTCGCGTAGTGATAGATTTTCGCCACTCTTTTATAGAGTACGTCCTTGAGGCGTTGAACCGTCGCCTCGTTGCCCGGAATCACGGATGAGGAGAAGATGATGGAATCCGTGGGTTTCAGGTGGAGCGAACGGTGTTCGTTGTTGACGATCCGCATGAGCACCGCGCGGTCCTCGCCTTGTGCCCCGGTCGCCAAAATCGTGATCTCATGGTCTTTGTATTCGGAGAGTTGCTTTGCGTCAATGAATGTACCCTTTTTCACTTTGAGGTAGCCGAGTTCCTGTGCTACCGCAACATTTGATTTCATGCTGTAACCTTCAATCAACACTTTTCTGCCGTATTTTTCCGAGAGCCAGATCAATTGTTGGATGCGCGTCAAAAGCGAGGCAAAGGTCGCGCCGATGATGCGGCCGGGCGCTACTTTGAAAATTTCCTCAAGCGAGGCCATGACATCGGTTTCGGAAATTTGGCGTCCCGCGGCCTCGGCATTCGTGCTCTCGGATACCAAGAGGAGCACCCCGTCGCGGCCAAGGCGCGCGAGGCGCTCCATGTCCGCGGGTTTTTCATTTACCGGCGTGTGGTCAAATTTCCAGTCGCCGGTGTGGATGACGGTGCCGACCGGAGTTTTCAACACCACGCCCACGCAGTCGGGAATGTTGTGGTTCACATGGAAAAATTCCACCCGAAATCCGCCCAGCGCAAGTTTGGAATCGGCGGTAATGATTTCAATTTTTGGTTTGGGAGAGTGCGGAAAGTCCTCTTGCCGTTTCAAAATCATTCCGCGTGTGAGGGCGCTCGTGTAGATTGCGGGGTTTCCAAGCGTATCCAAAAGGTGCGGAATCGCGCCCATGTGGTCCATGTGGCCATGGGTAATGATAACTCCGCGGATATTTTTTCGCCTGGATTTGAGATATTCCACATTCGGGATTAAGTAATCAATCCCAGGCATGTCTTCTTCGGCAAATTGAATGCCCATGTCAACGATGACAATATCGTCTTCATATTCATATATATACATGCTCCGTGTCACCTCGCCGCATCCGCCCAGCGGCAAAAACCGAAGCGCGCCCTTTTCGCTCGGGATTGGTGTTGATCTGAGGCGGAGTGTCCGAATCTGCGGGCGCCGCCGCGGCCTCATTGGTTTTTTTGGTGGCATGGTGTTACGAAATTTCAAAATCAAAATAACAAATTACAAACAAATTCATCGTGTCATCCTGAGGCGGAGCCGAAGGATATTGAGATCCTTCACTGCGTTCAGGATGACCCTCGGCTTGTTTGGAGATTGTGGTTTGAAGCTTGTGATTTAAGAAACAAAGTGGGCGAGAGAGGATTTGAACCTCCACGAGATTGCTCTCATCCCGACGATCATTGGGTAGATGGGCAGGGAGGGACTTGAACCCTCACGCCTTGCGGCATACGGCCCTGAACCGTACGTGTCTGCCATTCCACCACCTGCCCATATAATGACGTCGGGACGCGTCTGCCGTTCCGCCACTCGCCCACATATATAAAAAAAAGAAGAAAGGGAAAGAGGAGTATAGTTCATTCAGTATAGCATGGCGCGTGAAATACTACAAGGGCGTTAACGCAATACCCGTTTCGTCTTGATGTGCCAGCGGTTGATGCCGTTGAAGCGGTCCGAGGGAAGAGAAATCGTCTGCAGGTCCACACCCTTGATGTGGTCGGGCAGGAGGTAGCGGTAGAGTTGTGAGTAGAGAAACACTCCCGGGAGGTCGGAGGCGATGAGCTTCCCCGCTTCCCCATAGCGGGCGTTTCGCTCAGCGGTGTTTGATGTGCGGCGCGCTTCCTCAAGCAGGCGATCCACCTTTTTATTGGAATACGAGATGATGTTGAGGCCCGGATCTTTCGCTTGAGAGGAGTGCCAAAAGGCAAAGGGGTCCGGTTCATAACCGTAAACCTGGCCGAAGAGGAGCATCTCAAAGTTGCGCGGTTTCAAGACATCAAGTTCCAAGTCCGCAAAGGAACGTTTATCAATAACGATATCAATTCCCACTGCGCGGAGCATTTCCCGGATGCGCTCCGACACCACCACGAGGTTTTCCACATCCGACGTGACCAGGATAAAACGAAGCGGGGTATTTTTCTTTTCACGGATGCCATCTGCGTTGGCATCGCGCCAGCCCGCCGCGTCAAGAAGTTCTTTTGCGCGCTCGGGGTCATAGGGGTATTTTTCCGGTCCGCCGTCAACGCGCGGGAACGGGCTGGCAATGGGGGTGGCGCCGTCTGCCGCTTCGGTTGCGGCAAGCACCCGTTTGTCAATTGCGTGGGTAATTGCTTCGCGGATGTTCGCATCGGCGAGCGTTTTTGATTTTTGTTGGTTGAAAAAAAGCGTGAATATGCGAGGGATCAAAATGGTGTGAACCGAAGAGGGCCGCAGGACCCGCGCGCGCATCGCCTGGGGCGAGGAGAGCGGCCCAAACCCATCTATGACTCCGGTTTCAAGCGCTCGTATCGCGTCTGTTTCTGTTTTGAAAAATACGAGGGTTATGGTTTTGAGGTACGGGCCTTCACGGTGATATTTTTTGTGTGCGGAGAGGCGATAGGAGAGCACCGAACCATTTTTGTCTTTTTTGACCGATGATACGCCGTACGCTCCGCTTCCCACGGGTTTTTGATTGAGTTCGTGGAGGCCCGCTTGTTCCGGGCGGATGCGCTCCCACAGGTGTTTGGGGAGGATCCCCACGGTGAGATTTTCAAGGAACGGCGCATAGGGCGCGCGAAGGGTGAAACGGAGTGTGAGGTCGTTTAAGCGCTCCACGCTCACCCCTTGCCAGTTTGCGCGAAGCAGGCTTTTATACTGGGGGTTTTGGATCGCGCGGACGGTGAAAAGGACGTCATCTGCGGTGAGCGGTTCTCCATCGTGCCATTGGATATTTTTTTTGAGCGTAATGGTATAGGTTTTTCCGTCAGAACTCGTCTCAATATTTTCTGCAAGGTCCGGTTCAAGAGATCCGCTCCCCGAATAGGTAAAGAGTCCGGCATAGACGAGCCGTACGAGATCGCGCTCAGGGTCGGTGGAGGCAAAGAGGGGATTTACCGTGCGGGGCTCGCCCAGCACCCCTTCCGTATACGAACCGCCCCGTTGGGGCGCGGGAGCGGTTACTGAAAAATAGAGGCGTCCCAAAAGGAATCCTCCGCTCACGAGGCACACGCCAAGGAAAAAGCCGATAACCCGTTTCTCTTTTTGCGAGAGGATAGACGGGAGATAGAAGAATTTTCTAAGCGAGAATTGCCTCCAATTCTGGACGAGGGTTTTCGCGCGGTCAAAAAGATCGCGAATACGGGGTGCGTGGTGCATCTACAAAAGAATAGTGAGGAGCGAAGTTGCCAAAAAAAGGATTGAGAGGATGATGGTCGCAATGAATACCTTTTTTTCAACCCCCCGGCGCGTGGCAAAGCTTTCCCCTCCGCCAAGAACCGGCGAGAGTCCGCCGCCGCGCTGCTGCAGGAGGATCGTGCCAATGAGGAGCAGCGAGATGACCAACTGGATGATAGTGAGAATTTTTATATAGGACATTATATAGGACATTACACTATAGAATTGACGAGTGTGAGTACTGCGGCGAGTGCCAAGAGGTGGACGGTGTCTGAGAGGGTAAAGCCCGCAATATACTGTGCCGCCACATACAACACCAGCGTGTTTACGGCAATTTTCAAGAAAAGTTTAATCATTGAGGGGTATGATACCATACGCTGTAGCGCCTTGACAAGTTTCTCGCGGTCGCGTAGTATGAAGAGCGATACTGATAGCGGCTGTAGAGGTAACTCTCACTAACTATTACTACAAGCCGAATGAAAAATTAGAGCGGGACCACGTAGAAAACCCTATGACGAGGCGTTTTAGGGCGTGTTATTTTTTATCTTCTTTCAATTCTCTTCACATTTTCCCATGCAGAAGAAAATTTTCTCGCGCTATACTCCACCGGTCATTGAGCTCCCGTCCCTCGCAGAGGTTCAGGTGAATTCCTATCGATGGTTTTTCAAAAAAGGCCTGCGAGAGCTTTTTGATGAGGCAGCACCCATCCGCGAAGATCTCGGCGGAGGGGAGATTGCGCTTGACTTTACCGATTATTCCCTTGACGAGCCGCGGTACACCGAAACGGAAGTGCGCGCGAAAAACCTTTCCTATGAGGCAGCGCTCCGAGTGAAAGTGCGGCTCGTCAATAAGAAAACCAAGCAGTCAAAGGAGCAGGAGATATACTTCGGCGATTTTCCGGTGATGACCGAGCGCGGCACTTTTGTGGTAAACGGGGTGGAACGCGTGGTGGTTTCCCAGCTCATTCGTTCTTCAGGGGTGTACTTCACGAGTTATTCCGCGCGCGGCCGAAAATACTTCGGCGCAAAAATTATCCCCAATCGCGGCGCATGGCTTGAATTTGAGACCGACCTTGATGGGACGATCAACGTAAAAATCGACCGCAAGCGAAAAATCGCGGCAACCGCACTTCTCCGTATTTTCGGACTTGAGGAAAATGAAAAGATACTTGACTCCTTCAAAGAGGGGGAGGCGGATGATTTTACGCATATTAAAAAAACGCTTCAGCACGATCCTTCCGCGACTGCGGACGAGGCGTTTATTGAGGTGTATAAACGTCTTCGCCCGGGGGACCTTGCAACCGTAGATAATGCGCGTTCCCTCATCCGCGCGATGTTTGGGTTTGACCGCTATGACCTTGCGGAAGTCGGCCGCTATAAGTTTGACCAGCGGCTTGGTACGGGCTCCAAGTCCGCGGCAAAAGATGTAAAAGCGCGCCGTATCCTTTCCGCCCAGGACCTGGTCGCGGTACTCTGCGAGATTATCCGTTTGAATAACGCGGGCGATGCTGCGGCAGACGACATTGACCATCTTGGTAACCGCCGCGTGAGGAGAGTAGGGGAGCTTTTACAAAATCGCCTTCGCGTGGGCATGGCGCGCATGACCCGCATTGTCAAAGATCGGATGTCAACGCTCGATCCGGATACGATGACGCCCGCACAGCTCATCAATACCCGCCCGTTTATGTCTGCGGTGAAGGAATTTTTCACCTCAAGCCAGCTTTCGCAATTCATGGACCAGACAAATCCTTTGTCCGAGCTTGAACATAAGCGCCGACTCTCTGCCATGGGTCCCGGGGGGCTCCAGCGCGAGCGCGCCGGGTTTGAGGTGCGCGACGTGCACCCCTCGCACTACGGCCGCATCTGCCCCATCCAGACCCCGGAAGGACCAAATATCGGCCTTGTTGGGCACCTCTCATCATATGCGCGGGTGAACGACCTCGGGCTTATTGAAACGCCATATGTGAAAGTGAAGAACGCAAAGATCACCAAAGAAATCGTGTATCTTGATGCCTCGGCAGAGGCAAAATACAAAATCGCGCGCCCCGGGATTCCCCGCGATTCGGAGGGGAATATTCTTGAAGACATGGTGGAGGCGCGCGTGTTCGGGAACCCCGGCGTGGTGCATCGCGACGAGGTGGATTACATTGATGTTGCTCCCCAGCAATCCATTTCCATTGCGACGAGTTTGGTTCCATTTCTTGAACATAATGACGCCAACCGCGCGCTTATGGGTTCAAATATGCAGAGGCAAGCCGTTCCGGCAATCCGTGCCAGTGCCCCCCTTGTGGGCACCGGGGTGGAGGTCCGCGCCGCGCGGGATTCGGGGCGCGTGGTCCTTGCTGAAGATGACGGAATCGTGGAAAAGGCCGATGCGCGCGACATCGTACTCCGCGACAAACAGGGGAAGCTCCGCGACTATCCTCTTGTGACATTCCTCCGGACCAACGCATTTACGACCATTCGCCAGCGGCCCATTGTGACCCCCGGGATGAAAGTGAAAAAGGGTGATGCGCTCGCAGACGGCTCCTCAACCGATCAGGGGGAACTCGCGCTTGGACAAAACATTCTTGTCGCATTTCTCTCGTGGTCGGGCGCAAACTACGAAGACGCGATTATTATTTCCGAAAAACTTTTGAAGGATGATCGTTTCACCTCGCTCCATATTGAGGATTTTTCCGTGGACGTGCGCGACACCAAACTCGGCGAGGAGGTGACGACCGTTGACATTCCGAATGTCGGCGAGGAGAAATTGAAAAATCTTGACGGCGAGGGGATTGTGCGTCTCGGCGCGGAGGTGCGTTCGGGCGATATTCTTACAGGAAAAATTTCGCCAAAAGGCGAGTCGGATTTAACGCCCGAGGAGAGGTTGCTTCGCGCGATTTTCGGAGAGAAGGCAAAAGAGGTGAAGGACACGTCGCTCCGGCTGCCGCATGGCAAGCGCGGCCGGGTGGTGGGGGTGAAGGTGTTTTCGCGCGAGCACGGCGATAAGCTGGATGCGGGCGTGATCAAAAATGTCCAGGTGGAAATCGCCCAGCTCCGGAAAATTTCGGTGGGCGACAAGCTCGCGGGCCGGCACGGAAACAAAGGAGTTATTGCAAAAATCCTTCCGGAAGAGGATATGCCCTATCTTGAGGATGGGACGCCGGTTGAGATGATTTTAAATCCTTTGGGGGTCGCATCGCGCATGAACCTCGGACAGATTTTGGAAACGCATCTGGGGTGGGCGGCCTCAACCCACGGATATCGCGCAGTAACGCCGGCATTGGGCGGCGGGGCGCTTGAGTCGGAAATCAAAGAGGAACTCCGCGCGGCAGATCTTCCGGAAGACGGCAAGGTGTGGCTCCGCGATGGCCGGACGGGCAAACGGTTTGACCAGAAAATTACCGTAGGCCAGATGTATATTATGAAATTAAACCATCTTGTGGAGGATAAAATTCATATGCGCTCCATTGGGCCCTACTCATTGATTACCCAGCAGCCGCTCGGCGGAAAAGCGCAGTTCGGCGGACAGCGATTTGGAGAAATGGAGGTGTGGGCGCTTGAGGGATACGGCGCGGCGCACACCCTGCAAGAGATGCTCACGATCAAGTCCGACGATGTGCTTGGCCGGTCGGAGACCTATGAGGCGATTATCAACGGCGAGAAGATTAAAAAGCCTAATGTCCCGGCCTCGTTTAGCGTGCTGGTGAATGAGTTGAAAGGTCTTGCGTTGAATGTGGAGATTGTAAAAAAAGAGGAAGGCGCATCTGCAAAGGAGGACTCCCGTGCGTTGCCGTCGGAAAAACCGGTGCGGGAGCGCACACGGGTGAAGGGGTAATAATGCTCGGTACTGTGATTTCTCGACACGTTCGCTCATCCAGCGACTCGCTCACTAAGCATCCGGCGCGGCGTCCCGCTCCGCCGGCTGGCGGATCGGGAACCATGCCGCCGCGCCTCCTGATTGTCTCGAAACCACAATACCTCGCTTTATAACCCGTGTTTTGAAAGAAAATAAAAATATATGATAGAACAAAAAACCGCACTCATTGATTTTGACGCAATTGGGCTGAAACTCGCCTCACCCGAGGAGATTACCTCCTGGTCGCACGGCGAGACAACCAAGCCCGAAACCATTAACTATCGGACCGGCAAACCCGAGCGCGACGGTCTTTTTGACGAGCGCATTTTTGGGCCGGTGAAGGACTGGGAGTGTTACTGCGGAAAGTATCGCCGCATTCGCTACAAGGGGATTGTGTGCGATAAGTGCGGGGTGGAGGTGACTCGCGCGATCGTACGGAGAGAGCGAATGGGGCACATTAAACTCGCGGTGCCGGTTTCCCACATCTGGTTTTTGCGCGGGGTGCCATCCAAGATCGGCCTGCTTTTGGATATGTCGGTGAGTGATTTGGAAAAGGTGATTTATTTTGCCGGCTATGTGGTAACGCATGTGGATGAAGAAGCGAGAACCCGCGCGCTCCAAGAGCTTGAGCGGGAGTTTTCAGTCAAAGCAAAAGGGCTTGGGAAAGAGGAGGCGAGCCGTCTGAAAGAGACCAAGGACCGTTTGAAGCAGGATCTCAACGGGCTTGAAATGCTCCACGTGATTTCAGAGGTGGAGTACCATCGGCTTTCGCGCAGTTTCGCGCATGTGTTCCATGCAGACACAGGTGCGGAGGCAATTCAAAAGCTCCTGCGCGGACTTGATTTAAAAAAACTGCAGGATGCGCTTGAAGAGGAAGCAGCGCATCAGCCCGTGCTTGCCGCGCGAAAAACTCTCCGGCGGCTGCAAGTCGTGAAAGGAATGATCCGTTCCGGTGTCCGGCCTGACTGGATGCTCCTCTCGGTTCTTCCGGTCATTCCTCCGGATCTTCGGCCTATGGTTCAGCTCGACGGCGGGCGCTACGCGACCTCCGACTTAAACGATCTCTATCGCCGGGTGATCAACCGCAATAACCGCCTGAAGCGATTGTATGAATTGAATGCGCCCGAGGTGATTACGCGAAATGAGAAGAGGATGCTCCAAGAAGCGGTTGATGCGCTTGTGGACAACTCCATTCGCCGAGGGTCGGCGCCCGTTGCCTCGCAAGTGCAGCGAAGGCCTTTGAAATCCCTTGCCGATATCCTCAAAGGAAAAGAGGGGCGATTCCGGCAAAATCTTTTGGGCAAGCGCGTGGACTACTCCGGCCGCTCGGTCATTGTGGTGGGGCCGGAGTTGCAGCTGCACCAGTGCGGGCTCCCAAAAAAAATGGCGCTTGAACTCTTTAAGCCCTTTGTGATTGCGCGTTTGATCCAGCAGGAAGCGGCACACAATATCCGCGGCGCAGGAAAATTGATTGAAGACCAAGTGCCTATCGTCTGGGAGGCGCTTGACGAGGTCATCCGCGGCAGATATGTGCTTTTGAACCGCGCACCGACATTGCATCGCCTCGGCATTCAGGCGTTCCAGCCGGTGTTGATTGAGGGTGACGCGATTCAAGTCCACCCGCTTGTCTGCCCGGCATTTAACGCGGATTTTGATGGCGACCAAATGGCGGTGCATCTTCCCCTTACCGATGAGGCGCAGCGCGAGGCGCGCGACATCATGCTCGCCTCCCACAACCTTTTGAAGCCCGCCACGGGCGAGCCGATCGTAAATCCGACCCAGGATTTGGTGCTCGGGTGCTACTACGCAACGACCCTCATGAAAGGGGCAAAGGGTGAGGGAAAAGTGTTTGCCTCAAAGAATGAAGCGGTGCTCGCATACGACTTTGAGGTCGTGGATCTTCGCGCGTCCATTCGGGTTCGCATACCAAAACGCGCGGGAGGAGCCGCGATCATTGAAACGTCGGTAGGCAGGATTCTCTTTAATCGCGTGCTTCCGGACGACTACGACTATATCAATAAACAGATGAAGTCAAGAGATCTTGCCGATATCGTTGCGAGTATCATCAATCGGTACGGTCCTGAAAAGACCCCCGAGACGTTGGATAAAATTAAAGCGTTCGGTTTTGAGTATGCGACGCGCTCCGGCATCTCGTGGGGCATTGATGATGTGATTACCCCAAAAGAGAAGCCCGCGTTGGTTAAGGAGGCGGAAGGAAAAGTGGCGCTCATCACGGATCAGTACCAGCAGGGGCTCTTGACCGACCGCGAGCGCTATGAGCGTGTGATTGAAATATGGACAGGTTTGATGAATGCCATTAAAACATTGGTGCCCCAAACTTTGAATCCGGAGGGATCGGTGTATGCGATGGTGGATTCCCGCGCGCGCGGTTCGTGGTCGCAGATCACGCAGATGGCCGGTATGAAGGGGCTTGTGGTAAACCCCGCGGGCCGCGTGATAGAGCTTCCCGTGCTCTCTTCATATAAAGAGGGGCTAAACGTGCTTGAGTATTTCATTTCAACTCACGGCGCGCGAAAGGGAAGTGCGGACACCGCGCTCCGTACCTCAACCGCCGGGTATCTCACGCGCCGCCTCGTGGATGTGGCGCAAAACGTGATCGTGACACAAATTGATTGTAAGCCCACGCGGGGCCGCGGCATTGCGTCGGGGTATTCCGTGGAGGTGAATAAAACCGTGGGCCAGCGGGCATTCGGCAGGGTCCTTTTTGAAGACGTGAAGGATGCAGACGGCGCGCTTGTGTTTCGGGCAGGAGAGGTGGTTGATCACGAAAAGGCGAGCCGCATTGACGCACTTGAAATCCCGCGGGTTGTGGCGCGCTCGCCCATCACCTGCCGGAGTTTGTCGGGCGTGTGCCAGAAGTGCTACGGGTATGACCTTGGCAATAACAAGCTCGTCGCGCTTGGCGAGGCAGTCGGGATCGTGGCGGCGCAAGCCATCGGCGAGCCCGGAACACAGCTTACCATGCGGACCTTCCACGAAGGCGGAGTTGCCGGGGGACGGGACATCACGTCCGGTCTTCCCCGTGTGGAGGAAATTTTTGAAGCGCGTCCGCCGCGCGGCAAAGCGATCCTTTCTGATGTGAATGGAAAGGTGCTGGAAATTACCGATGCGAAGGGTGAGAAGATCATTCGCGTTGAAGCAGAGCCGGAGGAGATACAGGCGGCAAAAAAACCCGCGGCAAAACGCGGCAAAAAAGCCGCAGCGAAAGAAGCCGAGAGTGCGGCAAACGGGATCAAAGAATTCCGCATTCCGGTTTCAAGCGGCCTCCTCGTGGAGGTTGGCTCAACGGTAAAGAGAGGCGATCAACTCTCCGAGGGCCATGCGGATATAAAAGAGCTTTTGCAGTGTGTGGGCGTGGAGGAAACCCAGCACTACATCGTAAAAGAAGTGCAAAAGATCTACTCCCTCCAGGGCGCGCCGATCCACGACAAGCACATTGAGGTGATCGTGCGCCAGATGTTTTCGCGCGTGCGAATTAAGGATGCCGGAGACACGGTGTTTACCAAAGGAGAGGTGGCGGAGAAAATGGATTTCCGTAGAGAAAATATCCGTGTGATGCGCCAAGGCAAAAAGCCCGCGAAAGCCGCACAGCTCCTTTTGGGCATCACGCGGATTGCCCTCACGACCTCAAGTTTCCTCTCCGCCGCGTCCTTCCAGGAAACCGCGCGCGTCTTGATCGACGCCGCAGTACAGGGCAAGCGCGACCCGCTCCGCGGCCTCAAAGAGAACGTGATAATTGGGCGTTTAATCCCCGCGGGAACGGGGTGGAGAAAGGGGGCGTAAAACGGGTGATTATATCTCCGCTCCAACGTTGCGGCGCGGACAAATGCTATTCGCTCGTCGGCGGGAACCCCTCCGTGTTCCCCTCGGCAAGCTCGGGACCTCGGTTTCCCGCTCTCCTCGCTTCATGCATTTGTATACCGCGCCTCCACAATTCCGCGGAAGATATAATCACCCATTTTTTGTAGAGAAATTAAGGAAAAGAACTAAAAACAATCCCGATATCGGGATTGTTTTTAGTGATGCAACGCTATTGAACCATTACGCATTCTCAAAGTTTCCGCCTGTACCGATCTTAGATCGGTACACATAAAGACACCGTGTTTTTGAAAACACGGTGTTTCGCTCACAAATTCTGGGTTTCTCGTGTATTATGGCTCGCTCTTGAACATTGGGTTTCTCCGACAGCATGGCTCGCTCCGGGGCTTTGGGTTTCTCTGGTCCAATGGCTCGCTCTGGCGCTCTGGGTTTCTCGCCTCCACAGGCTCGCTCACTTTCACTGGGCTTCTCTCCTACAATGGCTCGCTCCTGTCACCTGGGTTTCTCAGGGGGTGCGGCTCTCAAGAACTCCCTCTTTCCTATCACATGATCAAGAGAAATACAAGATGATGCTGGAAAAGAAAACGCCGCACTCAGAAGTGTTTCTGAATGCGGCTGTCGCTCCTTGTTTTTGGGTTTCTCACGCTCTTTGGCTCGCTCGCTTTCCTTGGGTCTCTCCACGATAGTGGCTCGCTCGTTTGGTCTGGGTTTCTCATGGGTTATGGCTCGCTCATATATAGTGGGTTTCTCACGTAGACCGGCTCGCTCTTGCCTTATGGGTTTCTCGCAACCAATAGCTCGCTCGCGTCCCCTGGGTTTCTCACCGCCCCCGGCTCGCTCACCACTGATGTGTTTATCTCGTACAATGGCTCGCTCACATGCTTTGGGTTTCTTCCGTAAGCTGGCTTAATGAGCTTTTTTCAATATACCAAGTTCCTTAAAAACATGCAAAAAATCTCTGAAAACATTCTATTGACGTACACACTTTTTATGTGTATCGTTGAATCATGAATGGACACATAGTCACAAAACGTGCGCGGGTCAACATCACACTGCCTCACGATACGCTCCGTGTGCTTAGTCGTATCGGTAATCGAGGCAATCGGAGCCGCCTGATTGAGCATGCGGTTCGTTTTTATATCCGAGCGCTTGGGAAAGAAAATGTGCGTAAGCGCCTCCGTGAAGGCGCCCTTGCGCGTCAAGAGCGCGATCTTCTCTTATCCACAGAGTGGTTTCCATTTGATGAAGAGGTATGGCACGGAAAGAAAAGGAAATAACACCTCAACGCGGCGAAGTGTGGGTTGTTAATTTTGATCCGACACTCGGTGCGGAAATCAGAAAAACCCGTCCCGCGCTGATTCTCCAAAATAACATCGCAAATCGCTACAGCCCCGTCACAATCGTCGCGGCCATCACTTCTGCAATGGGTGATGAGAGGATATATCCCACAGAGGTTCTTTTGCGTGCTCCGGAGGGTGGCGTGCCCCACGATTCGTTGGTACTCCTCAATCAGATTCGGACGATAGACAAAAAACGTCTTGTAAAAAAGCTGGGGAGGATAACACAGATAACCCTCGAGCGCGTGAAGCGTGCGCTCGAGATCAGTTTGGGACTCGTTGACGTCTGACGACCCTGAAAAGCCGGAAAAGAAAACGCCGCATTCAGAAGTGTTTCTGAATGCGGCTGTCGCTCCCTTATAGCGGGTTTCTCGATGGTGATGGCTCGCTCTTATTGTCTGGGTTTCTCCCCTGCGTTGGCTCGCTCTCAACCAATGGGTTTCTCAATTCCAATGGCTCGCTTGCCTCCTTTGGGTTTCTCCCGCAGAATGGCCCGCTCTTTTTTTATGGGTTTCTCACATCGAATGGCTCGCTCCTACCTCATGGGTTTCTTTTGGGGAGTGGCTCGCTCTTATTTCCTGGATTTCTCTGAGGCGATGGCTCGCTCTTATTGTTTGGGTTTCTCCCCTGCGCTGGCTCGCTTTCCTCCTTTGGGTTTCTCTTTCTGGATGGCTCGCTCTCTTCCCCTGGGTTTCTCATCACAGCTGGCTCCAAATGTAAGTATCGAGTAAAGGACCTGATACACACCGTATCATAAATGCATAAAAAAAGACAAACGATACATAAACCTTGACTATTTTTTGGTGGTGTAGTATGTTTTTGCAAGCTTTTTCTATTAAGAAATAGCGGGAAACGAGAAAGGCAGAGAGGAGAAACCCATGCCGAAAAAACTCGAAACGGAGACCAAGCAAAGGACCCCCCGGGTGCCAAGGAAAAAGAAGGAGGTCTTCAGCGACCTCCCGGGTATTCACGAGCGTCTGGAGGAAGAGCAGTTCATGCTTACGCCCGAAGACGAGGAGCGGGCACGCCGCCCCATGGTGCTCATCGTGGATGCCATGCTCGCGACCGAGGGAGTGCGAATTGCGACGCAGGTGCGTAAAAGCCACCTCGAGAAGAATGGCCGGAGCGACCCGGATACCGACGAGCTCCTGCGCTATGTCGGAGCGCTCGAAAGGTTCCTCGACGACAAGGTCGAGAACTATGTGTTGAATCACCCGGCCTACCCGTGGTTCAGCCGCATCAAGGGGATCGGTCGCGAGAATATCGCGAAGGTCACCGGCCTCATCGATATCCAAGAGGACGATACCGTATCGTCGCTCTGGGCATTCGCGGGCTATTCCGTGAAGAACGGCAAGGCGCCGCGCCGCGTTCGGGGCACAAAGCTTCCATACAACGCTCTGCTCCGCACCATGTGCTGGCGCGTTGGGGGGTCTCTGATGAAGGCCAAGGGCAAGTACTACGACTACTATCTGGAGAAGAAGTTGCGGTACACGAATCGGTTCTTGAATGAAGGATTCACCATTGTCCCGAGTTCGGAGCTTCCCACCGACAAGGACGGGAAGATGTACGAACCGCCGGGTATTGTCTCGGAGGGCCATATCCATAATATGGCGCTCCGGAAGATGATTAAGCTCTTCTTGTCGCACCTCTGGGTGGTGTGGCGCGAGGCAGAAGGGCTTTCCACGCGGAGCCCCTATGTGGAGGAGCACCTGAAGCATACGCACATCACCTCTCCTCAAGAGATGCTTGACCGCTAGTTTTAAACCCCAAACCCGTTTCGCATCTGCGGACGGGTTTTGCTTTTTTATTATTTGTATGGTATGTAAAATTATTCATGTTCTTTATCTATTGATGAGATAGCGAGCTAGTTTTTGAGAGAAACCCATGGGAGATGAGCGAGCTACCCTATTTGAGAAACCCATAAAAAATGAGCGAGCCACAGAACCAGAGAAATCCATAAGAGGTGAGCGAGCTAGGTAATATGAGAAATCCGCAACATAGAAGCGAGCTAGGGATTTGGAGAAACCCATGAGGTACGAGCGAGCCAAAAAGCCCGAGAAGCCTAAATGAACTGAGCGAGCCAGAGCAAGCGAGAAACCCCCTCTCCTCGAGCGAGCTATCTCCCACGAGGAACCCATCGAAGAAAAGCGAGCTATTTCATCCGAGAAACCCATAGGATTGGAGCGAGCCGGTGAAGTCGAGAGACCCATAAATTAAAAGCGAGTCACGATTCGCGAGAAACCCATTGGGTAAGAGCGAGCTCTCCATGTAAAGAAACCCCTCACTTATGAGAGCGCTTTGTGCTATACCCTCCTGTTGTGCTGCGGGCCGCATCTAGCATGCGGCCTTTTTTTATCTACTACTTAACCCCCTTACCGGAGACCTTGCATTTTTATTAGATTTCAGTATAATAGCAAACCAGTATTAGGGGTTCTTTAAAAGGAGGAAACAATGACCACGAATCACTGGTTCATGAATCGGGATGTGGAGGAGGAGATTAAACGGATTCTCTTTCTTCTCGATTTCCTGGATGTGCTCGAGCGGGATCGCGAGATTTTTCTCGCAAGGTACGGCTTGGACGACGGCACGCTCAAACTTAAAAAGCAGGATCAGGTCGCAAAGAAGTACGGCATGAGTGCCGCGAGTGTGTCGCGGATCGTCCTTACACTTTGGAGTCAGCTCTATGCAACCGGGAATCTGCCTAAAAAGACAGATGAGTGGCTCGACGCGCTTTCAACAGCGGACCCATTTGTTCATATGGAATATGGGCCGCTCGTGCGTGAGCTTCTCGAAATCCGCAAATTAGAAAGGAGGAGAAAGACAATGGAGCAAAAAGCCAAACTCCAAAAGGACGTAGAAACGGCCCCTCAAGAGGAAACTCGAGAGGAAGTCGTTCTGGCCAAGGAGTCCGAGGTGGTTCAGGAAACCGAAGTCCCTGCGTCGCAGGAGGGCGCTCCGGCAAAGCTCAAAACACTTGAGGACTTCATTGCGGCAGCGGCCACGATGACCCAAAAGGAAATCGTTGATCGCTATTTCGGCGGCAACGGCGTTGCCTTGATGGATTTCAAGAAATTCCTCAAGGTCTCCCTCAAGGACGTTATGAGAAACGCGGAGGGCGCGGTGGATGGAGTGGAGTTTGTGATCGCCTGTAGGCAGTGCGACAAGCGCTTCTCTCCGCCAAAGAGTTTGCGCGCCTATACCGCGCATCAGGAGGAGCACCAAGGCGGGGGAGAACGGCGGGTCACCACACCAACCGTAACTCCGAAAGCCCGGACTCCCCGTGCTGCAAAAAAAGAGGCAGCGCCACCCGCGCCGCCTCAAGCTCTGGAGCAAGTTTTGCCGGTTCCAGAATCCTCTCCGGAACCGGAGCCCGCTCGCGACACGCTTCCCGCTTCAATTCCCTCGGTGAATGGACAGTTCAAACAGGAAATCCGATCCCTGTTTGAAGTGCATCAGAACGAGATTGCGCGGCTCGAACAGGAGCGGGACCGAAAAATCGAGGAAGAAGCAGAAAAGGTCCGGCGGCTCTACAGCGGCCGGATCGCACGCGCCAAAGACGATCTGCTCGGGCAGATCGAGCACATGACAAAAAAGTAGTAGGGGAGTATCCCCACGCAAAGTCGAAGAACACGTTCTTCGACTTTTTTATTATGCCAAGATAAGAAAAAAATAACACCGTGTTTTTGAAAACACGGTGTTTCGCTCGTGCAGCCTGGGTTTCTCAAGGACCATGGCTCGCTCTGATTTCATAGGTTTCTCACTACAGATGGCTCGCTCTGGTGGAGTGGGTTTCTCCCGCAAGATGGCTCGCTCCCGAATAATGGGTTTCTTTTGTCAAATAGCTCGCTCATATTTTGTGGGTTTCTCGGCATCAGTGGCTCGCTCGCTTGGTCTGGGTTTCTCGCCATAGATGGCTCGCTCCTATACTCTGGGTTTCTCTAAACCAATGGCTCGCTCCCATCGCCTGGGTTTCTCAGGGGGTGTGGCTCTCAAGAACTCCTTCCTTCCTACCATAATTCTTACAAATAATGCAACACGCAGTTTTCTATTGCTTGTATAAGAACAGTTTTTCTTCTATACTTTCTCATACATGTCCAGTAATACAATCCCGCACAAAAGCAAAGCTTTGTACGGGACTCCGCTCCCTACGGTCGCTTCGCCTCTCTCTACAATGTGTAATACTGCAATGATGATAACCATTCCATTATCCACTCACCTTCTTTCCTCGCACAGTCGAGGCCTGCCCCGTAGTGAACCGCAGGTTCTACTGCGGGGTTGATATACTGGGCATGCCTCGGAAAAACGGGAATAAAAAGGAGAACGAAAAG
>CAZCSJ010000002.1:48529-54464 GCA_964501445.1 uncultured Candidatus Saccharibacteria bacterium
GGTTGATATACTGGGCATGCCTCGGAAAAACGGGAATAAAAAGGAGAACGAAAAGGAACCGAAACGGAGGGGGCCGAAAATTGATGTGCATCCGGACGTGAAAAACGTGATTATCGGGATCTTTGCGTTTCTCGGGGCAGCCCTCTTTGTCCTTTCCTATATCGGCAATGGAGGGAGTGTGGGGGGATTTCTCTTTCGGGTGTTTGATTATCTCCTCGGCAAGGGCTATTTTTTTGCGCCGCTTGTGTTGATTCTTGTCGGCTTCTCGCTCGTGCGTTCAACCGCGCGCGCGGTTGTGGGAACTGTTTTTTTGGGCGGGCTTCTTTTTCTTCTGTCCACACTCTCGGTGATCCAGATTCTTTTTGGCGAGGAAACAGGCGGCCTTCTCGGGGTTGCCGTCGGCGGTACACTTTTTCGGCTTTTTGACTTCTGGGCGTCTCTTGTGATCTCCGTAGGGCTTCTCGCAATTTCCATTCTCCTCATTGTCAATAAACCATTTTGGGTGAAAGAAGAAACTGATGAGGAGGAAGAGGAAATCCCTGTCCCTTTGTTGCCGGAAGTTCCTGCCGCAGAAGCGCCGACCGCACTTTTGCAAAATATCCAGGACACCATTAAAGCCGCATTTGAAAAAAAAGAGAGCGAGGCGGCCCTACCCGTTGCCGCATCTTCCGTGATTGTGGATTCAACACCTCGGGCGGCCAGCGCGGCAAACGGCGAGGAGATGCCCATTCGGAAAATCGCAAAGAAATTCGGATACAAAAAATTGCCATTGGAGCTCCTTGCCGGAGACCGCGGCACCCCTTCCTCGGGCGATATCCGCGCGAATATGAACATCGTCAAGCGGACTTTGGAGAACTTTGGCATTGATGTGGAGATGGGAGAGGTGTCGGTAGGTCCCACGGTGACGCAATATACACTTCGCCCCGCAGAAGGGGTGAAGCTCGCAAAGATTACCGCACTCCATAACGATCTCTCTTTGGCGCTCGCCGCGCATCCCATCAGGATTGAGGCACCGATCCCGGGAAAGCCGCTCGTCGGCGTTGAGGTGCCCAATAAGTCGGTTGCGCTCGTGGGCCTGCGCGCGCTTCTGGAGCATAAAATTTTTCAGGACGCGGGCCCACCGCTTTTAACTGTCCTCGGCCGCGATGTTGCGGGCATGCCGGTATTTGCGGACCTTTCAAAAATGCCGCATCTCTTGGTGGCGGGTGCAACGGGCGCGGGGAAATCCGTCGGGATTCACACGATGATTACTTCGTTCCTTTACCGCAATCCCCCTGAAATACTCCGGTTTATTATTGTTGACCCGAAACGCGTGGAACTTTCGGTCTATAACGACATTCCGCATCTCTTGACCCCCATCATCACGGATCCAAAAAAAACCATACAGGCGCTCCGCTGGGCCACGCGGGAGATGGATCGGCGCTACGATCTTCTCTCGGAAACCCAGAGCCGCGACATTACGAGCTACAACACGAAGGTCGCAAAGAGCGAGGAGACGAATATGCTTCCATACATTGTTATTGTCATTGACGAGCTTGCGGACTTGATGGCGACATTCCCGCGCGAGGTGGAGGCGTCTATCATACGGATCGCCCAAATGGCGCGCGCGGTTGGCATTCATCTTGTGGTGTCCACCCAGCGGCCATCGGTGGAGGTGATTACCGGCCTTATCAAGGCAAACATTCCATCGCGGGTCGCGTTTCAGGTGGTCTCGCAAGTTGATTCGCGGACAATTCTTGATATGTCGGGTGCGGAAAAACTTTTGGGGAACGGCGATATGCTCTTTCTTTCCGGCGACCTCGCAAAGCCCCGGCGGATTCAAGGAGCGTTTGTGTCGGAACAGGAAGTGAAGCGGGTGGTGGATTTTCTCCGTGAAGAAGTGGAGGGGCCGGAATATAACGAAGGAATTTTAGACACGGCGTTTGAGGAGAAAACCAATGAGGGTGACATGACGGAGGGCGATGATCCGCTCTACGAAGACGCACGGGTAATTGTGGTGGAAGCGGGGAAAGCATCTGCGTCCTATCTCCAGCGGCGTCTCCGAGTGGGGTATGCCCGCGCGGCGCGGCTTTTGGATCTTTTGGAATCAAACGGCATCGTGGGTCCTGCGGACGGCGCGAAAGCAAGGGAAATTCTTATTGCCACCGCAGACACGAAGTCCGACTTCCATGATTGAAGTCGGACTTCAATCAGGAGAGTACCGCACATCGGGCATGCAGGAGATCGGGGCGACCCTCCGTGCGCTTCGCGAAGCGCACGGGTATTCCGTGCGCGAACTTGGCGATGCCTTCAATGTTTCGGAGGCAGCGATTACCGCCTGTGAATCAGGCGCGTTTCAAACGATATTTCCGGCACGCGTGTATGCGCGGGGATTTATAAAGCGGCTCCTTCTCTTTCTTGAGGTCACTCCCGAAGAGGAGCAGCACATTCTTGAACGATTTGACAGCGAGTGGGGAGTGAACGGGATCTACGGCGTTGACGCGCCCCATCGGGCGGTGGGCGCGTCAAAGGATTGGTGGCGCTTCACACCGCAAAAGATCGGTATAGGAGCGGTGGCGGTTTCTTTTTTGATCCTCGGCGTATTTGTTGCGTCTCGCGTGAGTGTATTTCTCGGGGCGCCTCTTCTCTCGCTTGACGAGCCGCGTCTGGACGCGGTGTTTTTGCGCGAATCCGTGCTCCACGTCAAAGGCCGGGCGGAAAAGGAGAGCCGATTGACGATGAACGGCCGCGAACTTAGAATAGATGAATATGGCCGTTTTGATGAAGAGGTTGAATTGCCGCACGGACTCAATGCCTTAGAGTTTGGGGTTCTCAATCGGTTTGGGAAGGTGGCGAGGGAAACGCGGTATGTGGTGGTGGAGTGATGACCGCGATGCCAATATACTAATGCATACCAATTATACGAATGAATGAGAAATTAGTTCATCCCGAATTGTCTTATTTGATTACAGGTGTTTGTTTTGAAGTTCATAATCAGTTGGGAAGATTTTGCCGAGAAAAGCAGTATGGTGATGTGCTGGAAGAAAAATTTCTATTACTTAAAATAGATTATAAAAGAGAGTATACAGTGGGTGTCACCGGAAATAGGATAGATTTTCTGATCGAAGACAAAATTATTCTTGAAATTAAAGCTAAGCCACTTCTTCTGCGAGAGGATTACTACCAGACACAACGTTATCTGCAGGTACTTAATAAAAAATTAGGTCTAATCATAAATTTCCGTAATAAATATATTAGACCTAAAAGGGTTATCCGTATCGATACCGATATGAGGTCGAAATTCGCATCATTGGTATAATTCGTATATTCGCATCGTATATGGCTATAAAGGAAGAAAAATTAGATAAAATAAAGCTTCTTGAATCCGCCGTAAAAGAGATTCAGGACAAATACGGAGAGGGGGCGATTATGAAGTTGGGCGAGGCAAAGAAGGTGGATGTGGATGCGATTCCCACGGGCTCCATTTCACTGGATCAAGCCCTTGGCATTGGCGGCGTTCCTCGGGGCAGAATTATAGAAATTTTTGGCCCCGAATCAAGCGGGAAAACGACGCTCGCCCTCCACATCGTACGGGAGGCGCAAAAGAAAGGGGGGCTTGCCGCGTTCGTTGATGCGGAGCACGCGCTCGATCCGGAATATGCCAAAAAAATAGGAGTCAAAATAAACGATCTCTTGATTTCCCAACCCGATACCGGCGAGCAGGCACTTGAAATTGTAGAATCGCTGGTGCGTTCCAACGCGATGGACGTCATTGTGGTGGACTCCGTTGCCGCGCTCACCCCCAAAGCAGAAATAGAAGGGGATATGGGTCAGCAGCATATGGGTCTGCAGGCGCGCCTGATGTCACACGCCCTTCGTAAACTTACGGCCATTGTTGCCAAGTCCAGGTGCGTGGTGATTTTTATAAATCAAATTCGGATGCAGATCGGAATGATGTATGGCAATCCCGAAACGACTCCCGGCGGCAAGGCGTTGAAGTTCTACTGCTCGGTACGCATTGATATTCGCAGGATCGCTCAAGTAAAAAAGGGTGAAGACATCATCGGGAGCCGCACCAAAGCAAAAATCGTGAAAAATAAAGTCGCTCCGCCGTTTAAGGTGGCAGAGTTTGATATTTTCTACGGCGAGGGAATTTCGTATGAAGCAGAGATTCTCAATATGGCGCTGAAGTACGGCACCATAAAAAAAGCAGGAGCGAGTTTTTCGTATGGCGCGGTAAAACTCGGGGTGGGGTTTGATACCGCAAAAAACTATTTGAAAGAAAATCCAAAAATCCGTGATGAGATCTTAAAAAAAGTACGGGAAGAGATAAAAGAAGAAGGGGAGGGGTAGCCCCCTCTCTTTTTGTATATGTCAGATAATACGCTCGAGCGTATTATCTGACATATACGAATTCTAATGCTTTATGTAGGGGATGAGCGCGAGAAATCGAGCGAGTTTTATCGCGCGTCCGAGCTGGCGCTGGTGGCGGCCGCAGAGCCCCGATTTCTTACGCGGATAAATGCGCGCCTGCACGCTCATAAACTTTGCGAGATGCTCGGTATGTTTGTAATCCACCGCGCGATTCGTGGTGCAAAAGTAACATTGTTTTTTTTCTTGGATGACTGCCATGCCGGTTAAAATGGAATATCTTTTACATTCACCTGCTCTTCTCCTTCAAGGTCAATCACGGGAGTGGCGGTGTCGGGCGCGCTCTCTCGTTCCATAGGCCCCGCGTCCGGCGCGCCTTGAGGCCGCGGACCCAACTGGATCCGTTCGGCAACAATTTCGGTCCGCCAGTGTTTCGTGCCTTGCGCATCTTGCCACGAGCGGGTTTGGAGCCGCCCCTCAACTAAAATGGAGCTCCCTTTTTTCAAATACTGATTTACGATTTCCGCCTGCCTGCCCCATGCGACGATATTATGGAATTCTGCTTGTTTCTGTTTTTGTCCCGTATTGTCGGTGTAGAAACGGTTGGTGGCAAGCGCAAAGCTGCACACCGTCTGCCCCGAAGGCGTTTGGCGGAGTTCCGGGTCGCGCGTGAGGTTGCCGAGGATGAAAACTTTATTTAAATTCATGATATCGCGATGCCAATATACGAATGCATACTAATTATACTAATACCTCTACCTCTTTATCTATTCGTATCATTGGTATGATTCGTATATTCGCATCGTATTATTTCCCCAGTATCTCATCCAGTTTCTTATCCAATGCCGCAAGGTCAAGCGAAACATCTTCTTTTGGAGAAACAGAAAGCGCGGGCGGATGCGCTCCGGCGGGCTCCCGCCGAATTTCACGAAGAGTTGCGATCGGGACGCGCGTCTCTTCCTCATATACAATCACGTGGCGGAGCACATCCCCTATATCTTTCATTTTCTTTTCAATCGTTTTCACGGCTTGGGGGGCAACGCTAAACGTCGTCCATCCAAAGTATGCGGTGTCGTGCTTTTTTACGTGGTAAGAAAGTTTCCGGCGCTTCGGCGCTTCCATATGGCGGATCGCTCCTTTGGCATCTTCAATAACAGACGTCATTTTCCCCGCGTGCGTTAACACTCCCTCTTCGGGAATAGAGGGTGAGAGGAGATAGGCAATTTCGTAGTTTTTGGCGTCGGATGACATCCTAAAGAGTGTATCAGACGACATTAAAAAATGCAATTTCCTCCCCCCGCTCTTGACCGCAGGGCAAGGGCGGGGGTTTACGACCTACCTTTTTTGTGGTATTTGGATTTAGGAGGTATTCGGCATGGATCCAGTGGAAAGGGGGATTCTTGCTGGCAACGTAATGGGAGCGTTGTTGGTTTTTGGACTCCTCATTAGTCTTTTTTATCTCATCCGGATGCTCTTTGGGTAAGCCAGAGGAGGATAGGCCTCTCCTGCGGGGGAGGCCTTTTTAATCTTTAATCTGTAGGAACGGGTCGCATTGTCGACACTTTTCAGATTGACCTTTTTACCT
>CAZCSJ010000003.1:0-51230 GCA_964501445.1 uncultured Candidatus Saccharibacteria bacterium
ATGAAAGAACCTTTCTGGTCGCTCTCGGTTGTAGAAACCATGCGCGCGCTTGAGACCTCTGTGGGGGGGCTTGGGGACGGAGAGGTGAGTGCGCGCCAGAAGCGTTTCGGCGCAAATACCATTCGCGAGCGCGTGCGCTCCAGCCGCGTGTCGCTTTTTTTGCGTCAGTTTGCAAATCCCTTGATACTGATGTTGATTGCCGCATGGGTCGTTACGGTATTTTTGGGTGAGTGGACAGAGGCGGGTGTGATAGCGGCCGCAGTGCTTTTGAATGCTGCCCTTGGATTTTATCAGGAATATCGGGCGGAGTACGCGCTCGCGGCGTTGCGGAGTTACGTGCGTGTGCGCGCGCGCGTGCGAAGAAGCGGAGCCGAGCGCGAGAGTGATGCGTCTGAACTTGTACCCGGCGACATTATCCGCGTTTCGCAAGGGGACCGGGTGCCGGCCGATGTGCGGCTCTTTTTTGTAAATACCCTTGAGGCGGATGAGTCCGTGCTCACCGGTGAGTCGCTTCCCGTAGAAAAGAGTACTGATGTGCTGCCCGCGCATACCGCACTTGGGGATCGTACAAACATGCTTTTTTCAGGGACGCTCGTCGTGGGGGGAGTTGGAGACGGGGTGGTGACGGCAATAGGCAGCCATACGGAATTCGGAAAGATCGCGCACGCGGTTGCGGCAAAAGAAAAAGAGACAACGCCGCTCCAACGCGCGGTGGCGCGGTTTGCCGCAGGCGCGGGGATCGTGTTTTTGCTCCTTGTGTTGCTGCTTTTTTACGCAGGAATTGCCTCTGGATACGGTCTTTTTGATATGTTTTTGATTGCGGTTGCGGTTGCGGTATCCGCGGTGCCCGAGGGACTTCCCGTGGCGCTCACGGTCATTATGGCAATAGGTGTGGAGCGGATGGCGCGCCGCAAGGGCGTGGTGCGCCGTCTCCTTGCAGCAGAAACATTAGGGTCCACGAGCATCATCTTGACGGATAAAACCGGCACGCTCACGCAGGCGCGGCTGGAGCTCCAAACAGTGCGTGCATTCCCGAATGACGACCGCGAGTCGCGCCGTCTCGTGCTTCAAGACGGCGCGGCAAATACCGATGTGGTGATTGAAAATCCGGACGCACCGAGAGACGAGTGGCGTGTTTCGGGCCGCGCGATTGATAGGGCGGTGTATCGCGCAGCGCTTCGTGAGGGAGTGTTTCTTGGGACGGGTGGCCGTGCGCACGCCAAAGATTTTCTTCCCTTTACCTCTGACGCAAAACTCTCCGCCGTGCTCTACCGAGACGGAAATAGCGTGCGTCTTTCGCTTCTTGGCGCACCTGAGCGGGTGCTCGCGCATTCTTCTCTCTCATCGGACGGGCGCGCATCCGTGCTTGCGGAAGTCGCCGCGTACGCATCGCGCGGCGAGCGCGTGCTTGCGGTGGCAGGGCGCACACTTGGCGCGTCAGAGCAGGTTTTGCTTTCAAAGAGACAGTTTGGCTCGCTTGCGTTTGAAGGTCTCTTATCGTTCCATGACCCGCTTCGGCCCGGCGTGAGGGAAACGATTCGTCACATCGAGAACGCGGGCATCAGGACCGTGATCGTGACCGGAGACCATCAGAACACCGCAGAAGCGGTTGCGCGGGATGTGGGGCTTATGGACGGTGCGGGTGCGGTGTTGACGAGCGACGACCTCGCGTATCTCACACCCGAGGAACTTTACGCGCGCGCGGGCGATGTATCCGTATATGCCCGCGTGACTCCGCAGGACAAATTAGCGCTCGTGGAGTTATATCGCGCGCGGGGTGAAGTGGTTGCGGTTACCGGGGACGGGGTGAACGATGCGCCAGCACTTCATGCCGCGGACATCGGCGTTGCGATGGGCTCGGGCACCGATGTTGCCAAGAGCGCAGCGGATCTCGTGATTCTTGATGATGATTTCAAAACAATAGTTGCGGCAATTGAGGAGGGACGCAGGGTCCTTGATAATATTCGCAAAGTTATTGTGTATCTCCTTTCCGACGCCCTTGATGAACTGCTCCTTATTGGCGGGGCACTCCTCATGGGACTCGCGTTGCCGCTAAACGCGCTCCAGATTCTTTTTGTGAATTTCTTCTCCGACAGTTTCCCTGCAATCGCACTCGCCTTTGAGAAGGGCGTAGACGGCCTCGGGTCAACACCAAAGAAGCTCCACCCCGCTTTGTTTGATCGCCAGATGCGATTTTTAATTTTAGTCATCGGCGTTGCGACGTCCGCCTCCCTCTTTCTCCTCTATTTCTTGCTGCTCTCTTCCGGATTCTCACAGGAGCTCGTGCAGACCTTCATTTTTGCGACATTCGCCACCTACTCGCTCCTGCTCGCATTCTCCGTGCGGAGTTTGGAGAAAAGTATTTTTGCCTATAATCCCTTTGCGAATATTTACCTCACTCTTGGCGTGGCGATCGGGGTCGCACTCACTCTGCTTGTGGTGTATGTGCCTGTCCTGCAGATGATTTTCCGTACCGTCCCGCTTCCGCCGTTTTGGCTCGGTGGCGTAGTCGCCATGGGGCTTTTCAACATTGCAGCCGTGGAGTTCGGCAAATGGCTTTTCCGGAAAAATATTTTGTAGTAGCATAGAGGGGCAAAATGACTTGCAGAAATTTATTACGATAGGAGAAAAATTCTGCATCTATGGCGTTTTCCATCCCACCCCAAACCGTCAAAACTTTGACGAAAGCCACACTCCTGATTATCGGGGGTGGTTTGCTGCTCACCGCCGCACTGGTAGCGCCGAATGCCATTCAGGCGCTGCACCCGTTCTTACATAAAAGAAAACGTCCAAAAGAGAGAATACGCCAGGCGCTTCATGGACTGCACAGAAGGAATCTTATCGCGTATACAGAGCGCGACAACAAAGAGTATGTGCATCTCACCCGCGAGGGAAAACAGCTCTTTCGGCAATGCCAGATGGAGGGGTTTCAACTCCCTAAACGGCTATGGGACGGAAAGTGGCGTCTCGTATTTTTCGATATCCCCGAATCAAAGGGGAATGCGCGTCGCGCATTCCGCACGCGGTTGCAAACAATTGGGTGTTATCCGCTCCAGAAAAGTATTTTGGTCTACCCCCACGAGTGTCGTGATGAAATTCATTTTGTTTCCTCTTTCTTCAGTGTCAAACCGTTTGTCTATTATGTAGAAACAGAGAATCTTGGTCGCGCAGAGGCGCGTGCACGTAAGTTTTTCAACCTATCGTGATAATATAATCTGATGCAGAAATTTCTACCTATCGTATAAAAATTCTGCACTGGAGTCCGCGGTTTCTTGAGGTTTCTTTCGGGGGTGATACCCGCTATACTTAACTCATGCGTATCGTTGCTGATCTCCATATCCACTCGCCCTATTCCCGCGCCGTGTCAAAAGATATGACGCTTGAAAATTTGGATACGTGGGCGCGCCTCAAGGGAATTACGGTTATGGGCACGGGCGATTTCACGCATCCCGCGTGGATAAAAGAAATCAAATCAAAGTTGGAACCCGCGGAGCAGGGGCTTTATAGAATCAAGAAGCAAGTAGTAAGTAGTAAGGACGACGCGACGAGATTTTTACTCACGGTAGAGATTTCAAGTATCTATTCCAAAGGCGGGAAAACGCGGCGGGTGCACAATCTCTTTTTCTTTCCGTCCATTGAGTCGGCAGAGAAGTTTAATGGTCAGCTTGCATGGCAAGGGAATTTGAAGTCCGACGGACGGCCCATTCTCGGTATTGACTCAAAACAGCTTGCCAAAATCGCGCTTGATGTTGATGCGCGCGCGATGGTGATTCCGGCGCACGCGTGGACCCCATGGTTTTCGGTATTTGGCTCCATGTCCGGCTTTGATTCGCTTGAGGAGTGTTTTGACGAATATGCGAAATATATTTATGCAATTGAAACCGGACTTTCCAGTGATCCTGCGATGAACTGGCGGCTCTCAAAACTGGATAACATCGGCATCATCTCAAACTCCGATTCCCACTCGCTCCAAAAAATCGGCAGAGAAGCAAATGTGTTTGATACGGACCTTTCATACAACGGGATTATGGACGCAATAAAATCGCATGACCCCAAGCAATTTCTTTTCACCATTGAGTTTTACCCGGAAGAAGGGAAATATCATTATGACGGCCATCGGAATTGCAATTTTTCCTGCGGCCCCGAGGAGACAAAGCGCCTCAAGAAAATTTGTCCGAAGTGCGGAAAACCAATGACGGTCGGCGTGATGTTTCGCGTGGATGAGCTCGCAGACCGTCCCGTGGGCGCGAAGTCGCCACATGCGATTCCGTTTAAGAGTTTGGTGCCGCTTAATGAAATCATCGCGGAGAGTTTTGGCGTCGGCACCGCATCAAAAAAAGTAAAAGAGGAGTATATGCGCATTGTTGAAAAGCTCGGAAGCGAGTTCGCGACGCTCGTGGATGCCTCAAAATCCGATTTGGAGCGCGCGACCGTGCCAGAGGTGGTGGAGGGAATTATGCGCGTGCGCGAAGGTCGACTCCACATAGAACCCGGATTTGACGGCGAATACGGCAAAGTAAAAATTTTTGAAGATGACGAGCGGCGCGAGATTACAAAACAAGTGAGTTTATTTTGATAATAGATAACTCATAAGGATATGCGCGAACACTTTCCTCAACCGGAAGAAATTCCGGAAGAGAATAAAACCACTCCCAGGAAAACCGTAAAGGAAAAAGCACTGGAAGGTATTAAAAGAACGATACTCGTCGGCATGTTGGCATTTACCGAGTGCGGCGCTGATATTGAAAAGCCTTCGTCGTCCGTTACGGTTACGGTAGAACAGGAACCTATTGTTGACTCGCCGGAAGCCTTCATGTATCGGGAGGATGTAAGAGTTTATCCGCCGCGTATGGAAGTGGAAGCGTCAGAGAATTATAAGAAGGTTATCCGGATGATAGACGGCTTTTCAAAAGAAGATTTGCGTACGGTCTCGCTCTCACCCTCCGATGTCGCTCAAGTAAAAAAAATTATCCATCATGCGTTTGTGCAGGACAAAAAGACAGGCGAGAGTATGATGGTATTTAACCCCAACCTTCTCCTTGGGGGTCTCCATGTGTATTTTGCCTACGATGACGCCGTCTGGTCTCTTAAGAAGGAGGCGGGAAAGGACCGTTTTGTCTTATCCAAAGAGCAGGCGGCCGCGGCGATACAAGAGGGCCTGCGCCGTTTTACCATGCTCACATCCGTAGAAACCACAATGGAATCCCGCAAAGAAAAGGCAAATATGATTTGCCGCCCTTTCCTCATACGGGAGTTCACCTTTGAGGGTGTTACAAAAAGGAGCGCGGGGGGTGTATATCTCCGCCATCAAAAGAGGTATAACGGTTCTTTAGGAAACTACATCCGTGTAGACGCCGGCAAGTTGCCGAAGATGAATGTGGGTCTTAATCCCGTAGAGTTCAAGCTCTCGTTACCGCCAAAATTGGCGTATCGCGTGAATAGCAAATCTCTCTCTGCTGTTGTGCAACACGAGCTCGTGCATCTGTTTTCGTTCCTCCCGCATTTCCCCAAAACCCAACCCGATATAATGTATGCGGCATTTAATATCTCATTGCGTCTTCCTCCTCCGTCCGGGATACCCGGGCGACCCCCCCAATCCATTTCGCCGTTTACAGAAAACATCAACGACCTCAAAGTACTGCGGTCCGTAGATGAAAAAACCGTACAGGTCGTTTTCAATGGCAAACCGATAGACAAAATAGAGGGGGACTCCGATAGTTTTAAATTTATAGGGCTCCAAAAGCTCATGGCGCAAAAAGCATACGGCGGTTTAAGTTACAGTACCGTTGCGGGTCAGGGGGGGGTATAGCGTATGGTGTGAGACACGGCCTCTCTTTACGCGCGGGGAGAATTGCGGATGAGTTTGTGCGGCATATGTGGTATACTAAAAGGTATTATTACTAACTCTTTTTATGACCGACCAAGAACTTCTTAAAACAAATATTATTACTTCTCTAGGGCTGCAGGCGGCATCGGATGACAATAAAGTAGCGCTTATAAGCGAGATGGCCGCACTCGTGGAAAAGCGTTTGATCGCGCGCATCCTCGAGACGCTTAGCGAGAAAGACCGGAAAAAACTCGACTCGCTCCTTGGAGAAAAGGGCAATGAAAGTGACGAAGTGGGTGAGTTTTTAAAGAGCAAGATTCCCAATATTGATACGCTATTTCAAGAAGAAGTAGTGGCGGTAAAGCGCGAGATGATGCAGGAGCAGGAAGCATTTTTAAATGCGTAACCTAAGATATGCCACAACCTTTTGAGGAAGCTGCGCCGGAGCCAAAGAAACAAGAGGAGCCGGAGATAGTTGAGACAAAACCAACGGAAGAGGCTACCAAAGAAGCAGCTATCCCTGTGTCCGATGAGCTGCCGAAACAAAAGGAAAGAACGGACACGGAAAAAATTAAAAATAACATGCGCGAGCGCACTCGGAAGGCGCTTGCTGAGGTTGACGCTACGGCTCCGAATGCCGGAGAAGAGAAAGGGAAAATCCTCAAGGATCATTATCGGAAGTATCTGAAACTTGAATCAAAGGAAAGCGGATCCCGATTCGAGGAATCTTTTTGGAATAGCGAGCGGAGCAAGGGCCTCGCGCGATTTTTTGATAAAATGGCAGGCTGGGGCGTTGCGCGGCTGTGGATGGATACGAAAGACGGAACCGGAGAAAAACTTCCCGCTGAAGAAGTAAAAAAAAGAATAGATGACTGGGCGGCACAGGAGAAAAAGCTTGTCGGAGGAATGGCCCTCGGATGGCGCAAAGTGGCGGCAGCATTGAATTTGCGTACCCTGACCGCATCGGCATTGATTGGCGGCGGCGGTGTTGCGCTTGCCACAGGCGGAGGAATGACTGCGCTTGGGGCTCTTACGCTCGGGCGTGTATTTACGGGTACGGGAGCTGCGGTGCAATCCGAGAAATTGATGCGGGAAAGGCTCTTTGGAAAAAATGACCTTTGGAAAAAAGATGCGCTGTCCCCGGAGGAACTCGAAAAAATAGAAAAAATGGAGGACCTTGATGCGCTTGAAAATGAAATTTTACGCACGTATTTTTCAATGAAGATGGCGGGCGTGCCCGTGCCAGTTCACGATGGAGATGTAAAATTTGAAGGAGAAATTATTCAGGGAAATCCCTATGTCTCTGCGCTTCGACAGCGTGCGGAAAAACTCTACGGCAGAAAAGCAGTTGAAGATCAGCTTAAGGCATTAGAGGAATGGGAACGGGCTATTGATAAAAAATCCGCAGCAATCGTAAAAAAACAAAAGTTGAAGAATGTTGCGTCAATGATTGGGGGTACTGCTGTCGGAGGTGTTGTAGGAGCAGGTATTGTGCATGCGATACAAAAAGCAGGTTCATTAGTGGAGGCGGGAGCCGGGCGCCTATTTGGATGGAAAATGCCGTGGCATGCATTTACGGAAATTGCAGAGAACAAGGAGCTGATTGCCGCATACCAGGAAAAAATAGGAATGTATCAAGATAAACCCCTTCAGGCTTCTCGGTTGGAAAATGCTCTGAAGCGTGCATCCCACGCCGTTCCGAGTGATGCGGGACCCGCAGCAGGAAGTACGCAAGTTGCGCCTAAAGCGGGGGCATCCGCGCAATTGAGTCCTGGCGCGATTACATCGGCCGGAGAGGCACCCGATGTTCAAGCGGGAAATAGATACGCAAGTGAATTACTTGAAAAAGATGGCATCGGAACTCCTGAAAATGAATTACGTTTGGAAAAAATCACGAACGCAGTCGGGCAGACCGCGGAGGCCTACGAACAGTATGTGAAAGACTATTCGGGAAAACTTTTAGACATTCGTCAGGAAATGGCGGACGGAAAATTTTCCCAAGAGCGTCTGGACCATCTCCGCAAAATAATGTCGTGGCGCCACGGGCCGGAGGGCGAGACCGCGCTTGCGAAAGCCGCGCGGGAATTGTACGAGCAGGCACAACAGCAATTTAATATAAAAGAAATACCACTCACGAAAGATAATCATAATTTCCTTAAAGCGATTACCGAACAGGTAGGAGGAGACCAAGTAAAAGCGCGGGGACTTATGCGGAGTTATCTCTCTGACCACGGATTTACCGGAGTGTCGGATTCTGACCTCGCAGGGCTCGGAAATGCGGACGACAAGGTGATAGTATTTACCGACGCAAACGGCGCGCCGCATATTTCTCTCAGTACCGATTCGGGGCATTTCTTAGGGTATCATGAGGGCGGTACGGAGTTTTTGAAAAACAATCCGCAACTCAACGCGTTTTTTGACGCATTCAAAAATAACACACCGGACAAATTTATTACACTTCTGCAAGATGCAAAAGACCCGAAGGAGATGCAGAAACTCTTTGAGTCCTATTTTCAGCAGAAGCGGATGGGGCTGATGACGGATAACATAAAAGAGGTGCTTGGGAAATGGATTGTTGAATTGCAATCTAAAGACCCAAAGCGCGTAGGACCCGCCAAGATATTTTTTGAAGCGATCTGGCGGCGGCATCATTGGGAATTGGGGCAGGAAGGACTTTTGGAGAAAACGATCGCACACGCGAAGAAAGTGGTGAAGGAAGCCGTGGGAACGGGTACTGCGGGACCTGCGGCAGCGGAGCACGTGGCACGGGAGGTAGGGCGGGCGGCAAAAAGAGCGGTTCCGGGTGCGAGGTATCCGTCAGGAGGCGCAGGTGTTTCGCCCGTTGACACATTGGAGCAGGCCGCCCCGGGGGGCATACAGATTGAGTCGCAAAAGGGGGCGCTTGACGGGGAGTTCACAAATATCCTTAGAAATGCAAAATACGGAACCCACCAAGGCGCCGTGGACGCATTTCATAATGCGGTGAAGGCAGTAGAAAGGGTAGCGCCCCATCTGCCACCCAAAAATCAACAAGAGATGCTGGACCAGTTTATACAGCAATGGAACAGCGGAAATGAGGGCCACCGTATTACCCCAGAACTCGTTGAGAAATATTATCCGTGGATCGCGCACCCGGATGATTATGTAAAGATAAACGGGAAATGGCAGCCTATCACTCGTATTGACGATGCCCTGCCTGGTTCACAAGATGTTCCGCCTCCTCCGGGGCAACAACCCGCGCCGCAGCCATCCGCTCCCGCAACGCCGCCTCCTGCCGGAGTGCCGCCTGTCCAGAATGTACCTCCGTCACCTGCCCCACCAAGCATGGAGTCAGTTACAGATAATATACCGTCGGGTGGACGACCACCAACGATCGATGATCTACGTAACACACCACAGAGTCAGGAGCGAGTGTTACAGGATTATCAGAGGCATTTCAAAGTAAATCAAGATCAGGTAGAGCGGGTACGTAGTGATTTGAAGAAGAACATAGATCAAATGCAATCCCAATCTGAAGGAATCCGTAAAAGAGCGAATGAAAAACTTCAAGCGATACTTGATAAGATTTATAAAAAGTAATATATGGGCATCTTCAGAGATTTTTTCAATTTTCTTGATTCGTGGGGTGGGGAGGCCGAATCCCGCGCCTCGTCGCACGACGAGTATATCGCCTCCTCTCACATCTGGTTGGGGCCGAGCGTGTTTGAGCCCGCTCCTCCGGAGGGAATCGCATGGAAAGAGGACGAGTAATCTAAATGTACGAATCCCGTTAGAAGTCTTGGGAATATACTTAATCATTCTTATCTCATAGATTATGACTATGGAAGTAATAACGTGTAGAGATACACCCCCACACTTCTAACGGGATGAATCCCGTTAGAGATGCGGCTATGGGATCAACATGTGTTATAATTCCACCCATTGTGTGTGTTGTTATGCAAGCACTATGTCATAGTAGAAATCTCTAACGGGATGAACTGGCTTTTCGAAAAACTCCGAATGCCGGCGGTCAATCAAGTGATCCTTATTATCATCCTCGCGGAGTTTATTTTAACCACCGCCGATGCGCTTATAGGCCCCCTTTTTGCGCTCTTCGTGGTGCAGGATGTGGGGGCTGCGGTGACAACCGTTGGCTTTGCGATCGCGATTTACTGGATTACCAAATCTATTGTGCAACTCTTTGTCGCGCGGTATTTGGATAAAAACCACGGAGAGGTGGATGATTACTATTCAATGCTTGCGGGGCTTTTGATCGTGATTGTGACGATCTACAGTTACTACTTTGTCCGTGAAGTATGGCAGATCTACCTCCTCCAATTTTTCTTAGCACTCGGCAATTCTTTTGTCGTGCCACCGTTTTACGCGATTTTCACGCGGCATATTGATAAAGACCGCGAGGCGTCCGAATGGGCAATGCGCTCAAGTTTTTCGCTCGGCGCGGGTTCTGCCTTGGGAGGTGCCCTCTCGGGACTTTTGGCGGCGGCCATCGGCATCCGTCCGATTTTTCTCATCAACGGAACTCTCATGCTCATCGGGTTTTTTGTGCTCCTCTTCCTCGGCCCCTACATAAAGCCCCGCACCCCGCGTGATCTCGCGAATTTTTACGAGCAAAAGCGGGTGTAAATCCCTGTACCGATCTAAGATCGGTACAGAATACAATGCATCATTTTTCAAACCAAGAAATCGCGCGGATGCTCTTAGATACTGCCCTCCTCTACGAGATGGAGGGTGTTCAATTTAAACCCCGGGCATACGAGAAAGCCGCACTCGGGGTGGAGGCGCTAGATACGGAAGCCGCGGAGATCTATAAAAAAGGCGGCCTCAAGGCGCTTATGGAGATTCCGGGCGTGGGGCGGGGCATTGCCGACCACATGGAGGAGCTTTTTACCAAAGGCCATTTCCGCGAATACGAGCGTCTGAAAAAGAAAATTCCGGTGAATCTCTCGGAATTGACATCGGTGGAAGGCGTGGGGCCGAAGATGGTGAAGGTGCTTTGGCAGAAATTGCGGGTGCGGGGTTTGAAGGATTTGGAGCGCGTGGCGCGAGCAGGAAAAATTCGGCGCCTCGCGCGATTCGGTGAAAAATCCGAGCAAAAGATACTGAAAGGCATTGAGTTTTTGAAAAGTACTGGCGGCAGACGCGTGCTCGGCACTCTTCTTCCCGAAATCCGCGCGTTTGAGAAGATGATCCAGTCATTTCCCGAGGTGGAACGCGCGGTGGTGGCGGGTTCCGTGCGCAGGTATAAAGAAACGATTGGCGACATTGATATCCTTGCGGTTTCCAAAAAACCGGAGGGTGTGATGGAGCGGTTTGTCGGGTTGCCATCTGTCGCGCATGTCTATGCAAAGGGTCCTACCAAAACGAATGTGCGCCTGAAAAACGGGCTTGATGTAGACCTCCGTGTGGTGCCGCGCGAATCATTTGGCGCTGCGCTGAATTATTTTACCGGTTCCAAAGACCACAATGTGGCGCTTCGCGAGATCGCGATCAAAAAGGGATATAAACTTAACGAGTACGGATTGTTTCAAAATCAAAAATCAAAAATCAAAAATCAAAATGACAGATTAAAATTTAAAAATAAAGGGAAGCAAATTGCCGGCAAAACCGAGGAAGAAATTTATAAGACCCTCGGACTTCGTTATATTGAACCGGAGATGCGGGAGGATACGGGGGAGATAGAGGCGGCCCTTCGACAAGCTCAGGGTAAACGCGACGGATTACCGAAATTGATCGGGTACGGCGACCTCAAGGGCGACTTACAAATCCAGACCGATTGGACCGATGGCGAGAATTCAATTGAAGAAATGGCGCTTGGCGCGCGCGCGGCGGGTCTTGAGTATATCGCGATAACCGACCATACGCGCTCGCTTGCTATGACCGGAGGAGCGGATGAAAAGAAACTGTTGAAGCAAATGGCGGCGATTGATAAATTAAATAAGGAAAAGTTCTCGACACGCTCGAACAATATTCCTCGAGCGAAGTCGAGGGGGTTCCGTATTTTAAAAGGTGCTGAAGTGAATATCGGGAAAGACGGCTCACTCGACATTAAAGACGAGGTGTTAAAAAAACTGGATGTGGTGGGCGCGGCAGTGCATAGCCACTTCAATTTGTCACGCGCAGAGCAGACGCGCCGCATCATCCGCGCGATGGAAAATCCAAATGTGGATATCATTTTTCATCTCACGGGCCGCATCATTGGTAAGCGCCCTGCGATTGAGCTGGATATTGATGAAATTATAAAAACGGCAAAGCGCACCGGCACCGTGCTTGAGATCAACGCATTTCCGGACCGCGCGGACATCAAGGACGATTATATTCGCAAATGTGTGGAAGCGGGTGTGAAGATGAGTATTGATTCCGATGCCCATTCGGTAAAACATTTTGCGGTTTTGGAACACGGCATTGCGCAGGCGCGCCGCGGCTGGGCAGAGAAGAGAGATATCATTAATGCGTGGCCATTACAAAAAATGGTACGGCTTTTAAAGGGAGTGAAGATGTATTAATGAATAAAAAATCAAATATCAAAAATCAAAATCACATAGTAAAATTTAAAAATAATCACGATTTCTCGGGATACCTTAATTTTGCATTTTGCTTTTTACTTTTTGATTTTGAGCAATAGCGAACATGCCCGCACTCCGTTCCGCCGGTATTATTTTATTCCGAAACACGAAAGAGGGGAGAACATACCTCGTGCTTCGTGCTGCGCGTTCATCCCCGCAGATAGGGAAGAAGCAATTTGCAAAAGAATTTTGGGACTTTCCGAAAGGCGAGTTAGACCCAAAGGAAACCGCGATTGATGCTGCGCGGCGCGAGGCAAAAGAAGAAGCAGGAATTCATATACGCGAGGTACTGCCGGATTTCAGGGAAACCGTGCAGTATTTCGTGTGGCGCGACGGCAAACCCATACTAAAATTCGTGGCGCTGTTTCTTGCCCAGTCGCCTACGGAAAAAGTGACGCTTTCCTGGGAGCATGATGCGTGTGAGTGGCTTTTATTTGCAGACGCAAAAAAGCGCCTCATGCTTCCGCAGATGAAAAAGGCATTGGAAGCGGCGGAAAAATTTTTGAACGACACACGCAGGTTATAGGTGATATTCAGAAGAATGCAGAATTTTTATACGATAGGTAGAAATTTCTGCATGGCGGCCTTTCTCTTCTGTTTTTGATTGTGTTGCGCGCTGCTTCATTTTTTATGATTACGCCATTTCAGAAAAGGGTGTATAATGCGGTGAAGCGGATTCCGCGGGGGCGCGTTGCGACCTATCAGACGATTGCATGTGCCATTGGCCGACCGCGCGCCGCGCGTGCCGTTGGGACGGCACTCAACAAAAATCCGTTCGCGTCTGTTCCGTGCCATCGCGTGGTTCGCTCTGACGGTGCGATTGCGGGCTTCAATCGCGGGCTACGAGAGAAAAAGAAGCTTTTACAGCGGGAAGGAGTTGTGATAGAAGAGGGTAGGGTCCGTCCATTATTCATAATTCATAATTCTTGATTCTCGTTTTATGACTCCTTTGGTAAGTATTCTCCTCGCATCGTTTGTGGAAAGCATTGTGTCTTTCACAGGCGGTGCGCTCGCGATTTTCGGGGTGGAACGGATCAAGCGCTTCACCCATTTTGTCGTGAGTTTTGCGGTGGGCGCGCTTTTGGGCGTCTCGCTTTTAGAGTTGATTCCCGAGGCGATTGAGATGGCAGGCGGCGCCTCCGTGTTCCCGTGGGTGCTTGGAGGGATCATTTTCTTTTTTATCGTAGAGAAATTTTTCTCCTGGTATCACCACCATGGACATGAAGATGAGGTGCGCCCGTATGCCTACCTCATTCTCTGGGGAGATTTTTTGCATAATTTTATTGACGGCGTGATTCTCGCACTCGCGTTTCTCGCCGATCCGAAGCTCGGCGTCATCACCACTCTTGCGGTGGTTCTTCACGAGATTCCCCAAGAGATAGGCGATTTCGGAGTTCTCATGCATGCGGGATTCTCCCCGCTCCGCGCGCTCTTCTACAATTTCCTTGTGTCGCTCTCAACCATTTTTGGCGCGCTCCTCACGTATTTTTTGGGTGCGGGCCTCAGCCCCGCTTTGCCCTTTGCCCTTGCCTTCATCGCAGGAAACTTTCTCTACCTTGCATCCACCGATCTCATACCCGAATTGCACGAAAAAACACATGTGTGGCACTCACTCGGTCAGATCGTATTGATTGTGGCAGGCGCGCTCCTCGTGATCCTCCCGGAGTTTCTTTTCTAGAAGGGTGAAAATGTATGCCTTCGACATGCTCAGGCAATATATCTCCTGAACGAAGTTGAAGGAGTACCTTCTGCAACAACAAAAGTCCCCATATGGGGACTTTTGTTTACTTCACCTGCGCCAGTATTTTTTTGAATATAGCCGGATGGTGTTCTGCGAGGATGGCGAGTATTTTTCGGTCAAGGGCGATGTTTTTTTTCTTGAGCGCGGCGATGAGACGGCTGTAACTCATGGATTCTATTTTTGCGCCCGCGCTTATCTTTGACTGCCACAATCGGCGGTAGTCGCGCTTTTTTTGCTTCCGGCCCTTGAATGCGTGCGACCACGCGTGCAAAAGCGCCTCGCGCGCGAGCCGTTCTTTGGATTTTCTGCCCCAGCGAAATCCCTTTGTTGCTTTGAGTACTTTTCGTCTGCGCTTGAGCGCGATGACTCCTCGTTTGACGCGTGTCATACCTGATTATTGATTATTAATTATTGATAATTGATGCGCACCAACGAGTGGTTCGTCTACTGATTAATATACGCCCGTATTCTTTTATCCGTTGCGGGGTAGAGCCCTCTCGTACTTTTCTTTCGCATCTGGGCGCGGCGGGATTCTTTTGCATTGAAATGATTCTGACCCGAACCCCGCCGGAGGAGTTTTCCGGTTTTGGTTATCTTAATTCGTTTAAGTACAGCTTTTCTCATGATGATAATGCTAATCTACGAATCGTATGCGAATAATGCGAATTGCTAATTACGATAGGTTAGTATTCGCGATTGGTAGATTCGCATCTGATTTGTATATTCGCATCATGTTTATTTCTTTTTTACAAGTACCGTCTGAAATCCCCGCGGGAACTTTTTTGGCGGCGCTTCAAGCGCGAATTCCGTCTGGATTATATCAAGAAACGCCTTGAATTTTTTTAACGCGAGGTCGCCATGCGCTTTTTCGCGTCCGCGGAGCCGCATCTCCACGCGCACCTTATCGCCCTTTTCAAGAAATCCTTGTACTTTCTCTGCGGTGCGTTTAAGGTCGTGCGCGCCGGTGGTAAATCCGATGCGCACCCCTTTGATCCCGACCTCTTTTTGTTTCTTCCCGTGTTCGCGCTCGCCTTTTTCGCGGTCGTATTTGAACTTTCCAAAGCCCATTATTTTGCAGACCGGGGGACGCGCCGTTGCGGAGATTTCAATGAGGTCAAGTCCGCGTTCTCGCGCGATACGGAGCGCTTCAGCGGTTTCAAGAACGCCGAGATTCTTTCCCGTTTCGTCGATCACGCGTACGGGTGAGAGGCGGATATACTGATTGATGCGGTATCGTTTTTGGATAGGATTGAAAATTAGGAATGGTAACGGGGTGGAGGTGGGGAGATTTGAACTCCCGTCCGAATCGCTTCCTCCATGCCATTTCTACAAGCGTATCCCGAATCCGCCAGCTGGCGGACGGGAAAGGATGTTTGATAGGCGTCGCGATCCGTATCAAACAGTCAGAATCGCCAAGCTCGATGTATGACACCGGTTATTTCCCATACGAGCGTGAGGAAGCCGATGGTCCGACGTGACGTCGGACAGAACCGATTTACGCTACTGCAAATGCAGGTCGCGCAGTCGGCATAGAGAATACGTTTGCACGTATGTGATGCGCGGTGTTGATAAGGAAGGTGTCGCGCCCCTCCCGCTTGATGGTGTGGATTCTGTAATCCGTCGAGGCCTGTCACCCCCGTTTCAATGTGCGCGCGATTTCGCGTTTTGCTTCGCGTTTTTTAATGACCTCGCGCTTATCCGTTTTCTTTTTGTGGCGCGCGAGGCCGATCAAAATCTTCACGAAACCCCGCTTACTATACACTTTGAGCGGGATGATTGTCAAACCTTTTGTCGCGGATTTTCCGATGAGCTCTTTGAGTTCTGCTCTCTTCAAAAGGAGCCGGCGCGAGCGCGTAGGGTCATAGCCCGCGGGCGTGTTTTTTGCCTGATACGGCGAGATGGCGGCGTTAAGCAACCATGCCTCATTTCTACGTATTACCACATAACTTCCGACGAGGGTGATGCGTCCGTTTTTTACCGCTTTCACCTCAAAACCCAAAAGTGAAATCCCCGCCTCGTATGTTTCAAGGATTTCGTAGTCAAAGTAGGCGCGTTTGTTGGAGGCGAAGTCGGACACGCAAAACAGTTAGCGATAGGTGTCTTCGCGGCGTAGACCGCAACGCGAGAGGAGTACTATGTGATTTGCGACATCATAGCGAAAACGAAAGCGACCCAATGCGAGTCGCCATTGACCATCACCGTGTGGTACTCCCTCCAGTTTCTTGATGTGGTAATTGTGGATGCGGTTATGCGGATCAGTTGCAAGGATAGCGCGCGCCTGATTGAGGGTTGATCGGAATTCCGGGTGATGTTTTATGAGTTTGATAGCCAGCCGCTCGAATCGTGGAGTGGTAGTAATAGTGAAATCAGACATTATTTTTTGATGGAAGCCGCAGGGGTACCTTTGTTTTCCTCGTATCGAGCTCTTTGAAAAATTCCTCAATAGGTCGGCTTTTACCTGCAAGATGTTCTTGATAGCTTTGTCGAATCTCCATTTGTATCTTCGGGTCTTGAATTTCCAAGTAGTCCTCAAATTCATCAATATCCATAATACCGACAATGGGGATGCCGTCTTTTTCCAGAATCACGTACTCTTTGTTGAGATGTATTTTTTTCACGACCGCGCCAAGATTGATTCGCGCTTTCGTGATGGGGAGGGTTTTGATCATGGTGTGTAGTGTTAATTAATGTTGATTGATTTGAGTATAGCGAATGGAGTATACGCGGTCAAGCGGCATCCTCACTCCATGAATTTGCTTTTTCTTTGGGGACGTGGTATAAGAAAATCCAGTTCTTGGCGTCAAAGATTCTGCAACGGGCGGAATGGGCGCAAAAAAAGTCCCGTTGAGGCGGGACGGAAAGGAGAATCGTCATGGCACAGCGTGTCGAGGCGAATCTGTATGTGGAGTTGGATGGACAACTTCAGGAAATCAAGCGACAACTCCGTCAATCCTCGGGGTATCCGTTCGACCCCGAAAAACTGAAGATCGCGCTTCAAGGAATCGTCGAGGGGCGGTTCGATAATGGCAAAGTCGCCGAGTCGATCCTCGAGTTTGTCGGCACCGTCGCCATCCAGGCTCTCCCGAAGTTTGTCGCGAAGGATAACTTCGCGCAGAACACCGGGGAAAAGGCCAAAGTAAAGATCTCCTATGTGGGGGATAATTTCAAGGCGTGGTTCGGCGACAAGATCGAGGAGCCCGTGGCGGAGCATACGCTCCGTTACGCAAAACTCTTGAAGTCTTCGGTTGATGGTCCGATCCGCGCCGAGATCGGTGCTGATCATGAGGAGACCACTCTGGGCGCGGTTCACGCGCTCATGGGCCTCCAGCCGAACGGCGAAGATGGCGTGTTGCTAAAGAACGGCTACGCCAACATCTTCTACGTGAAGGATGTTGGCGGAACGCTCCAGGCGGTGCGCGTCGGCTGGGACGATGACGGTTGGAACGTCAGTGCCAGCTCCGTCACGAATCCGGGTGGGTGGGGTGACGGGTACCAGGTTTTCTCTCGCAATTCCTAGGATCTCTGGGTTTTGGATTCTTTGAGTCTGATCCCTTTGACCCTTTTATTCTTTGTCCCTTGGCTCACGCCCGGGGACATTTGTATTTATGACAAATTTTAAAAAGATTGATAAGATGTATATGGATCCGTAAGATACGGAGCGGCTACGGCTTCTCCGACATGGGTCTGGAATACTTTTCGCCGGAGTTACAGCGGATACGTCTTCTGTAAGAGTGTGATACGTATTTCAAAAAAACACAGGAATTGGTACCGGCTGCTGGTGGGCTTTGATGCCCCACATACGATACAGCCCCACGAGTATTCAAGGGGCAGTGGCATAGATGGCTTTCGGTACGAGAGTGCTCCAGGCGGTGAACGTCAACTGGAACGATGACGGTTGGAACGTCAATGCCAACTCCGTCACGAATCCGAATGAGTGGAATGACGGTAACCAGGTTTTCTCTCGAAACTGCTGTATTTCTCCCGCTCTACCGAGCGGGAGTTTTGTTTTCAATACCCTTTATCCACCCGCCGAGCATCTTGCCGATTTCGTTCAGCGCTTCCGAGATTTGCGTATATTTTTTAGTATCGAGAGTTTTTAATTCCCACGCCACCTGCAGAAAGAATTTTAATATATCTAGTTTGCCGTTTGCTTTTTGTAGTATGGGAAGCTTCTGTTCTTTGGACAGGTAGCTTGCGATAAAGAGAAGTTCTATTGTGTCGAGAAAAAGATTTTCAATTTTTGCCCCGATCGTGAATCGGGATTGCTTTGGGATGTGATTACGGAATACGTGCCATAGCTTGTATGCTGAAATAAATTTCTGAATAATAGGCAAAACTCCCGAGGGGGGGGCTTAGATGAAGCGTTATTATGAAATTGCAATTGAGCCATACGTTCGAAGATATTGTTAAAGTTGAAAATCTCTTGGAGGCATGGAGGGAATTTGTCCGCGGGAAACGGAGCAAGCGCGATGTCCAAGAGTTTTCCTTTTCGTTAATGGATAGTATTTTCGCGCTTCACGGTGATCTCCGAAATCATACCTACTCCCACGGGCTGTATCAAGGGTTTTCAATCCATGACCCGAAGCCGAGGAGTATCCACAAAGCCACGGTACGCGACCGGCTTTTACATCACGCCATCTATCGGGCGCTGTATCCGTTTTTTGACAGGACGTTTATCGAAGATTCGTATTCATGTAGGGTCAGGAAAGGAACCCACAAAGCAATGGCGTGTTTCAGGGAGTTTGGCTATCGGGTCAGTAAAAACAATACGAAAACCTGCTGGGTGCTCAAATGTGACATCAAAAAGTTTTTTGCAAGTATTGACCAGGCGGTACTCCTCGAAATCCTCGGGCAGTATATTCCGGATAAAAAGATACTTTTGCTCCTGGATCGGGTGATCGGCAGTTTCGAGAGTACTGCTCCGGGCAAGGGTTTACCGCTTGGTAATCTCACCTCGCAACTTCTCGTGAATATCTACATGAATGAATTTGACCAGTTTGCGAAGCACACTCTGAAAGCCCGGCAGTATATCCGCTACGCGGATGACTTTGTGATTTTTTCGGAAGATAAAGAGCGGCTGGAAGAGTTGATACCGAGAATTGAGGAGTTTCTCGGAAGTCATCTGCGCCTCCGTCTTCATCCCGACAAGGTTTTTATCAAAACCTTTGCCTCGGGAGTGGACTTTCTCGGATGGGTGCATTTTCCGGATCATCGGGTGCTGCGCACCGCCACAAAACGGAGAATGATGAAAAAACTGGAGCAGTCGAATTTACCCGAGACCCTTCAATCCTATTTGGGTTTATTGGGCCATGGAAATACCTATAAAATAAGGAAACAAATAGGGCGTGATTTTTCAGTTACTCTATGATACTATTGTTCCATGTTTCGCCTAAAATTACGAGAGGCAATCAAGGGGGCAATAAAAGAAAAATTCAGGAATATTGAATCTCCTGATTTTTCGGTGGAGGTGCCGGAAAACTCCGCGCATGGCGATTATGCCACGAACGTCGCGATGGTGCTGGCAAAGGTATTGAAAAAGCCGCCGATGGCGATCGCGGAGGCGATTGCACGGGGATTAGGAAGTCCTTCGACGGGCTCGGGAGATAATGGTAGCCCTTCGACGAGCTCAGGGCATATTACACGGGTGGAGGTTGTGGCGCCCGGGTTTATTAATTTTACCGTCAGCGATGAAGCATTACTGCAGGCGCTACAAGACGTAGTGGCACATCCGGAAAAGTGGGGGAAATCGGATGTCGGGAAAAGCAAGAAGGTTATCGTTGAGTATTTTCAGTTGAATATCGCAAAGCGGCCGCATGTGGGGCATTTGCGTTCTGCAGTAATTGGCGATGCGCTCAAGCGTATGCTTCGCGCGGAAGGGTACAACGCCATTTCCGACACCCATGTGGGAGATTGGGGCACGCAGTTCGGGATTTTGCTTTTGCAATATAGAGAGGAAGGAGAGCCGGCAATAAACGAGCAAGACCCTTTTGATGAACTGGAAAAAATATACCAACGAGGCGCCCAGCGCGCCGAGGCAGATACCGAGTGGCGCGAGAAGGCAAAAGGAGAATTTGCAAAACTTGAGAAAGGGGATACAGAAAGGAGAAAGATATGGCAGTGGATGGTGGATGTGTCCATGAAAAAATTGGAAGAAAGCGCGGAGCGCCTCGGGCTTCTCCCATTTGACGAGCATCGCGGCGAGAGCGCGTATGAAGACGCGATGCCGCCGATTATAGATGAGGCATTACAAAAAGGCGTTGCGAAAAAAAATGAGGACGGATCGGTGGTCGTGGATCTCTCGGAGGATGCGCTTGATGAAGCGGTATTGATAAAGTCCGATGGCGCAACGACGTATCTGCTCCGCGATCTTGCGGCGTTGAAATATCGCACGTCGCATCACGAATTTTTTGAGAATCTCTATGTGGTGGATGTGCGCCAAACCCATCATTTCCGGCAGGTGTTTCGGGTTGCGGAACTGCTCGGGTGGCGCGGTGTATCGGGAAGTCGTCACATCGCATTCGGATTTATGACGCTTCCTGAAGGCCCCATGAGCACGCGCAAAGGCACGGCGATTTCGCTTGATGCGGTGTTGGATGAAGCGGAGAGGCGCGCACGCGCAATAATTCAAGAAAAGAATCCGGAACTTGCGAATAGAGAAGAAGTCGCCCAAATGGTGGGTCTCGGCGCGCTGAAGTACTTTGACCTCTCACACAACAGAAAATCTGATATAGTATTTGATTGGGACCGCGCGCTCGCGTTTGAGGGAAATACAGGGCCTTATCTTCAGTATACGCACGCACGTCTCCGGAGTATTTTAAGAAAAGTAAATCCTTCGACAAGCTCAGGAAATATCTCCGGAGAGAAATCAACAAGAGGAAATATCTCCCGAGCGAAGTCGAGGGACAACCTACAAGCGAGCGAATTGGATCCGCTTGAGCACCACATTGCGGCTTCAATCCTCCGTTTTCCCGAAGCAATTGAAGATACGTTGAAAGAGTACTTTCCGAATGTCCTTGTAAATTATTTATACCACCTCGCGCAGGTAGCAAATGAGTTTTACCACTCCCATCCCGTGATGCAGGAGGAAGACGCAAAAAAACGCGCGGTGCGCGTGGCATTGGTGTCGGCCGCGGCAACAACGCTCAAAAATGGTTTAGGACTTCTCGGCATTGAGGCGCCGGAGGAAATGTGAGGCGCTTCGCTATACGATGCGAATATACGAATTATACCAATGATACAAATATTCGTATGATTAGTATGCATTAGTATATTAGCATCGCGGTATATGTCTAACGAAAAAACAAAATTTAATCTCCCTCAGGAGGAAGAGAAAATCCTGAAATTCTGGGAAGAACAGAGAGTTTTTGAGAAAACCCTTGCGCAAAAGAAAGGGCAGAAGACGTTTGTATTTTATGAGGGGCCGCCCACGGCAAACGGCCTTCCCGGGCTTCACCACATGCTCGCGCGGTCGTTCAAAGACATCATCTGCCGCTACAAAACCATGCGGGGTTTTTATGTCCCGCGCCGCGCGGGTTGGGACACGCACGGGCTTCCGGTGGAAATTGAAGTGGAGAAACAGCTCGGGTTCAAAACAAAGCAGGATATTGAGCGCTACGGCATCGGGAAGTTCAATCAGAAAGCAAAAGAATCGGTATGGAAGTATAAAAACGAGTGGGAGCAATTTACCCGACGGATGGGGTTTTGGATTGATTTACAGAATCCCTATATCACATATGAAACATCATATATAGAAACCCTTTGGTGGATTATCAAAGAATTTTGGAAGAAGAAATTGCTCGTCCGCGATTTTAAATCCGTGCCATGGTGTCCGCGCTGTATGACAGGGCTCTCAAGCCACGAAGTGGGGCAGGGCTACAAGCGCGTGAAAGATGCATCGGTATATGTGAAATTGAAAATTAAGGGAAAAGAGAATGAATATCTTTTGGTGTGGACGACTACTCCATGGACGCTTCCGGCAAATGTTGCGGTCGTGGTAAATCCCGGAATTGAATACACGAAATTCAAAGTGGGAGACCAGTATCTCTGGTCCAGCCGGCCGATTGCAGGAGAGTGGGACGCAAAGATCGCGGTCGCGGAGCGGGCATCGGGCAAAACGCTTGTAGGTATTGAGTACGAGCCGCTCTACCGCGTGCCAAGAGAGTATTCTCTTGGAATTGAGCCGCCCTATCGGGTATTTCCCGCGGATTTCGTGTCCGTGGAGGACGGCACGGGATTTGTGCATATTGCCCCTGCGTTCGGAGAAGATGATTTGAATTTGATGAAATCTGTTTATGCACGTCACCCTGAACGCAATGGTCATCCTGAATCCTTCGATGGTCATTCTGATCCGCCAGCTGGCGGAGAAGAATCTCAGGATAAACTCCGTGAAGGATCTCGGGATCCTTCGGCCTCGCCTCAGGATGACGATATGCCTCGGGATGATGGACGCCACTTCTTGTATCCCATTCTCCAAACCGTCAACCCCGACGGCACAATGAAAAGAGGAGTCATCGGCGAAGGGAAGTTCGTCAAGGAGGCGGATAAGGATATTGTCGCAGATTTGAGGAGCCGCCACCTGCTCTATAAGGAAGAGCAGTATGAACACGAGTATCCGTTTTGCTGGCGGTGTGCGACCCCGCTCCTCTACATGGCGCGCGAGGCGTGGTGGGTAAAAACGACAAAAGTAAAATCCGCGTTGCTGAAAAACAATGACACCATCAACTGGATCCCGGCGCATGTAGGGCGCGGGAGATTTGGCGAGTTTTTGCGCGAGAATCGCGACTGGGCGTTTTCCCGCGAGCGGTACTGGGGAACTCCGCTTCCCATTTGGGAGTGCGGGAAGTGTGGAGAACGCGATGTTATCGGATCGCGCGAGGAACTTGCGGCACGCGCGGCGCATCCCCACAACCGCTACCTCATCATGCGTCACGGCGAGTCGGAAAATAATGTGAAGGGAATTTTAAATTTTTCCATTGCAAAAAACCATTGGCATTTGACACTTCGCGGGAGAACGCAGGTAGAAAAAGCAGTAAAAGCGCTTCAGAAACAGAGCGTTGATGTGATTCTCACTTCTGATTTTCTCCGCGCAAAAGAAACCGCGGATATCATGGGACGCACATTTAAAGTTCCCGTGCGCACTGATGCGCGGCTGCGGGAAGTTGAGGATCGCGCGTTTGACGGCAAGACCGTGAAAGAGTATGGCGACTGTTTTGTTTTTCACGGCGCACGGTTTCGTTCAGAAATGCTCGGCCTTGAGCCAATGGCGCACCTCCGCGCGCGCGTGCTTGCCGTAGTTCGCGATTGTGAAAAGAAATATAAAGGAAAGACGATTCTTCTCGTGAGCCATGATTATCCGCTCTGGATGCTTACCGCGGGCGCGGAGGGGCTCACGGATGAGGAGACGATTTTGCGCCACAGCGGCAAATGCACAGAACATTTTCTGCCCAATGCCGGAGTGGAGGAGTTGGAGTATCGCGTGCTCCCGCGCGATGAGACCGGCGCGGTGAATCTCCATAAGCCGTATGTGGATGACGTTACGTTTTCCTGCGAGAAGTGTAAAGGTACGATGCGCCGCGTGCCGGAAGTGGCGGATGTCTGGTTTGATCCAGGAAGTATGCCGTTTGCCCAGGCACATTTCCCATTCCGGCAAAATCGTCATCCTGAGAGAGCGAAGCGAACGAAGGATCTTGAGATTCTTCTCCGCCAGTTGTCGGATCAGAATGACAATGGCTATTATTTTCCCGCCGATTACATCTCTGAAGCCGTAGATCAAACCCGCGGGTGGTTTTATACGCTCCTTGCCGTTGCGACACTCCTCGGGAAAAAGGCGCCCTATAAAAACGTGATTTCGCTTGGCCATGTGCTGGATAAAAATGGTCAGAAAATGTCCAAGTCCAAAGGCAATGTCGTGGATCCCAACGAAATGATGGGGAAATACGGCGCAGATGCGCTCCGCTGGTATTTTTACACCGTGAACGCCCCGGGAGAGGCGAAACATTTTGACGAAAAAGATGTGGCAGGGAAGCTCCGCGGATTTCTGATGACGCTTTGGAATAGTTTTCTCCTCTTTGATACTTATGTGAAGAAATCTACAACCTACAACCTACAACCTAAAACCTTGTATATCCTTGACCGCTGGATTCTCACGCGGCTCGATATGCTGGTTGCCGATGCAACCAAGAAACTTGATGCGTATGACATCACGGGCGCTGCGCGCGCGATTGAAGAGTTTCTTATTAATGATTTTTCTCAGTGGTATCTGCAGCTTTCGCGCCGCCGCCTCCAGCGCCCCCGCTCGCGCGCTGAAAAAGAAGAAGTTACGCGTACCACCGGGGAGGTGCTCTTCACATTGTGTGTGCTTACCGCGCCCTTTGCGCCATTTTTCGCGGAGGTCATGTACCAGCGTCTTCGCAAAAAAATGGGGCTGAAAGACGCGAGTGTGCATCTCGCGGCGTGGCCAAAACAAGAATCAAGAAGCAAGAATCAAGAATTAAAGGTTTTGAAGGATATGGACATGATACGGGCGGCGGTTGCCGAGGGTCTGCGGCTTCGCGCAGAGGCGGGTATTAAAGTGCGTCAGCCCCTCCGGCGTTTTTCCACCGTACTCCCCAAAACGCATGCGCGCGCGGCAGAACAGATTCTCCGCGAACGGCTCAATGTGAAGGAAGTGGTGTGTGGCGCAAAAAAATCTGCGTTGGATACAACCATCACGCCGGAGCTCCGTGAAGAAGGAATCGTGCGCGAGGTCATCCGCAACATCCAGGAGATGCGCCGCGACCTCGGGTTGACACCTCGCACAGAGATCAGGGTGCAAGGAGTGGGGCCTGCCGCGCTCACCGTGCTTTTGATTCGCGAAAAACGGGAGATTCTAAAAGAGGCAGGCGCGCGCGAGGTGACCGCAGGAGGAAAGAAAGTCTTTGACGCGGAGCGGGAGATTCCCATTGACGGAGAAATTCTTTGGCTTGGCATCCGGCGCGTGTGATGATTTACTTCACCGATGCAATCGTATTGAAGCGTACCGATGCCGGGGAAGCGGACCTCTTTTTTACACTCTATACAAAGGAATTCGGGAAAATCCGCGCATCCGCGCAGGGGATAAAAAAAGAGGGTGCAAAACTTCGCGGGCACCTTGAACCGCCCTCGTTTGTGCACGTAGGATTTGTGTCCACGCGGCACGGCGAGCGTCTGGTGCACGCCTCACTCATCGTGCCGTGGGCCACTATCCGGCGCGAACTTCTTTTGATGGGTACGGCGCTCCGCATTGCGGATTTTCTTGACCGCCATGTCTTTGACCGCGAATCTGACATAACGGTGTGGGATGCGCTCCTTGATGCGTACGGAGCGCTTGATGGGGGGCGCGTGCCCGTTGCGGCGTGCGAAACGTTTCGCGCCGCGTGGGAGAAGCGTATGGGTCAGTGGTGTGAAAGCGGCATGCGGGGCGCGTGATGTGGTATACTGGAGAAGATATATAGTTATGGAAGACAAGCAGATCGACGAGTTAGAAAAAACTCTTTCTACCAAAGAAGGGGAGGAGGAAATCGCGCGGCGCCTGCATGCACGGGTAACACTCCCGACACCCGAGAAGAATTTTCCCTCCGCGTGGAATCCGCCGCGACCTCCGCCTGCGGATGATTCGTATTCCCGTATGGCACGATACCAGCGCCGCATTATGCCGGTCCTTGTGTTTGGCACGTTTGCCTTGCTTCTCGCGGGAGCAGCGATTTTTGTATTTTTCTATCTTGGCATCCGCGGCCGCGAGGCAGACGTGATGCTCGGCGAGATTCGGGGTGCTGAGGCGGGCGAACTTTTGACAATTCCGGTGACTGTTCGCAATGTCTCACGGACCCGCCTCACACACGCCGAACTCACGTTGGTTCTTCCGCCCGGTTCATTGGTGGTGGAGGAGGGAAAAGAAAAACAGGCGCCTCCGCGGCTTGTGACGCGCCTTGACGATTTTTCTCCCGGCGAGGCGCGGTCTGTGGAAATTCCCGTGCGGCTCTTTGGGAGCGAAGGCGATGCGCTTGAAGTGCAGGCGGTGTTTCTCTACCGTCCGGAAAATTTCAAGGCGCTCTTTTCGGTAAAAGCAATTGAAAAGGTGGTGCTTGAGCGCGTGCCGCTCGCCCTTTCCATAGATATTCCCGAGACGCTCTCAAACGGACAAGAGGTGTTAATGACGTTTCGCTATCGCTCCGAAACCTCGTCGCTGTTTCCTGATTTCGCGCTTCGGGCAGTGTATCCTCCCGGCTTCACGTTTGTTTCTGCAAATCCCCCTCCGAGCGCGGATGACAATTTGTGGCGTCTCTCGGATGTGCCCGAAGGAGAAGAACGGACGGTTACGGTACGCGGAACAATTCATGGAAATGAAGGAGAAATTCAAGCAGTGCAGGCGGCCCTTGGCGCGTCCAGTCCCCTGACAAAAGAATGGCGGTCGTACCGCGATGTCACGCGCGAGTTTAAAATCGCGGCAAGCCCGTTGTCTTTGGAGGCGCGTGTAAACGAGGGGCGCGACGGGGCAGTCACGCCCGGAGAGCGCATCCACGTTTCACTCGCCTATAAAAACAATACCGCATCTTCGCTTAGAAACGTTACGGTGCGCGCGGCGCTTGAAGATTCCGGCGGGGATATTCTTTTACCCGAGAGTATCGCACCGACAGGCGGCGGCGTGTATGACGAGGCGCGGCGTGAAGTGGTGTGGGGACCTGCGAATGTCGCGGCATTTCGGGAATTAGCACCCGGAGAGAGCGGAGAATTTGGCTTCACCATTCGCACGCGCGAAACGCCGCTTGTGAAGACCGATCGCGATACGAACCTCACCGTGCGTCTCCGCGCAAAGGTGAGCGCCGCAAACATCCCCGAAGAGTTTGCAGGACGCGCGGTCGGATCCGAGGATACCATCACAATGAAGGTGCGCTCCGTTGTTCGTTTTCACGCAAGTACGCTCTATCGGTCTGACATTCTTTTAAACAAAGGCCCTCTCCCGCCAAAGGTAGGCGCGAAAACCACCTATGCGCTCGTGTGGGAGTTGCGTACGTTTACCAATGATATCAAGGATGTCATGATTACCGGTTTTCTGCCGGAAAACGTGACATGGCAGAATGTCATCGTTCCTTCCGGCGCGGGCATCCAATACGATGAGGCATCGCGAAAGGTGTCTTGGGTTGTTTCAGAGATGAAGGCGGGTACGGGCGTGCGCCTCCCCGCCGCAGTTGCTGCATTTCAGGTGGCGATTACCCCGGCCTCTGCTGATATCAGCCGTCCGATCGAACTCCTTCGGGACATTGCATTTACCGCCACGGATGTATTTACCGGCGAGCGGGTGGATTTGAAAGTTTTGTCCCTCACGACCGAACTTCGTGATGATGCGCTGTCCGTATCAAAAGAGTGGTCGGTGGTGAAGTGATCCGCCTCTGGCGCGCGCGGCATCTTTCTGATAGTGTAGGTCTACTTTTATGGAGCATCTCATGGAGAAAATTGTATCGCTTGCCAAACGCCGCGGATTTATTTTCCCCGGCTCTGAAATTTATGGGGGGCTTGCGGGCACATGGGATTATGGGCCGCTCGGTGTGGAGTTGAAAAATAATATCAAACGAGAGTTTTGGAAGACGATGGTGTATGAGCGCGAGGACACCGTGGGGCTGGACGCCGCGATTTTGATGAATCCGAAAGTGTGGGAGGCATCCGGGCATACGGAAGCGTTTACCGATCCCCTGATAGAATGTAAATTGTGTCATGTGCGCGTGCGGGCAGATCAGGAAGATGCGGTTGCCGCGCACGACGCAGAGCACAAAAAAAAGGGAGAGATCGCAGTGTGGACCGAGCCTCGGCAATTTAATCTTTTAGTAGAGGCGGGGCTTGGCGCAGTGGAGGGCGAAAAGTCAAAAGTGTATTTGCGCGGAGAGATCACGCAGGGCGTGCATGTGAATTTCAAAAATGTGCTTGATTCTACGCATCCGAAATTGCCGTTTGGCATCGTGCAGGTGGGAAAAGCATTTCGCAATGAAATTACGCCCGGGAACTTCACCTTCCGTTCGCGCGAGTTTGAACAGATGGAGCTCCAGTATTATGTGAAGCCGGAGGAAGCGGAAAGATATTTTGATATGTGGAAGCAGGCGCGGATGCAGTGGTACGAGCGGCTGGGCATGAAAAAAGAAAATATGCGATTTCGTGAACACTCGCCGGACGAGCGCGCGCACTATGCGAAGGCCGCATGGGATATTGAGTATCATTCACCGATTGGATGGAAAGAGTGTGAGGGGATTCACAATCGCGGGGATTGGGATTTGTCGCGCCACACGCAGTTTTCCGGTGAGCCGCTTACGTATTTTGATGAAGCAGAAGGCGAGCGCCTCACGCCCTATGTGATAGAAACTTCAGGCGGAGTGGACCGAGCAGCGCTCTTTTTCCTGCTTGATGCGTATTTTGAGGATGGCGATCGCGTGGTGTTGAAGCTTCACCCCCGTCTCGCGCCCGTAAAAGTTGCGGTGTTCCCGCTTCTCGCCAATAAACCCGCACTCGTTGAGAAAGCAAGAGAGATTTATAAGTACCTACAAGCTACAAGCTACCACCTGCAACCTCTCGCATGGGACGACCGCGGCAACATCGGCAAGCGCTACTACGCGCAGGACGAGATCGGCACGCCATGGTGCGTGACGGTAGATTTTGAGACGCTTGAGAACGATACCGTCACCGTGCGCGATCGAGATACCGGTACACAGGAGCGGATCAATATTTCAGAATTAGCTCCGTATTTTTCTGGAAAACTAACGTTATAATAGTAAGATTGTATAAGGCCGTGTTTAGTGGTACCATAAAATTATGAATACGGTCGTCACAGTCCCCAGCTCCACGAAGCTCAAGCAAGAAAAAGAACTTGTCCTTATACCCAAAAGGGAGTATGAGACACTTTTGCGTATGAAATCGCGGGCGGTACCGGAGATAGCAATTTCTGCGGCGACAAAACGCGCCATCCAGAAAAGTGAAAAAGAATTACGTGCGGGCCAATTCATAACTCTTAGCGAGTTGCATCATGCGGTGGGAGGTGCACGTACCAAGACGCGTCGTTAGAACACTTTTGCGTTTTCCCGCGCGTGATATCCGACGTCTTCAGGAAATCCTTGGAGAGTTCGCCCGCGATCCCTGGAATGGGGATGTGGTAAAAATCAAGGGCGAGAGTAATCTTTGGAGACGGAGGGTAGGCAACTACCGTATTTTTTATTCTCCGGAGATTTCTACGCGAAAAGTAGAGATTAAAGAGATAGAGCGGCGTACAAGTACTACATATTGACTTCTATGTTCAAAAAAACAGTTTTAGAAAACGGGCTTCGCATCATCACTGCCCCTATGCAAGGGACGAATACCGTGACGGTACTTGTGCTTTGCGGCACGGGGTCGGATCACGAATCAAACGAGATTGCCGGCATCTCGCATTTTTTGGAGCATATGTTTTTCAAAGGCACGAAAAACCGGCCCACGCCCGACCACATCAAACACGAGCTTGACAGCATGGGGTCTGTTTCAAATGCGTTTACCTCCCATGAGATCACCGGGTACCACATCAAGGCCGCGCGCACGTTTCTTGACCAGTCGTTAGACCTTTTGGCCGATGTGTACAAAAATTCTCTGATTGATGCGACGGAAATTGACCGCGAGCGGCAGGTGATCGTGGAAGAACTCCATAAAGATAAAGACACGCCGACCCTCTATATCTGGTGGGTGTGGGAAAATTTGGTCTACGGCAATCAGCCCGCGGGACGGGACGTGATCGGTTTTGAGGAGGTGATACGAAAACTCTCTCGCGATGATTTTTACAATTATTTTATGCACCAGTACGTCGCGTCAAACACCGCGATTGTGGTTGCGGGGAATTTTGAGGAGCAGGCGGTAATTGAGAAAGTAAAAGAACTTTTCGGCGATATACGCCACGACCTACCCATGCGCGCTATGCCGGCAGTGGCGCAGGCGCAAAGAGCGCCCGCGCTCCAGATTGAATACAAAGAAACCGACCAGACGCATTTAGCACTCGGTTTCCGGGGATTTGACGCGCATCACCCGAAGCGCTATGTCGCGGAAGTGCTTGCAGCGATTCTCGGCGGCTCATGGAGCGCGCGGATGTGGGATCGCATCCGCGAGAAGCTCGGGCTTGCGTATACGGTATGGACTTCGTATCAAACCTATTCCAATCGCGGATACCTCATCACCTATGCGGGCGTAGCACATGAGAATACAGAGAAGACGATTCAGGCGGCGCTGGAGGAATATAAAAAAATCGCGGAAGAACCGGTGGGGGATGTAGAGTTGAAGCGTATCAAGGACTACATTCGCGGGACGACCTTGATCGGCCTTGAACAGTCAAATGCCGTGGCGAATTTCATCGGCACCGAGGAGATGGTAACCGGCAAGCCCCTGACAGTTGACGAAGTTTTTGCTAAAGTAGATTCAATCACCGCGGAGGATCTTCGGGCAGTGGCGCGAGAACTCATCCGCCCCGAAAATCTGAATCTCGCGATGATAGGCCCGTGGAAGGAAAAGGAACCGTTTGAGAAACTACTCGGCGAGTTAAAGAGTTGATGAGTTTAATGAGTTAAGGAGTTTTCCTGCGAGGTTGCGGAGCGACCGAAACTCATTAAACGCATTAACTGATTCAACTGCTCTATGCCCCAAAAAGAAATCCACCATCTTCACATTTCCACCTGGACGCTTGCCCAATTCTTTGGCATTATCCTCGGGCTCGCGTTTTTCTACCTCATTGCCGAAATTATTGCCGCGCTCTTTTTTGCCGTGATTATCGCCTCTGCCATGGAGCCGGGAATCCAGTGGTTGCAGGAGCGCAAAGTCCCGCGGATCTTGGGAGTCATTTTGATCTATCTCGCGATTGCGATTGCGGTGGCGACCGTGGTGTACATCATCTTTCCGATCCTCCTTGAGGATGTCCAAAACATCTTCCTCTCGCTCCCTATTTTGCAGCGCGAGCTTTTTTCGGAGACCAGGGTTCGCGACGGCATCGCGTCATTCTTTTTCTCTTCGGAGAACGTTCAAGATTTCCTTTTTTCTTCGGTGGATTATTTACGTAAACTCTCCGGCGGGGTAGTGGATTTCGCGTCAAATATATTCGGGGGCATCTTCACATTTTTCCTCATTGTGATTTTCTCTTTTTACCTCGCGATCCAAGAGCGGGGAATTGAAAATTTTTTGCGTCTCGTGAGCCCCCTCCGCCACGAGGAATATATCATTGACCTTTGGTACCGCTCCCAACACAAACTCGGCCTTTGGTTCCGCTCGCAGATGCTCCTTGGCGCGATTATCGGCGTGTTTATTTTCTTCGGACTCACATTTCTTGGCATTCCGCACGCGCTCCTTTTTGCGATCATTGCGGCGGTCTTTGAGATTATTCCGGTCGCAGGTCCGGTGCTCGCGGCCGTACCCGCGGTTGCCGCGGGATTTCTCACCTCCCCGCTCCTTGGGCTCACCACGGCAGCGCTCTATGTGGTTGCCCAGCAGATTGAGAGCCACGTGATTATTCCGGTGGTGATGTCGCGGACGATAGGGTTAAACCCTCTTATCGTAATGCTCGCGTTGGTGGTGGGCGCAAAAGTGGGCGGGATTTTTGGGATCCTCATTGCGGTGCCGGTGACCGCCATCTTGGCGGAGTTTCTTTTGGATTGGAATAAAAAGAAGCGCGATCTTTTGGAAAAATTGCCCCTTAGATGAGTATCAAGAGCGCCGCTCCTGCAATGAGGAGTTGGAGGGGGATGCCGATCAGCGGGAAGGGCCCGAGTCGGATTTTGGTGTGGAATATATCGTGCACGCGTTGGATCGCTTCAAGGAATCCCCATTTTTTTGCGATATACAGTCCTTGGAACGCGTCGGGGAGCACCGCACCTGCGATAATGGCAAGCATTGCGAGTGTGTGCATGGTGCCCGTCGGGGGGCTCGCGAGAAAAAAGATCGCGGATCCGACGCCAAAATCAATTCCGGCATTCCGCACGTCTCGGAGAAATGCCTGGCGCTGGAATGTTTTTTTCACCTCTCCGGTGGTGGGGTCGCGCGGCGCTGACCCCACGGGGTAATCCCAATGTGGAATTGCATCGGCGAGGTAGTGCGTCGCGAGTGCTGCAAAAAATCCGAGGATCGGATGTGCGGAGGCGAAGGTCTTGGTGACGGCCGCGGCAATCACGATATGGGTTGCGAGAGTCATATCCTCATGGTACTAAATGAGGTATGGAGAATGCAAAGAAATTCTACATCACAACCGCGATTGACTATGTGAATGCGCGGCCGCACATAGGCCACGCGCTTGAAAAGATTCAAGCCGATGTTCTCGCGCGCTATCATCGTCTTAAGGGCGACGATGTCTTTTTTTTGACCGGAACGGACGAGCACGGCGCAAAAATCGCGCGCGCGGCAGAGGAAGCGGGTGAAAATCCGGAGGAATTTACAGATACCATTTCGCAGAAGTTCCGCGGCCTCAAAGAGATATTGGATCTCTCATGGGATGATTTTATTCGTACGAGCGACCACGCGCGCCATTGGCCCGGCGCGCAAAAAGTATGGGCGGCACTTTTAGAAAAAGGAGACCTCTATAAAAAGAATTACCGGGGGCTCTATTGCGTGGGGCATGAAGCATTTGTGACGGAAAAGGATTTGGTGGGCGGCGTGTGCCGCGACCATCAGAAAGCGCCGGAAGTGATTGAAGAGGAGAACTATTTTTTCCGCCTCTCGAAATACGGGCCCGATATTGAGAAGGCAATCACAAGTGATGAATTGAAAATTGTCCCCGCAACGCGAAAAAAAGAAATTCTTTCGTTTATCCGTGCGGGGCTTGAGGATGTGAGTTTTTCGCGTCCGCGCAAAGATCTGCCGTGGGGGATTCCCGTGCCCAATGATTCCGAGCACACGATGTATGTATGGTGCGATGCGCTCACGAGTTACCTTACGGCGCTTGGGTATGGGCAAGACGACTCAAAACTCAAAACTCAGAACTCAAAACTGGATTATTGGCCCGCGGATATTCATGTGATAGGGAAAGATATTCTACGTTTCCATGCCGCAATTTGGCCCGGGATGCTCCTTTCGGCCGGTCTTCCTTTACCGCGTTCCATTTTCGTCCACGGCTTTATCACGGTGGAGGGACAGAAGATGTCAAAAACCATTGGGAATGTGGTTGATCCGGTGGAGCTTGTGAAAAAGTACGGTACGGATCCGGTGCGCTACTTTTTGCTTCGCGAGATTCCGACCACCGAAGACGGCGATTTCAGCGTGAAAAAATTTGAGGATCGCTACCACGGCGACCTTGCAAATGGCATCGGGAATTTGGTGTCGCGCGTGGCGACACTGGGCGAGCGCATAAGCCCGATCTCTTTTGATTTCAAAAAAGATATTGCGAGTGAAATAGATGGCGCGGCGGAGCTTGTATTTAAAGAGTATGAGGCGCATATCACCGAGTTTCGATTGAATGATGCGCTTGCGGATATATGGCAACTCGTTTCGTCTGGTGATAAATATATCAATGAAAAGAAACCGTGGGAGCTAAAAGGCGAGGAATTGCAGCTCGTCCTGGTCAATGTGGGGTATCTCATCGGCGTGATTGCCAATCTCTTGGAACCGTTTCTGCCCGAGACCGCGGAGAAAATCCGCGCGCAGGTGCGCTTTGACGACTCAACGATTGTGTTCAAAAAAGGCGACCCGCTTTTTCCTCGACTATAGAAAAAACGGGCGGCTGCCCGTTTAGCGGCGGTTGGTGGCAAGGACTACGAATATAAGATAGATCACGAAAGATATTGTAATTCCCATCACACCCACTTGTTGATAACAAATAATAAGAACTCCAATAAAAGTGAGTAAGCTTATCCCGACCGGCATTGACATGTGTACCACCTCTCTCACTATCAGCTTTGATTATGGCACAGCGTTTTTTTGATGTCCACGCCCATACGCAGTTTGCCGCATACCAAGACGACGCGGATGCGGTGATTCAGCGCGCGCTGGATGCGGGCGTATGGATGATACAAGTCGGCACCCAGCGCGATACATCAGCATCCGCGATTGCGATCGCGGAAAAATATCCTGAGGGCGTGTATGCGACTGTAGGTCTCCACCCGATTCATACGGAAAAGTCGTATCACGACGAACAGGAATTAGGAATTATGAATAATGAATTAGGGGAACCCTCCTTCGCTGAAGCTTCGGAAGGGTTAAAAGGCTTCACAAGCCGCGGCGAGGAATTTGATTATGAGTACTATAAAAAATTAGCACTCCATCCGAAAGTGGTGGGGATAGGCGAGTGCGGGCTTGATTACTACAGAATTACGAATGATGAATTACGAATTAAGGAAAAACAGAAGCGAGCATTTATACAGCAAATCGAGCTTGCTCGTGAAGTAGAAAAACCCCTTATGATTCATTGCAGGGAAGCCTTTAGTGATTTGATAGAGGTCCTTAATTCATACTTCTTAACTCATAATTCCAGCCGTTCGCCAGGCGTCATCCACTTCTTCTCCGGCACAAAAGAAGACGCCCGCGCGCTCTTGGATCTCGGATTTTCATTTTCCTTCGGCGGTGTGATTACCTTCACGCACGATTATGATGAAGTGGTGCGCTATATTCCGCTTGACCGCATTGTGCTAGAAACCGATGCTCCGTATGTTACGCCCGTGCCGCACCGCGGCAAGCGAAACGAGCCCGCGTATGTGGTGGAGGTAGCGAAGAAGATGGCAGAAGTGAAGCAGATTTCTATGGACGAAGTTGCCTCAAAAACGTTTGGGAATGCAAAGATAATTTTTGGATTGACTGCTTAGTAAGCGATTGATATCATTTGAATATGACTATTGCTATCAAAAGGAAAATTAAGAAAGATTTAAGGGAGGTATCTCAACGTATGGGCATCACGGAACATGATGTTGTGGATCGCGCACTTCTGCTGTATTTGGAGAGTGTAAAAAAGATTACTGAAGTGCAAAGAGAGTTTGAGGCATGGGATGCATTGAGCGATGAGTCATTCTCGCTTTTATCCAAGCGTACACGGTTTGGTTTATGAAAAAAGGAGAGGTTTGGCTTGTTGATATTCCCATTGCAAACGGGCATGAGCAGGGAGGATCGCGCCCCGTTATTGTTATCGCCGATGCACGGGCGAGTGTCGCGATAGTTATTCCTTGCACCTCTAACCTGCAAGCGCTCCGATTCCCATTTACTCTGCAGGTGAGCCCGTCTCGCGTAAATGGATTCCACACCGCATCCATAGTTCTCGTGCTTCAATTGCGAGCGATTGACAAGAGACGCTTGCATAAAAAAGTAGGCATTCTTGAGAAGAAAACGCTCAAAGAGATTGATGGGATGGTTAAAAACCTTCTCGATATTTGATTGTGCGCTATCTCCCGCAACAATTTGAGAAAAAGTGGCAAAAGAAGTGGCTCAAAGAGAAAATCTATGAGCCCGATTTGGCGCGATCCGCAAGCCGGCGGAAACCTTTCTATAACCTCATGATGTTTCCGTATCCGTCTGCGGAGGGGCTTCATGTGGGTAATATGTATGCGTTTACGGGTGCGGACATATATGGGAGATTCAAGCGGATGCAGGGATATGATGTGTTTGAGCCGATTGGGCTTGATGGGTTTGGGATTCATTCGGAGAATTATGCGATAAAAGTGGGCAAGCACCCTGCGGAGCAGGCGAAAATTTCAGAGAAGAATTTCTACCGGCAATTGCAGATGCTTGGTAACGGCTTTGCGTGGAATGAACGGCTCGAAACCTACGACCCTGAATACTATAAGTGGACCCAATGGATTTTTATCCAGATGTTCAAGCGCGGGCTCGCGTATCGCAAAAAGGCCGCGGTGAATTGGTGTCCTTCGTGTAAAACCGTGCTCGCGGATGAGCAAGTCATCCAAAAGAAGCAAGAAGCAAGAATCAAGAATCAAGGCAAAACGGTTAGTGTTTGCGAACGGTGCGAGACAGAGGTGGTAAAAAAAGAATTAGAGCAATGGTTTCTCAGGATTACGAATTATGCCGACCGCCTGCTTAAGAATCTTGAGAAGATTGACTGGTCAGAGAGAATCAAAATCGCGCAGAGAAATTGGATTGGAAAGTCGGAGGGAGCGAAAATTGAATTCCCGCTCACCTTGAATAAGGATACCAATTTTCTGATATTGCACGGTTATACCGGTCGCGCAGATAAGAATTTTATCCCTTGGTTAAAAAGAGAACTTGAATCGCGAGGATTTGAGGTGCACGCACCCCAATTACCGAATACAGATTTACCGAAGGAGTCGGAACAGGTGGGATATGTCCTCAAAAAATGTCGCATGGATGAGCACACGATTGTGATAGGTCATAGTTTGGGTGGCGCGGTTGCGATGAAGGCATTACAGAAGATTAACCGTCCTATTGCGGGGCTCGTTCTTGTCGCTCCTACGGTAGAGCCACGATTCCGTACTGGAGCTGAAAGACCGTTCTGGAAAACCTTCTCTTTGGATTATGATTACAAAAAAATTAAAAAACTTAGCGGATTCAGAGCGATCATTTCGGATACCCTCGAAAAGGACAAACGAGGCGCTTACTTGGAGTATTTATCGCAAAGAATATCAGCGTCTTTGTATGAGACCAAGGCAGGAAGAGTGCATTTTACTAGCAACAAAGAACCTTTTGTATTGGAGCATTTAAGTGCACCAATAACCGTTTTCACGACCCGACCCGATACGATTTTCGGAGCGACATACCTTGTGTTAAGCCCTGAATATCCGTTCGTGGAAAATCACAAATCACAAATCACAAATCACAAAGAGGCAGAAGCGTATATCAAGAAAGCTGAATCAAAAACCGAAGAGGAGCGGATAACGGAAGGACGAGAGAAAACAGGCGTTGAACTCAAAGGTATAAAAGCGATTAATCCCGCAAATGGTGAGGAAATTTCGATATGGGTTGCGGATTATGTTTTAGGCGGCGTGGGAACGGGCGCAATTATGGCAGTACCCGCGCACGACGAGCGGGATTTTGAGTTTGCACAAAAATATAATTTGCCGATTCGGATGGTCGTCTGCCCGCACTATCCAGAACCGACATGTCCAGTACTTGATAATGCGTATATAGGCGTGGGGCATCTTGTAGATTCCGGAAAATTCTCCGGCATGGATTCCGAGAGCGCAAAATGGGAAATTACGAAATTCGTGGGTGGCAAGAAAACTTCGCAGTACCGCCTGCGCGATTGGCTTATTTCGCGTCAACGTTATTGGGGTCCCCCGATCCCCATGATCTATTGCGAGAAATGCGGCTGGCAGCCGGTGCCGGAAAAGGATTTGCCGGTGAAATTGCCGTATGTGAAAAACTTCCGTCCGACCGGAACCGAGAAATCCCCGCTCGCTACCGTAGAGAAATTTTGGAAAGTCAGATGCCCGAAATGCGGGTCTGCGGCGCGGAGAGAGACCGATGTATCGGATACATTTTTGGATTCTGCGTGGTACTACCTCGGATATCTCCTCGGAACGAAAAGCGAAAAGCGCAAAGCGAAAAACTACAACGCAAAACTTAAAACCCTTCCTATTGAGAAATCCATACTGAAGCGATGGCTACCGGTTGATATGTATATTGGAGGGGCAGAACATGCAGTTTTGCATTTGCTCTACGTGCGTTTCCTCGCAATGGCGCTTCATGATATTGGAGTTCTGAATTTTCCCGCCCAAGGCGGGTCTGCCTCGGGCAGAGAGGAGCCGTTCAAGCATTTCCGCGCGCATGGTCTTATCATCAAAGACGGCGCGAAAATGTCAAAATCAAAAGGGAATATCGTAAATCCCGATGACTACATTCGCGCCTACGGCGCGGACGCGCTCCGGATGTATCTTATGTTTTTGGGACCGTTTGAGCAGGGGGGCGATTTTCGCGATTCGGGAATGAAGGGGATTACGCGGTTTTTGGAGCGCGCGTGGAAGTTTGCGAATCAGGTCATCCTGAGTGCGAAGCCCGAAGGATCTCGAGATTCTTCGCCTACGGCTCAGAATGACAACTTGAAGAGGTTAATTCATAAAACAATTAAAAAAGTCACGGAAGATATTGAGGGGCTTCAATATAATACCGCGGTTTCGGCGTTGATGGTTTTACTGAATGAATTTGAAGAGCATCGGGATAGCGTAATGTATGAGGATGTAAAAATATTTCTGAAACTTCTCGCCCCTTTTGCTCCCCACCTCACGGAAGAATTATGGCAAAAATTGCAAAAGCAAAAGAAGTTTGCGTCTATTCATACGGAGCCGTGGCCAAAATATAATCTCAAATTATTGAAAGAAGATACTTTTGAACTCGTGATACAGATAAACGGCAAAGTCCGCGGACGGGCGACATTAGCCGTCGGCGCATCCGAGGCAGAAGCAAAGAAAGCCGCGCTCGCACTGCCGCAAGTAAAACAATATATCTCCGGTGAGCCAAAGAAAGTAATCTTTGTCCCCAACAAGCTCATCAATTTTGTGGTGTGATTTTGTATTTTTTGCGGGTGCGTGGTATAGAAATAGTTAGTTCTTTGGTCGTCGAGAGTTCCGCAATGGGCGGAACAGACCACCACAATATTGTCAGAAGACGAGGAAAGGAGAATCGTCATGATACAGCATGTCAAGGCGAATCTGTATAAGGAGCAGGATGCCCAGCTTACGAAAATCAAGCGGCAGCTCCGACAAAAGTCGGGCTATCCGTTCAACCCGCAGAAGTTGAAACTCGTGCTTCAGGCGCTCATAGAGGGGCGGTTTGACGGCATCAAGTCACCGGATGATTTCTTCTGCGCGGTGTTCCGCCGGAGCGAGCAGATCACTATGTGTAAACGAGTTATAATCAATTCTCACCTGCTGCGAATCGATGCATTTCAGCAGAAGGTCTGGGTGGACGATCAGCTTGTTGAACTGACCCCTACAGAGCTTCAGTTGCTGAACTACTTCCTGCAACAGCACGATCAGATACTGACCTGCGACGAACTAACCGAGGCAATCTGGAATCTCGCTCACACGGACACCCAGACATTGAAGGTGCACTTGTGCCGAATGCGTCGCAAGCTCTCCCGGTACCTTCCTGATTGTCCACGTCTCATTGGGTCCATACACGGTGTGGGGTACCGATTCAACCTGTCCGGTCAGGACCGGCCTATCGCGGTCTCCGTCAAATGATGAAACGGCTTTTCCCGATATGCCATATAACAGGAACCTCGTACAGTTTTGTACGAGGTTTTCTTTTGCGAGACGGAATATAAATAGGTATAGTTATATACGATAGGTAATGCTTTTAAGCGAGCCTATCGCACGCGAGACCAGGTTAACGCCCTTCGACAAGCTCAGGGAATATAAAGTAGATACTCTAAGCGAGCCTCATATGTCTTCGAGACCATTATGGAGGCGCGCGGCTTGGATCCCGCGAAGCGGGACGCGCGCCGAATAGTGAGCGATGCCGCCCGCAGGAGGCGGCGAGCGTGTCGAGAAGGTATATGAGCGAACGACAATATGTGTGGAATTATCGGCTACATCGGCAAACAAAAGGCAGTTCCCATCGTGCTTGATGGGCTGAATCAGATGGAGTATCGGGGGTATGATTCCAGCGGCATTGCAGTACTTGAAGGCGATGGGTCAGTGAAAACCGAGAAGGCAGTCGGTCGTATTGTGAACCTTGAAGAAAAGTTGTTAGGGAATCATTTGAATGGCGTGGTTGCAGTGGGGCATTCCCGGTGGGCCACTCATGGGGGTGTGACGGAAGCGAACGCCCATCCGCATTCGGACTGCAAAGGCGCAATTCATCTGGTCCATAACGGCATTGTAGAGAACTATAAGGAACTCAAAGCAGAACTCATAAAAAAAGGACACACCTTTACATCAGAAACAGATACCGAGGTGCTGGCGCATCTTATTGAAGAAGCAAGAATTAAGAAGCAAGAATTAAGCATTGAAGACGCAGTGCGTTTCGCGCTTAAACGCGTCCGCGGAACCTACGGCCTTGCGATTATTGACAAACGCGAGCCGCAAAAACTCATTGCCGCGCGGAATTTCAGCCCTCTGCTTTTGGGCATCGGCGAGGGCGAGTATTTTGTGGCATCCGACGCATCAGCAGTTTTGCGGCACACGCGGCACGTCGTGTATCTTGACGACGGCGAGATGGCAGTCATCACCCCGGATGGCTACCGGATTTTTGACCTTGGCAGGAATCTTCGCGACAAGCCGTCCCAGCAGATTGAATGGTCGGTGGAACAGGCGCAAAAAGGCGGGTATTCGCATTTTATGTTAAAAGAAATTTTTGAGGAGCCGGAAGCGATTGAAAATACGCTCCGCGGACGAACGATTCCTGCAGAGGGGCGAGTGCGTCTGGGGGGGCTCACCGATGTGATGGACCAACTCAAATCCACAAAGCGGATTTTGATTTCTGCGTGCGGCACGGCGTATCTTGCGGGGCGCGTCGGCGAGTACATGCTTGAGGAGTATGCCGGGATTCCGGTGGAGGTGGACCTCGCATCAGAATTTCGCTATCGCAAGCCCGTATTCCGCGAGGGCGATCTCTTTCTTGCGATCTCGCAGTCGGGCGAGACCGCCGATACTCTTGCCGCAATTCAGGAGGCGAAAGAAAAAGGAGTGCCGGCATTCGGAATTGTGAATGTCGTGGGCTCCACAGTTGCGCGCACCACCGACGCGGGGGTGTATCAGCACATCGGGCCGGAGATCGGTGTTGCGTCTACGAAAGCGTTTGCGTCGCAGGTTGCGATTTTAGCGCTTTGGACCGTGCTTCTCGGCCGCCAGCGCGATATGTCGGTTGTGACCGGCAAGCGAATTCTCACGGAACTCAATCGGATTCCTGATTTGATGCGTCGCGTAGTCGCGCAAAATAATTCGGTGAAGGCGCTCGCCGAGAAATATAAACATTGCAATAATTTCTTTTTTCTTGGCCGCAAATACAATTTGCCGGTTGCATCGGAGGGCGCATTGAAATTGAAGGAAGTGTCGTATGTGCACGCGGAGGGGTATGGCGCAGGCGAGTTGAAACACGGGCCCATTGCGATGATTGATGAAAAACTTCCTTCGGTTGTCATCGCACCTCAGGACTCGGTGTATGAAAAAATGCTTTCAAATATTGAGGAAATCCGCGCGCGCAAGGGCCCGGTGATCGCGATTGCGACCGAGGGAGATAAAAAAATCGCGGAACTCGCGGACGACGTGGTGTATGTTCCCAAAACCCTTGAGATGTTAACTCCCCTTTTGGCAGTAGTACCCCTCCAGATGTTTGCCTACCACTTTGGCGTGGGCAAGGGATATGACGTAGATAAACCGAGAAACTTGGCGAAGAGCGTAACGGTAGAATAGAGGGATGAATCCCGTTAGAAATCTTGGGAGCCTTCGTATATCATGTTGATCTCGTAGATTATGACTATGAAAATACTACATATGGAACATCAGACCTTACATTTCTAACGGGATGAAGTTATACGAATGTGAGGGAAAAAAATTGTTTATCCAGTACGGTATTCCGGTGCCTGCCGGAATACTTTGTGATACGGCATCTCGCACAAAAAAAATACCATTTGCATTTCCTCGGGTGCTGAAAGCCCAGATGCTCTTTGGGGACCGGATGAAACGCGGGGGCATTGTGTTTGTAAAAAATGAACGCGAGTACCGTGCGCGTCTTACCTCTCTTTTGGGAGGCACCGTGACGCGCGTGCCAGTGGAGCGGGTGCTTGTGGAGGAAGCGTTGCCGGTTGCGGCAGAATATTACATTTCTCTTTCCTATGACACGGACACGCGCGGGCCGATGCTCGCGGTTTCTATAAAAGGGGGATCGGGTGTGAAGCGCGCGCACCTCTCTTCGGTGGATGCGGTGATCGGTATGCCCGGGTTTAGCGTGCGAAGCGCCCTCCTCCAGGCAGGATTCCCACGGGGGGATGTGCCGGCAATTACCGAGATCATCCAAGCGCTCTGGAACTGTTTTCTTGCAGAATATGCCCTGCTTCTGGAAATCAATCCGTTGATAAAAACAAAGGACGGAAGGTTTGTCGCGGGCGACGCGAAAGTGATACTGGACGACGCGAAGGTGAATCCCGGCGAGCGTCGATTCATTGAGATGAAAGGCGATATTGCAATACTTGCGTCCGGCGGAGGGGCGTCGCTTGTAAACATTGATACACTTCTCCATTTCGGGGGAAGGCCCGCAAATTACACCGAGTATTCTGGAAATCCCCCGGCGCACGTGGTGAAGGAATTAACAAAAAAAGTTCTTGAACGATCAAACCTCAAGGGGTGCTGGGTCGTGGGCGGCACCGCAAATTTCACGGATATTTTTGAGACAATGAATGGATTTATTGAGGGGTTGCGGGAGGTACGCCCAAAGCCGACCTACCCCATTGTCATTCGCCGCGACGGGCCGCGACAGGACGAGGCATTCCGGATGCTTACGGATGTGGCGCGAAAAGAAGGGTACGATTTTCACTTATGTGGCCGCGAAACATCAATGTCGGAGAGCGCAAAGAAAATGGTTGAGCTCGCGTACGGTAACAGGACGAAACGCGTATGAGTCCCGTTAGAGATAGCATGTTGAATATCGTAATTAGAAAAAAAAAACCCCAAAAGTTGGAGAGGTTGTATGTGTTTTATTCATAGTCCAAATCTCTAACGGGATGAGTATTCTGATTGATAAAAAAACACGTGCAATTCTTCAGGGGATCACCGGCCGCGAGGGTTCTCGCGCGTGCCGCGAGATGCGCGCGTACGGCACAAAAGTTCTTGCGGGCGTCACTCCGGGCAAAGGCGGTCAGAGCGTGGACGGCGTGCCGGTGTATGATACGGTGGGTGAGGCAGTGGCGTGCCACAAAGGAATCAATGCGACACTCATTGCCGTACCCGGGCCTTTTGTGCGAGATGCGGCAATTGAGGCAATTACCGCAGGCATTCCATTGATTGTGATATTGACCGAACACGTGCCGGTGCAGGATAGCGCCTTTCTCACGCGATATGCGCGTTATAGAAAGGTGCGTATTGTCGGCCCCTCGTCGGTCGGCATCATCTCTCCGGGAAAAGGAAAAATCGGGAGTATTGGGAGCGGCGGTACTGCGGACGTCTTCAGTAAAGGTCCAATAGGACTCATTTCTAAAAGCGGAGGAATGATTGCAGAGATCGCATCTATCCTCACCAATGCCGGTTTGGGGCAGAGTACTGCGGTGGGTATTGGCGGAGACATGGTGATCGGGTCGGATTTTGCGGATCTTTTGGAACTTTTTGAAACGGATAGCGCCACGCGCGCGGTGGTGCTCTTCGGCGAGATTGGCGGCACCTACGAGGAGCGCGCGGCTTCTCTCATCCGGTCAAAGAAAATTCGCAAACCCGTTGTTGCGGTGGTGGCGGGGAAATTCTCTCGCTTTCTGCCTCCGGAATCTGTGTTGGGACACGCGGGCGCGATTGTCGCGCGCGGAAAAGGAGGGTATCATTCAAAAATAAACGCATTTCGGCGCGCAGGAGTGCGTATTGCCTACGACATTGATGATATTCCAGAGCTCGTGCGCCGTGCGCTTAAGAGATAATGCCAATCAACGAATTTCATGCGAATCTACCAATTGCGAATACGTATTGGCAATTCGCATTATTCGCATACTATTAGTAGATTGGCATCATATATATGGAGAAATGGAAAACAAAAATCAGCGGCAAGAGAGATGGCGAATTCATCATTCGCGGGCATCGGCTCGCGGATTTGATTGAGAAAAGAAGTTTTGTTGATGTCGTATTTCTCCTGTGGCGCGGGTCATTGCCGGACGAGACAGAAGCAGCGCTTCTCAATGCGATGCTTGTCTCCGCGGCAGAGCACGGGCTTGAGGCGCCGTCCACATTTGTCGCGCGCACGGTTGCATCCACCGGCAATTCATTTTCATCCGCGATCGCATCGGGCATTTTAACCATCGGCGACTTTCATGGGGGTGCGATTGAGCAGGCAGCAGAACTTTTTGCATCCGAAAAATCCGCGGAGTACATTGTTGCCGATGCGCGCGAGAAAAAATTGCGCATCCCGGGCTATGGCCACAAAGTGTATAAAGATGGCGACCCGCGCACGAAAGTTCTTTTTTACAGAGCAGAGGCACTTGGACATGCGGGCCGGTATGTGGAAAAAGCCAAGGCCATTGAAGCGGGGTTGTCGTCAGGCGGAAAAAAATTGCCCTTGAATATTGACGGCGCGCTCGCAGCCCTTCTTTTGGAGCTTGGATTTGACCCACATTTCGCCCGTCCCCTTTTCATACTTGCGCGCACTGCCGGACTTGCGGCGCATGCGGTTGAGGAAGTAAAAAATGAAAAGCCGTATCACCGTTTGGCAGAGGAAGATACGGAGTATATCGGAGTATGATTGAAATTACGCAGCTTACACGTGCAGACGAAAAAGCGCTTGGCGAAATCAATGCGCTGCTTTTGCAGCTTTCTTCATCAGGAAAACAAATTGATTTTTCTTTTCTTGAAGAAATGGTACGGGACCCGAATGCGGTGGTGCTCGCAGTGCGGGAAAACGAGAAAATTATCGGCATGGGCGAGCTTGCGGTGATGCATACCCCCACCGGCAGACGCGGACGGATTGAAGATGTGGTGGTGGACGGAGCGTATCGCGGCAAGGGGCTTGGACGGAAACTGATGGATGCGTTGGTCACCGCGGCAAAAGAGCGGAGCGTCCAGAGCATTGAGCTTTCCAGCCGCCCGAGTCGCATTGAGGCAAACGCACTCTACCAGAAAATAGGGTTTGAGAAGAAGGAAACGAATGTGTATGTGATGAAGTTATGAATCATGATCATTGTTGTTGATTTTGACGGAGTACTCCTTGATGATAAGCGTTTCAAGGAGGAAAAATTACGGCTGTTCCGAAAATTGGGGGTGAGTACCCGACTTTATCGCGAGGCATACGAGGCGGTGAAAAAAAAGAAAGGAGGAGCATACGATTTCCATACGCACCTCAAGGAGATAAAAAAAAGATACGTTGCGTTTTCCATATCCGCGGCCGAGCGGGTAACAGACCGTTTTATTCGCATCTCACACCGCTTTGTGTACCGCGATGCGGTGGCATTTCTCGCATTTTGGAGAAAACGTAACGTCCCATTGATACTTTTGAGTACCGGGCCGGCGTTTCAGAAAGAGAAGGTGCGGAGGAGCGGTCTCGCGCGTTTTTTTAAAAGGATTATAGTAATTCGCAATGCCGAAAAGCACGGCTCACTCGGGCGGGTCATGCGGCAGTTCCCAAAACGAGACGTCGTATTTATAGATGATAAAAAATCAGTGGTGGATGGGGTGAAGACGTATCTCCCGACGGTCTTCACTATTCAGATGAAGCGGCGTGCGTCGCAAGAGCGAAGCAAAAGAGGGGATGCGATTACACGAAATCTCGCGCATGCGCGTCGGATTATACTCTCATGGCAGAAAAAAAACCAAAAATCGTAGTTATCGGCGGGGGCACGGGTTCTTTTACCGTGCTCTCGGGCTTGCGGAAGCACGCGGCGGATCTCACCGCGGTAATTTCTATGGCAGATGACGGCGGCTCCACGGGGATTTTACGCGAAGAGTTCGGCGTGCTGCCTCCGGGCGATATTCGCCGTGCGCTCGTGGCGCTTTCGCGTTCCGACAAACGCCTTCTCTCGGACCTCTTTAATTATCGGTTTGAGAACGGCGGCGGACTCAAAGGCCATGCGTTCGGGAATATTATGCTTACTGCTCTTGAAAAGATCACCGGAAGTTTTGAAGATGCGGTGGATGAAGCCGCGCGCCTCTTGGGTGTGGAGGGTACGGTGTTGCCCGTTACCCTTGATGATGTGCGGCTTGTTGCGGAACTGGAAGACGGTTCAGAGATTGTAGGCGAGACCAATATCGATATTCCAAAGCACGACGGGAACCTTAAAATCAAGCGCGTTACGCTGCGTCCCCGCGCGCGCCTGAATCCTCGCGCGCGGAGCGCGATTCTTTTGGCGGATATGGTGGTAATTTGTCCCGGGGATCTCTACACGAGCCTCGCGCCGAACCTCTTGGTGGAAGGTATGCCCGAGACACTCAAAAAATCAAAAGCGAAGAAGGTATATGTAATAAATCTTTTGACAAAGTGGGGCGAGACCAACGGGTTTACCGCGCGCGATTTTATCAATGCATTGGAGGAGTATCTCGGAAAAGGAGTGCTCACGCATGCAATTGTGAATACCAAGCGGCCTTCGGCCGAGCGCATGCGGCTCTACGAAAAAGAGTATGCGGAACCCGTATCAGTTGAGGGTCTCAATGATACTCCGCTTCCGATTTTTGGGGATTTTTTGCGCCAGCGCGGATTTTTGCGCCATGACCCGGATCGGCTCGCGAAGGTTTTGGTATCTTTGCTCTGACGAGAATTATGAAGTATGAATTAAGAATTATGGATGAAAACAATACGGCTGACTGATACAAATTTCAAAAAGGTTCTTACCGAAGCCGAGAGTACTATTCACGCAGGCGGGGTGGTCGCATGTCCGACGGACACCGTCTATGGATTGGTTGCCGACGCTTCGAATCCGGATGCGGTGCGTCGGATTTTTTCAATAAAAGGGCGTGTTTTAGAAAAAGCGCTTCCGGTGTTTGTGCGCGACATTGCGATGGCGCGCAGGTTTGCATATATCTCTGACGTGAAGGCCGAGTTTTTGAAAAAAGTATGGCCCGGGCAGGTGACAGTCGTGTTTCCGCACAAAGAAAAACTCCCGAAAGTTCTTACCGGTGGTAAAAATACGATTGGCATGCGGATACCCGCCAACCCGTTTCTTTTAGACATTCTCTCGCGTTTTGAAACGCCCCTTGCGCAAACCTCTGCAAATCCTTCTGGCAAAGCTCCCGCGCGGAGTGCGTCTATGGTGAAGGAGTATTTTGGGGATGCGGAACACCAGCCCGATCTTTTGATTGACGGCGGAGAGACAGGCAAGAATCCTTCCACGGTGATTGATTTCACGGGCACGGAGCCAATTATTCTTCGCACGGGACTCATCACGCGGAAAAAACTTGATGAATTGATAGGTACTATGAGATGATGATTGGGAGGTGCGATTATAAATTTTTGCTCGGAAAGTGGTTTTCAAAATCTTCGCTCCGCCCCACCGTGTCGGAGCTCATCAATGGTCGGCCTCACTCGTTCGCTCCGCTCACACCATGGCCGTTCGGCCTCCCAGTGTTTTGAAAACTACCTTTCCTCGCTTATATCTATAATTGGATGGGAGTGGAAAGAAATATAAAAGGTGTCATGGGGCGTAGGGTACTATGATCAAGTGGATATACAAGAGAATAATCAGGAAATTCGGTCTTTCTGAAGATCAACTGGAAGAATTAAAGAATAGGTTGTTGCCAGAAAATATATGCAAAGGTCCTTTCGTGCAAGGAGAAAAGAATTGTCCGAATACGACGGCGTTGGCGATCAGGGAAGGAGCGGGCAAGTTTAAAGCTTCGGGAGAAGTGAAAAAGTTGATGATGAAGTATGGCATAAATAGCATTGAATTATGGGCGTTTTATGCAATATTTGACCTTTCAGCAATATTGTCCGATAGATATTTTAGAAAATCACTTGTAGATCTGAGAGGTGCAGTTGATGAGTTGGTTAAAGAAAAGTAATGATAATCCCTGCGGTTGCGGCAATAAAAACCAGAAGTGTCATGGTAGATAAAAACATGAAAATAGATATTATTGAGCTACAAGTTAATAACTGGAAATCGATGGTCGAATGGTATGAAAAAAGTTTGGGATTTACTGTCAGATTTCTTGAAGATGATCATCAATTTGCCCTTTTAAGTGGAGAGGTCGGTGCTATGCTCGGTTTATACGGTGTAGAGGAAAAAACTTATACTAGTTTTATTCCTTACATGAGGGTTGAAGACGTCGAAGTAGGAGTTCAAAAACTAAAGAGTATGGAGGTTAACGTTGGTGCTATTGAAGAGAGGCATTGGGGTAAACGAGCAAAAATAACAGATCCCGAAGGTAATGTGTTCTATCTCTATGAGGAAAAGAGAGGCGATTAGTCCTCGTGGGGTTAGACAATAAAAATTAGGAAATGGACTACCGCGTCGTTCAAAAACAAGATCAAGAGATCTACGATTTGATTCGAAAGGAAGAAGCCCGTCAAAAAGAGGGGCTTGAACTGATTCCCTCGGAAAGTTATGCATCATCCGCAGTGCTTGAAGCAATGGGGAGTATTTTTAACGACAAGTATGCCGAGAATTATCCGGGCAAGCGGTATTACGGCGGATGTGCGGTGGTGGATGAATTGGAACGGCTTTGCCAAAACCGCGCGCGCGCGGCGTTTGGCGAGGCGGCGAGCGAGTATTCGGTAAATGTTCAGCCGTATTCCGGAAGTCCGGCAAACCTTGAAGTGTATTTTGGGTTGCTCGAGCCCGGAGACAAAATCATGGCGTTGCGTCTTGACCACGGCGGGCATCTCACGCACGGCTCGCCCGTGAATTTGTCCGGACGGCTTTTTCAGTTCGTCCATTACTTTGTGGACTCAAAAACGGAAATGCTGGATTACGACGCGATTGCAAAAATGGCAGCAGAGGAAAAACCGAAACTTATTCTTTCCGGATTTACCGCATATCCCCGGACGATTGATTTTAAAAAAATGGATGACATCGCACGTTCCGTCGGCGCGATTTCCATGGCCGACATTTCCCATATTTCGGGGCTCGTGATCGGCGGCGTGCACCCCTCACCGTTTCCTTTTACGGATGTGGTGACCACGACCACGCACAAAACGCTTCGCGGGCCGCGCGCGGCAATGATATTCTCCCGAAAAGATAAGAGTGTCACGATAAAAGATAAAAGTGTTGCCATTTCTGAAGCAATTGATAAAGCGGTATTCCCCGGTATGCAGGGCGGGCCGCATGAGCATACGATTGCGGCAATCGCGGTGGCGCTCCGCGAGGCAATGACATCGGAATTTAAAGAATATGCGGCGCAGGTGGTAAAAAATTCCCATGCGCTTGCAGACGGATTTGCAAAAAATAACATTCGCCTGATTTCGGGCGGTACGGACAACCACCTAGTGCTTATCGATCTTCGTCCGTTCGGTCCGGGGCGCGGAATTTTTGTGGAGAAGGCGCTTGAAGCCGCAAACATCAGCGTGAATAAAAGCCCGATTCCCAATGACCCTTCGCCGCCGTACTATCCGTCTGGTATTCGTCTCGGCACGCCATCGGTCACGATTCGCGGCATGAAAGAGCCCGAAATGGCACATGTGGCCGATTTCATTTCGCGTATAGTGCATGAATTTGCTAAAAACGAATTGCCGGAGGATACGACCAAACGCGCGGGCGTGGTACGCGAGTTTGCAAAAACGCTTTCGTCGCATCCATTGATCAAAGAAATAAGAGAGCAGGTGTGCACGTTTTCGGCAAACTTCCCCGTTCCAGGAATCGATATATGATCCGGTGCGAATATACGTTAAGTATACCAATGATACGAATGGTTCGATAAACTCACCATATATATTCATATGATTAGTCCGCCAGCTGGCGGAGCATTAGTATATTGGCATCGCGGTATGGCACAAATTCTTGACGGCAAATTGCTCGCGCGAAAAATAGGAGAGGAGATTCGCGACACGCTCACGGGGTCAAAAAAGAAACTCCGTCTTGCGATTGTGGTGGTCGGCGAGGACCCGGTAGTCCGCGCGTTTATTCAAAAGAAACAAAAAGAGGCGGCGGCACTCGGCATTGATACGCGTGTGTTTCCGTTTGAGGTACACATCACCACAAATGAATTGCGAAAGCGCCTTTCGGTGATTGTACATGAAAAGAAAAACAGCGGGGTGATTATTCAGCTGCCGCTTCCGCCGCATATAAACACCCAATATATTTTAAATTCTATTCCGCCGGAAAAAGATGTGGATATGCTCTCGGCGCGCGCGATTGGGAATTTTACAGTCGGGAAAAGTACGGTTATGCCGCCGGTGGTGGGGGCAATTCGCGCATTTTTTGAGGAGTACGGCATTTCGTATCGCGAGAAGAAAATAGTGATTGTAGGCGCGGGGAATCTCGTGGGGCGGCCCGTGGCGCTCTGGCTTGCACGCGAGCGAATTCCCTTTTCATTGATTGAGAAAGACACGCCCGCACCCGAGAAAATACTCCGCGAGGCAGATATCATAATTTCGGGCGTGGGGATTCCTGGTCTTATTACGGGCGATAAAGTAAAAGAGGGGGTGGTGGTAATTGACGCGGGCACCTCGGAATCGGGCGGGAAAGTGGTCGGCGACGTGGATTTTGATTCTGTGTCAAAAAAAGCATCGTACATCACACCGGTGCCCGGAGGTGTGGGGCCGGTTGCGGTCGCAATGCTTTTTAAGAATCTTGTAACTTTGGAATTAGGAATCAGGAATTAGGAATTATGGATATAACACTTTTTCGTTGGATGAATTCGTGGGCCGGAATTTCCCCGTTTTTTGACTGGGCGATTCGTTTCCGCGCGGAGTATTTGATTTATGTCGTGGCAGGTGCGGTTTTGCTTTTTTATCTCGCAACCTTCTTTCCGCGTTTCCGCACCTATCGCGCAAAAAATCTTCGGCTCGTTATTTTTGCGTTTGCATCAGCCCTTATCGCGCGCTTCGGCGTCGCGGAATTGATTCGTCTTTTCTACAACCGTCCCCGGCCGTTTGAAGCATTGGAGGGCGTTTCGCAACTTATCCCGCACAGCGCCGGCTTCGCATTTCCATCGGGGCACGCAACATTTGCGTTTGCGCTTGCCGCGGTAGTCGCATACTACTATCCTAAAACGAGCATTCTCTTTTTTCTCGCGGCACTCGCAATCGGTTTTGGCCGTGTCGCCGCCGGCCTCCACTGGCCGACAGATATTCTCGCAGGAGCGGTGGTAGGGGTGGGGACCACTTTAATTTTAAAAATATTCTGGAGGAGAATATAATGAAATGTGGATAACCTTTTTTTAATCCTGTCGATTCTGTTATAATAAGATTGAATAGATGGCATATTACTCCACCGAGATACGAATTTTTATTTTACTCATCTTTTTTTTGACGGGGTGGTTTTTTTATCCCGCCCTTTTTGAAAATGGCGGAATGTATGCCGAGGCGCAGGGGGCGCTTCCCGATCTCGTGATCTACAGCGCCTCCCTCACCGACACAGAGTTTACACTCA
>CAZCSJ010000004.1:0-46348 GCA_964501445.1 uncultured Candidatus Saccharibacteria bacterium
GCACGCCACGTCCTTCATCGCCGTTCAAAGCCAAGGCATCCACCATATGCCCTTACTTTATTACCCGCCCAAATCAAGACACATATTTCGTTCCTCGCAAAAGTGAGGAACGACACCTGATTTGGGTTAATACAATTAATTACCTGTTTATTCTCTTGTCAAAATACTGTCCGATATCTCCCGTCTTATATCCTTTCTAAAGGACATGAGACGAAAGACATGAGCGAATAAAAAACCGCGTATCTACGCGGCTCCCTTCTTAAGCGTATAAGAAATTGGCTATCCAGTCATTGGAGCCGCATGTGAAGTTGTGAGAAGGTTTTTCATAGAGATGATTTAGTATAATCCCGCGCATTCTCTCTGTCAACAGAGCGATGGGGATAGATTGTGGAAACCCCTCCGGAGTTTACCGGAGGGGTTTCCACTAAAAAATACCTCTCTCTTATAAGTAATTTACATTCTGCAAAGCCGCCTATCTCCGCAATTCGCTCCGAATCCTGTCAATAAAGGAGCCCGCCGCTTCCTTCCCGCCAAGGCCGAATGCGAGGCCAAAGGCAAGAGCGAGAGCCGCCACGAGCCCTGTGATAAGCGTCTGGACGAGCACCACCGCAATACCCAACTGAATGAGCACCGCCACAAAGGCAAACACCCAAATCGCGTAGCGCGCCACAATCCCCACGAGCGACCCGCGGTACCCCGCAGCCTCCACCGATCCCCGCACAAGGTCTTCAACGAAATCAGCAATAAGGGCTGCGGCGATCAAAATAAGCGCAGCAATGATCACATTCGGGATATAGAGGACCACATCACGAAGAAATACCGACACCGCGCCAAGACCGAGGACATTTACCGCGGCAAGGAGGAAGACGATTATAATAAACCACTTCACAAGCCCGCCGAGAAACCCGCCGGTGTTCAAATGCCACCCTGCCCGCTCAACCACATGCTCCACGTCAAGTTTGCGGAGCAAATGATCAACTCTAAGTCCCCGAACAAGATGCTCAACCACCTTTCCGAGGGCAACGGCAATGATCCAGCCGATAAGAAAGATAACAATCGCGACAAAGATGAGCGGAACCACGCTTACCACCTCTGCCCACACCTGTTGGAATGAGGCGACAATCACATCGCCCCAGCTTTGTATTACCATAAGTAGTGAATTACGTTATGTTATGTATGTTATGTGAGATTAGTAATAAAACGCCCTTTTGAATCGACCAAGGTACGCTTGACCCCGTTAGAGATTTCTACTATGGATAGTGCTTGTACAAAATATACCTAATGGGTGTAACCATAACACACGTTAACCTCACAGCCGCATCTCTAACGGGGTTGAATTGCTTTTTCTATTATATCATTGTAGAGTTTCAGGGAAAAATAAGTTATCCACAATCGCTCCTCGCTCCTGCTCGTCGCTCAACGCGATGCCAATATACGAATGCATACTAATTATACAAATAGTATAGTGAGCGTGGTCGAACCATTCGTATCATTAGTATAATTCGTATATTCGCATCGTATCAGAAGCGCAACAAACACCTATGCTCACCTATACCGACTTAAAAAAAGGCACCCTCTTCGTAATAGACGGCAACCCCTATGAGGTTGCGGATTCCAGTTTCTCGCGCATGCAGCAGAGAAAAGCCGTAGTAAGCGCAAAAATCCGGAATCTCCGCACCGGCAAAATCGTTGACCGGAGCTTCCAGCCCAGCGACTCATTTGAAGAAGCAAATGTGACCAGACGACCTCTCCTCTTTCTCTACAGCCATCGCGGCGAATATGTATTCTGCGACCCGAAAGACCGAAGCCGCCGCTCATCGCTCACCGAAGATGTTGTAGGTGAGAACGCCAAATGGTTGAAGCCCAATACCGAGGTAACCGCACTCTATTTTGACGACGAACTCCTCACTTTCCGTCTCCCTATCAAAATGGATTTCAAAGTAACCGAGGCCCCACCCGGGGAAAAGGGAGATCGCGCACAGAGCGGCACCAAGGCCGCAACGATTGAAACCGAAGCAGTTGTCCAAGTGCCGCTTTTCGTCAATACCGGCGACGTAATTCGCGTCAACACCGAAATCGGAGAATATACGGAACGGGTGGAGAAGGCCTAACATCCACTAATTCTATTCACCCGCCCCGAAGGACTTTTTCTCTCACGTAATCCAATATGTCAAATAATCCGCTCGAGCGGATTATTTGACATATACAATAATCCCAAATTTTTCACACGCGTGTTTGGTAAAACGAATCATATCTACACCATCGGCGCGGGCGGGGTGTCGCTTGACTCCGCGGTCTCCTTTGATTGGCCCGCGCCCGCCGCACCCGCCTGCTTCCGAAAGAGAATTGTTTCTTCTTCCTCTTTCAACATTTTTTTTACCTCTGCAGCAGGAACCGCGTACTTCCTGCGGGATTGCTCTACAATGAGATTTTTACGCGAGCCATCGGGTGACGGAAACACCCTCAACGTTTCCGCGGAAAACGGGTCAAATGTCTCGCCGTCAATCGTCATCTTGATATAGAACTCCTGAACGCCGAGGTTTATCATATCACGCGCTTTGAAGACCGGAGTCATCTCCGTTTCCAATTTTGCCGCATCATCGCCGCCCACGCGGAAAATGATGATATTGGCAGTATTTCCAAGCACCGTCGCGAGGACCTCGGGCAGAAGTTGGGCCGTATACTGGTGCGCAACGGTGAGATTAAGCCCGTACTTTCGCGCTTCGGAGAAAAGATTGACAAACGAGTCCGTGACGAGATTTTGAAACTCATCTACATAGAGGTAGAAATCTATACGCTCATCTTCCGCTTGCTCCGCGCGCTTCATGCCCGCCTGTTTTAACTTCGTGATGAACATGGAGCCAAAGAAGCTTGAATTTTCCTCCCCAATTCTCCCTTTGGAAAGATTGATCAAAAGGAGTTTCCGCCTATTCATGATATCCTCAAAATCAATCCTATTCTCTTTTTGCGCAAAGATATTGCGGAGCGAGGGCATAGAGAGAAATTGCCCGAGTTTATTTACCAGCGGGATAATCGCATCGGTGTCAAATTTCTCGGACCAATCCGCAAACTCCACCGCAAAGAAGCGCTTCACCATGTCGTCTTGAATATACTCAATTACTTTCTGCCTATAGGGGCGGTCGGTAAGCATGGAAATCATTCCGCGAAGCGTTGCTTCGGGATAATCCAAGAGCGCTAACGTCGTGAAGCGAAATACATGTTCAAGCCGCGGAGTCCAGTTTGCGCCAAACTGTTTTTCCATGACCTCAATCAGCCCCTGCGCCATCTGATGCTTTAACTCCGCAGGAACTTTCTGGAGCGGGTTAAAAGAGATAGGAAACTCGGCGTCAGAAGGGTCAATCAGCACCACATCGTCTACTCGGTTTTCAGGAATATATTTTAAGAGCTCCTCAATCACATCTCCGTGCGGGTCAATAAAGCAAAGCCCGTGGCCATACGCAATGTCTTGGCGCATAAAAAGCTCAAGGAGTTTTGATTTTCCCACTCCCGATTTCCCGACGATATAGGCATGGCGCCGCCGGTCGGCGCGCTTCAACCCAAACACGTACTTCTTGGTTTCAAGCGGCGCCTCATAGTTCGTGCGCCCGATAAATGAAACCTCGGCCGGATCTATCTGCTGGTAGATCGGCAGTTCCGGCGGCGGCGGGGCGTATTTTGCGAGATGAATTTTCCCTTCGCGTGCCATGGGCTTATTGTACCGTATCGCCTCTTAGTAAAGAAGTGTGGAATTTTTCCGGCTGATACGCGGGGATGCGGATTATAGAAATCTGCGGGAGTTCCCCGCGGACCATTTTTTCCTCAATATCTCGCGCGAGCGCGTCCTGGTCGTAGCCCAAACAAATCACTTCAGGCTTCCACTCCTTCAGCACGTCATACCTCCCCTGCTCCTCGTCCCCGAATACCGCATGGTCAACGGCTCTATACTCCCCTACTGCGGTGAGACGAAGCTCTTCTGAATCGCGCGGCGCTTTGCCCTTGAGCGCGCGGACCACCGAATCGCGCGCGACCACCACAATCAATTCATCTCCCTGTTTTTTTGCAGAATCCAAAAACCACGTATGCCCATCATGAAAACAATCAAATACGCCAAAGACTAGTACGCGCCTTTTTTTCTCCGCCATAAATCCACGAAAAAGAAGTCGGATCGAGGCACTTGTGCCTTTCAAAACACTGGAAGGCCGAGCGGCCATGGTGTCCCGGCTTGCCGGGACGAGCGAGGCCGACCATTGATGAGCGAAACCTCGGTGGGGTTTCGCGAAGTTTTTGAAAGGCACAAGTGCCGAGGGAACGCATCTACTTTATCCCCGACAATTCCTCTCCGTCTTCGCCATAAATCGGAAGGCCTGCGGGAGGACCGATTTTTGCCGACGGCACCCGTTTGACAATGGGGCCGGTCATAACAAGGAATGTCGGCGGGTGATAAATAGTTGCGAGCTCCTCGGCATTGAGAATAATCCGCTTCGTCCACTCGGAACGCAATCCCCAATGCCATCGGCGCATGGAGAGCGCCGCGGATGCAAGATTTTCATCGGGCATGTGGCGCAACCGGAAATTCGTGTAGAGACGCCGCGCGCGGTCGCGCACCCGAAGCCGCGGGTAGAGGTACGGAAAATTCCATATATTCTGTTTGGTGTAGACCAATTCGTTGTGGCCAAATCTATTGAGATGTTCCGACGCGTATTGATTGAGCACGGAAAGCACGCCGCGGCGCGCGAAACTGTCGTTAAAAATCTCCTTCGGGCTGATATAAAAATAGCGGATAAGGGTTTCAAAACCTGGTTTTGCGATGTTTCGTTCAACCGCTTCCATCACCTCTTTCTCGCCCGGGCTTATGGTGACGAAAATAAGCTCTCCTTTCTTCCCCTCCCGGGGTTTACGCGCGCCTTCTTTTAGTTGATAGACAAGCTCGTCTCCGACCTTCTTCCACTCATCCCCCACGGGACGCGCAAGTATCTGAAGACATATCGTCTCCCGCGGATCGCACTTTACAAGTAGTTCAAAGAGAGCCGCGATCGGGTCAAGCTGTCCCTCTTCTTGCGGCGTCTCAAACGCCATATAGGTGCGGATGGGATACACATCGGACTTTTTTAAAATAAACTGGTTTGCAAAAATCTTCTCGCCGCGCTCGTAGATTTCGTCCACGCTTTTGGGGAGCCGATCCAGATAATCTTCATTCAACCGGGTGATTTCAAGGTCCGGATAGTGCGCGTAAAATATGGATTCAAAAATGTTCCGGTATTTCGCAGGGCCCCGAAAATAGAAATGAATGTCGCCGCCGAAACTCACGACCTCAAACGAGAAATAGAGCGTCACCTCTCCGTCCCAATACTTCTCCTCAACGGTATCGGGGGCGTTACGCATCGTGTGGAAGGTCATGAACACCTGCTCCATCGCGCGGGGAGTGCGCTTTACCTCCCGCGGAAAATGGAGTTCAAAGAGCGTGGGTTTTGACTGAATTTTAAAATCCTCCTGTGCTGCCGCAAGCCACGTTTCATGCGCGATCACCGCAAGAATAATAAAAAGCCACAGCCACCAGAGGTTGAAGAAAAAACTCCCGATCGGAGCAAGGTATGTTGAAAGGAAAAGTTCAAGTCCCATTATGAGAGCGTAGTTATCTCCTTCCCGCCCCACCTCTCGCCGTCCCACTCTTGAGGACGCTCGAAAGAGTGGCGCGGCGAGCATTCCCTTACACCAGTGTATACCCTCCGTCTATTTTCTTAAAGAGATTCTTGTTTTGGAGATTCAAAAAAATCGTCTGGGGCTTTACCACTCGCTTCTCCGAAACCAACCGAACGATTTCGTCTTTTGAAAGCGGCCGCGCGGCATTCTTCAAAACCGACAGAAGCACATCTTTCACCACGCCCGGTTCATACCCCCACTCGCGAAGCCCATACATCCCCCTGCCCACGAGGACGAAGCGGGTATCCTTGATGAGTTCGTTATGAACGGTCTGCGGGTGCACCCGCTTTTTTGACCAGCCCGCCTGTTCTATGGCAGAGGCAACCGCGCGGAAATGCAGGGGTGCGGCGGCTTTGGCGAGCGCCACATACGCCTTGTCTTTCACGCCGCGGGGATTCACATGCGGCCAGGACACAAGCCCGTACTCGCCGTAGGGATTGGCGCGAATGATTTTTGATGTTCTGCAATATGCGTCACGCATCTCGGGGTTTACATTTTTCTGGAAAACCGGTGATGCGACACGCGTGAGAATCTCGTGGAGGGCGGTCTCCGAGACCGGCGTTCCTCGTTTCTCAAGTTCCCGTACGGTGTCGGAGACCGTACGCTCCACCAGCGCGGAGGTGGGAAAATCCACGGTCCAGCGGGCATGATACGTATCTGTTTCCGGCACGCGATGGAAATGCGCTCCAAGATGCAAAAGGAAGGCGGTGTGCGGGCGCTCGCGATGATTCAGGAGTGAGGAGAGAATATCCTCCTCTGCCATGACCGCTCCGTGACGCATGAGATGCGTATTCAATGTGTCCCACACCTGCTTCACCTCAACCCCATACTCTGCCCGGCGGAGCTGTTTCAACGCCTCTGCCTCAATTTGACGCACCCGCTCGCGCGTAATTTTGTATTCCTTTCCTATTGCTTCAAGGGTCTTGGGGCGTGCGCCGCGAAGGCCAAAACGCTTTTCCATAACATCCCTCATTCTGCGTGAGGGGAGAGATCTCAAAAGCGATTTTGTTGCCTCAAGAGGCGAAGAGGAAAAGGATAACGTATGCATATGAGAAATTATTTATTGGTTCCCCGCGCGCGCCGGGCCGCACCGTGCCACACCACAAGTAAGGGACTCGCGAGGAAAATGGACGAATACGTGCCAAAGAAAATTCCTACAATGAGCGCCAGCGCAAAGTATCGCGTGGTCTCTCCCCCGAAAGAGAAAATAGCGACGAGCACAAGGAGCACGGTGAGCGACGTCGTAATAGATCGGGTGAGTGTCTCACGGATGCTCTTCTCTACCACTCGCTCATAGGGTTCGCTCCCTTTTGTGCGCCGCAGATTCTCCCGTATTCTGTCAAACACTACAATTGTATCATGCACCGAAAAACCCATGATTGTCAAGAGCGCGGTCATGAAAAGCGCACCCACCTCCACACCCTGAAAGTACCCAAGGACCGCAAACGCGCCGGTGGGTATCACTACGTCATGGAGAAGGGCCACAAGCGTGACCACTCCATACTTCCAGGACGAAACCGGGTGCGACACATGACGGAATGCAAACGTGATGTAGGCCGCAATGCCGATAACCGCAAGGGCGAGTGCTACAAGCGAACTTCTGAATATTTCCCGCCCAATCACAGGCCCTATGGTATCAAATCGGCGCTCGGACACGTTGGTATCCGGCGCCATCACGCCGAGTGTCTCAAGAATTTTTTGATGGAGCTCCTCATCAATATATCCAAAACGAAGAAGCATTCCACGCTCTCCAATCGGCTGCACCAGTATATCGCCAAGCGGGAGGGACAAGAGCGCCTCGCGGATGGCACTCGTTTCCGGCCGATCACCCGAAAACTCTACCTCCAAGAGCGACCCGCCGGTAAAATCAATGCCGGGTTTCAAGCCGAATACCGCAATCGCAATGATGCTCGCGAGCACTAAAACCGCCGAGAAACCGAGGAATAGATGTTTATAGCGAAGAATATCAGACATAAAATCAAATATCAAAAATCAAAATGCAAAATGACAATGTAAAATGCAAAAAGGACTTTTTAATTTTTGATCTGTCATTTTGATATTTCATCTTTGATTTTTAATTTCTATCTCGTGATTCCACTCAAAAATAATACTCGCATTTTCTCAACCCTGCGATTCAACACTGCGATAAGGAGCGTTCGCGTCACACTGATGGCTGAGACCATAGAAACCAAGATACCCAGTGAAAGAGTCAACGCAAAACCCTGCACGATGCTCGTGCCAAACCAATAGAGAATCACGGAGGTAATAAGACTTGAGACGTTTGAATCGCGTATGGAGGTCCACGCGCGCGAAAACCCCTCGTATATCGCCGCGTCAAGAGTGCGCCCCGCGCGGAGCTCTTCCTTCATGCGTTCAAAAATCAGAATGTTTGCGTCAACCGCCATACCGATTGAAAGAATAAACCCGGCAATACCGGCAATGGTGAGGGTAACCGGAATGAGCTTGAAAAGAGAGAGGAGGGCGAGCGTATAGAGGCAGAGAGCAAAAACCGCGAGGATCCCGGGCAGGCGGTACCACGCGATCATAAAGATCGCGACGAAAAGAAATCCGATGATGCCGGCGTTGAGGCTTCGCGCAAACGACTCTTCGCCAAGCGACGCGCCCACGGTCTCTTGGGAAATCAGATGAATCGGCACCGGAAGGGCGCCCGCATTCAACCGCCCCGCAAGCTCTTTTGCCGACTGCGGAGTGAAATTGCCGCTGATGACCGCACGGCCCTCGGCAATCTCTTCCCGCACCACGGGTGCGGAGATCGGCGCGCCGTCAAGGTAAATCGCAATCTGTTTTCCCACATTTCGCTTGGTGAGATCCGCAAAAATCTCACCCCCTTCTTTCGTGAGGTCAAGGATCACCTCCGGTTGAAATGTGGTGGGGTCAAAATCAACTTCAGCGCGCTCTAGGTAGCGGCCCGTAAGTTTTGTCGTGGTAAAATACGGATCCTCTCCTGCACGCGGGCCGTTTGTCTTCTGATCTTCAAGCACCGCGTCGCGGTCCTCTGCTGGACGCTCCTCTTTGAATTCAAGGTAAGGCGTCTCTCCGATCATGCGGATTGCCGCTCCGATGTCCGGGACCCCCGCGAGCTCCACGATCAAACGGTGGTCTGTTCCGGATCGCTCCACCTGCACCACGGGTTCTGCAACGCCAAAGAGGTTGACACGGCGCTCAATAACATCACGCAGAGACTCCATCGCATCTCCATACTCGGGCGTAGACACGCCCGAGAGATCTGCCTGATACACAAGGTGCGCCCCGCCCTTGATATCAAGACCAAAACGGTACTCCGGTATTCGCGCTGCCGCATCCCCGATGCCTGCGGACTCCAATAGAGTGTTGAATTGCGTGGGCGCTACGAACACTCCGAGAAGAATACCCGCCAAAAGAAATACGGCCGCCAGGATCCGGGCAGTAGAGGGACGTACGGTGCGATTCGGTTCTCTCATAGTAAGTATAGTAAGTAGAAGAATACTACCAGATGAATGCATACCTCGCAACTCAAAAACCCGCACGATGCGGGTTTTTGAGTTGCGGTAACAAAATTTCTTATCTAAAGAAGAAGTTAAGAACCGCGCCAAAGAATCTCTGGAAAGGCGCAAACCCACTCGGAGGAGGCGGGCTCTGAAATGTCCCACCTGATCCGCCAGTTGGCGGAGGAGTGCCAAAGGAACCGGACGGCGGGGGCGCGCCTTGGAAACTGCCTGATGGCGGAGGGGTGCCAAACGAAGAACCTTCCTGCGGATGGAATTCTCCAGATTGAAACTGTGTGCCTCCGGTATTGAATCCGCCGCCACTTCCCGCACCACCCGGAGGAGGCGGGAATCCACCAGCTGGCGCACCGCCTTGGGGCTGCTGCTGTCCTTCTTGACCTCGCTCAAGCGGCGAGAAAATACCTTTCGTGCCGGGCTGCGGCCCTAATCCTTCAAAATGCTCGCCGCCAAACCCTTGGCCTGGAGGAGGGAATCCGCCAGCTGGCGGACCACCTGTGCCACCCGGGAACTCCTTCTGCCCTGCCGGAAACTCACCCGGGCGTCCGGGAAATAACTCAATGCCTCTTCCGGGAAACTCAGAAGGCACATTGCCGGGGAAACCGCCGGGAAAGCCGCTGCCCTCCCCACCCGGAAATCCTTGCGGAAGACCTCCACGAAATTCGCTCCCGCGCGGACCGCCTTCAAAATCACCCTCTCCCTCTTCGTCGTGCTCAAAGGTCCCACCCTGTCCGGGAAATCCTCCTCTCCCCTGACCCGGGAATCCGCCAGGTGGCAGAGCACCCGGAGGCGGACCAAACTTCTCCTGAAAAATTCTTCCCCGTTCCTCGGGCGAGAGTTGCTGGAAATTCTGTGGAAGATCTCCCTCTTCAAATTCATGGACCAAACTGCCCCGGAGCTGTGGAGGGGGTCCGCCAAAACCGCCATGACCTCCGAATCCCTGGAATCCGCCACCCGGCGGACCAAATCCGTCTTCTTCCCCTTCTTCGTGATCTTCAAACGAACCACCTTCTTCGCCTCTACCAGACGGGGGGCCAAAGCTAAAGCACTCTTCTCTGTGAGATGAACAATACTGGATGCATTCCACTGGTGAGGAGCATCCGCCAGGACCCACAATTCCGGGTCCGCCCCCCGGACCGCCCGGTCCGCCAGCTGGCGGACCAAAGCCGCCACCGGGACCTCCGGGTCCTCCCGGGAATCCGCCAAATGGCGGACCGCCCGGAAACCCTTGGAATTGGGAGTCAGCGCCACGGAATTGCTGCTCAAGCAGTTGAAATTCCTGGAATCGCTGGAATTGCTCCTGTTCAAACCGGCGGAAATCCTGCGGCGGGCCGAATTCGCCGCGCGCACCGAATCTATTTTCGGTAAATTGTTTGAGCATCCCGCGCACCTGTTCCGGCGGCATGCCCCCGTGCGTTGCGCCGAATGCCACGCACTCCTCCACATGAGCGGGGTCGGTGCAGTACGCGCGGCACTCATTATCATTCTTGCAGCCGCCCGGACCCCCGCTCTCTTTCATTTTCTTATTGATCTTCTGACCTACTTCAAAATTTTTTTCGTCTTCGGGCTGAAGCAAACCTTGTTTCTTTGCAAACGAGAAACATTCATCTTGATGCGCCGTGTCCTCGCAGTACTCTCGGCATTGCGTCCCCTTGCACCCACCCGGTCCCCCTTCCTGCGAGGCCTTTATAAACTTTTTGGCGCGCGCAAGTTCTTCCGGTGGAATCAACCCCTCACGTTCCGCATGTTCCACACACTCTTCGGAATGCCCCGGGTCCTCGCAGTACTGACGGCATTGAGCTCCTGTGCATCCCCCAGGACCTGTTTTCCCCGCGAATTTCCGTGCGCGCCCCGCATCCTCCTTGGACATAAATCCGTTCTTCTCGGCAAAATCTATACATTCCTGCTGGTGCCCCGGATCTTCGCAATACTGACGGCATTGATCCGGTCCCCGGCATCCGCCCGGACCGCCCGCAAAACCGGCTTTCTTTATACGCAGGGCATCCTCTTTAGAAATAAGCCCGTGATCTTCCGCAAACGAGAGACATTCATTGGCATGCGCAGGGTCCTCGCAGTATGTCCGGCACTCCGCTTCACCCCGACATCCGCCCGGACCGCCTTGTGAAATAATACGCTCCGCTGCTTTTGCTTCTTTACTCGAAATCAACCCACGCTCCTTTCCTGCAACAATACATTCCTCCGCATGCGCAGAGTCTTCACAATACGCCCTGCACTGCTCAGGGCCCCGGCACCCGCCGGGACCTGTTTGCGCGATCGCTTTTCTTGTCTTTTCAATTTCTTTTTTACTAATCAAATTATGCGCCTCGGCAAACGAGAGACACTCCTCTACGTGTGATACATCGTCACAATACGTTCGGCACTCTGCCTCGCCTTGGCATCCGCCCGGACCTGTCTTTGGCAAACTTTTTACCTTATCAACAGTGCGCTCATCGGCAAGCCCGAATTTCTTGGCAAATGTCACACACTCGTCTTTATGCGCTAAATCATCGCAGTATGACTTGCACTCCGCCCTATCCGCGCAATTCCCGAGTTCAGGAATGGGAAACGTGATATCAAAAATTGACGCTCCTGATGCAAAAAATCCCCCTCCCAAGAGAGCGAGGACTCCGAGAAAAATGAGAAATTTGGTCTTCATGGTATCGTATCCTGTGCTTATTCAAACGGGTTTACTTTGACCTCCTCAAAGGGATTGACCGGCGCTTTCTTGAAAGGATTGGTGGTCGTCTGCTCAAAAGGATTCGCTGCTTTTGCGGCTTCCTTTTCTACTTCCTTTTTTCGCGCCTCCTCTGCGGCTTTTTCCTTTGCGACTCCTTGCTCCACCCCATTGGCAAGCCCGACCGAATTGCCGTAGTAGTACCCCCCGCCGAGTCCCACAAGGAGCGCGGCAACTGCAATGACCCATTTCATAGAATCAGAACGTTGATCCATAGATATGTAGTATGTAAATATTAGGGATAAACAATACTTTTATTATATACGGCTGTACTCTATAGTGAAAGTCTACTTTTCCACAGGGAGAGTATTTTCGCGTCATGGGTTATCCCGCGATACGCCAATATCCATTTGATCGGACTGCAAGATTATCTTTTTTAAGATCGCGGAGGATGCCGGAGAGTGTCGCGCCCGACAAAAACAATTTTGAGTGCGGGTCTCTGGAAAGATGATTCTTAATATCATCCAGAGCCGCGCCGCTCTTTCTTGAAAGCAAATACGCTACGATTTTTGCACGCACATACCGCCGCGAACCCTCAAAACGCGACTGCGTTCTGTAATGAACACTCCTTCTATTCGGATTGTCCTTTTTCCCGCCAAGCACCTCACGGCCGTAGTCCATTAGCGCGTAATACCAGTCGCGTTTTCCGCGTTTTGGCTCATATCGCCCTAGCCACTCAAGGACATCCGCCTCATGTATAGCTTTTGTACCGATCTTAGATCGGTACAAAAGGAAATGAATTGCCACGCGCCGAATGTTGGTGTCCAAAAACGGCTCGCATTGGCCGTATGCGAAGCACGCAACCGCACGCGCGGTATAATGTCCGATACCGGGGAATGTCTCTAACACATGGGGATCGCGCGGAATATTCCCGCCAAATCCCGTAACCACCTTTTTCGCCGCTTCCTTCAGATACCGTGCACGGCGATTGTAGCCAAGACCCTGCCACATTTGGAGGACTTTCGGAAATGGCGCGCGCGCGAGCGCGCGGGCGTCCGGAAATACGCGGAGCCATTCCTCGTATTTCGGAATCACGCGCGCAATCTGCGTCTGCTGGAGCATCACCTCCGATACAAGCACGCAGTAGGGGTCGCGCGTACGGCGCCACGGAAAGAGAAACTGTTTCTTATTCTCGAGATACCAATTCCAGATACGTTTTTGCGGATTTTCCCTCATTACTCCGTAAGAAATCTGCTGAAAAGGCCATGCTGTATGACATACCGATAACATGCAATCGAGAAAAAATATGCTGCCACGAGCATGATAAATGCAAGAAGAAAACCTTTGTAGAGCGGTACGATATCAAAAGTCCCGGAGATGACAATACTTCTGAATCCTTCAAACACATACGAGCTTGGCAGAAGATACGCAAAAGGTTGGATTGCTGCAGGGAGCGAGGAAATGGGATAGAACACGCCGGAGAACGGAGTAAAGAGCGCGGGAAGGGACCACGCGAGTACCTCCGCGGAAGGGCCAAGCGCCATAATAATCGCCACCGTCCAGACGCCAAGCGCCCAGCCAAACATAAAAAGCACTGCGACAAACGGCAAAAGCGCAAAACCAAGGGTAAAAATATTGTATGAGAAAAGAAACCACGCGATGAGCGCCATAAGCCCGATTGCAATGGATGCCTGAAAAATACTTACGAGTATAAGACCCGCGAGGTAGTGGCGCATCGTGAGGGGGGAAGAAAAAAGATTGATCAGATTTCGGGTCCATATATCCTCCATAAAACCCATCGTAAGACCCATCTGCACACGCAGGAGAAAATTCCAGAGGATCGGTGCGCCAAGGAGCGCGGTAAAAAATGAAAATTTACTCTCTCCGAGCGTGGAGAGATAAATCGTAATAAATCCCCAGAGCACAATCTCAAGCGTAGCCCAATAGAAAATTCCTACCCATCGCGGGATGCTGTGCTTGAGTAAAAACAGCTGCCGGAGAAAAATTGCATATATCATTATAAACGAGTGGCGCATAGATTACGATTGCGAATTATGAAACGAAAGCGGCTCGCGCGCGATTGCAATAAAAAGCTCCTCCAAATCTTTTTTCCCATGCTGCGCCGGAAGATCATGCGGACTCCCCTCAAGAAGTATTTTACCATGAGAGATAAAAAGTACGCGGTCGCATACCTGCTCAATCTCCCGCATATCATGCGAAGTCCAAAGCACACCCGCATCATTATTTTTCGCATACGTTTTTATCCGTTCGCGGATTGACTGTGACGCCTCAGGATCAATGGATGCGGTAGGTTCGTCCATTAAAATCAAACGGGGATTATTGAGAAGCGCCTTTGCAAGATGCAGACGCGACTGCTCGCCCGAAGAAAGAAATCCCACCCGTGTTTTCGCAAATGGGTGAAGATGAAATTCGTCCATCAGTTCATCAACCCGCTTTTTGGCATGCGGGATATCATAGAGCAGGGCAAAGATATAAAGATTCTGCCACACGCTCAAGTTCCCCGGGAAATGCGCATACACCGCAGCAAAATTCATCTGCCGCAAAATCTCCTCACGGTTGTCCACGAACTCTTTTCCAAAAACCCGAATATCCCCGGAGGTCGGAGTCACAATTCCTAAAATCATATCAATCGTCGTGGTCTTTCCCGCGCCGTTGGGTCCCAGGAGTCCCACAATCTCCCCTGCTCCCACAGAAAACGAAATGCCGTCCACCGCTACGACGTCTTTATATTGCTTTCGTAGATTTTTTACTTCGAGAACGGGGGTCATGTCTCAACTGTATTACCAAGTTATTTTATGACTCCCGATAGTTGCAATACTCGCACTTCTCGTGCGCGGGCGGCATGGGGCCGGTGATGATTTTGTACGCTTTTTCAAGCACCCCGTGCCCGCGGCTTGGAGACACATCCATTCGCACTATCTGGGTATTGAAATTCGCCATGCCCATCTCGTATGACTCGGGCCAGAAAAAAAGAAGATAGCCGTAATCCGCCGGCTCCATTCCGTTTTTTTGAAACAAAAGCGCGTAGAGGTCAATTTGGTGGCGATAGTGCTCGTGCGTGTCCTCTTTCAACGGATACCCACGGGTTTTGAAATCAAACGGCACATATTTTCCGTCGGGGCTTATCAGTAAATCATCAATCGCGCCCGCAAGCACCATGTCAAACTCCGGAAATTCCGCGCGTATCCCGCCGCGTCCGAAATTAAACTCGCGCCAGCCCGTAAGTTTTTTTACATCCGGAAAAAGTGTCCCCTCCACCTTTCCTTGAATTTCTGGGGGCAACTCCCCTTTCGCGCGATACGAATCAAAATACACTTTGAAAACTCCGTCCATCCCGCCCGGGAGCGAGGGGAAAATGCCAAAGGGCCGCTTTTTATTTTCATTAAACTGGAGCCAAAGGCACCGCGGACATTCAAGAAGGGTACCAATTGCGGAGGGAGAGATCTTAATCATACGAATGGTCGCGATGCCAATATGCGAATGACATGCGAATTATACAAATAGTCTATAGTAAACTTCGGATTTCCTTTAGAACTTCTGACGGAATGGGGTCGCGCTCGGGCGACTTACCCGGATACCGCCATGCGGTGATCACCTTAATACATTTCAGGCGAGGGTCGTGCTTCTGAAAACGCTGGGAGGTCGAGCGGCCATGGTCTCCGACATATGTCGGAGGAGCGAGACCGACCCGCGATGAGCCGCGACTCGGTGGGTCGCGGCGAAGTTTTTCAGAAGCACGACCCGAGCTCAAAACAAACATCGCCCAAATTTCTGAGTACTGTTTTCCGTCCGCCGGCTGCATACAGGCAACCGCCCCTTCCAGTATTCCCTCTTCTCTCCGCGCGGGATGGCGGATAATTCGCTTCACACGCGACTCGGTCAGGCGGTAATGGCGCATCTTTACCTGCGCGTGCTGGGTCCAAAGAATTGTTGAATCGCCTCGCCCACGCATCTCTCCACTATACGTCGCTACTGCCTGAAAATCAAAGTAACGCACGAAGTCCGGCTTCTTGATTGAAGCCGGACTTCGCTCATATCTACAAGACAGGTTTACTGCGCCAGTTCTCTTTCAATATCCTGCAATTCCGAATCCAGGTCGTCAAAATTCTCTTGCCGGAGCGCCTGCTCAATTGCTGCGGTCTCATCCAATGGCGTCGCGAAGGTCTCGCCCGTGGTTGATTCCGGTGCAGGCGCGTAATAGTAGTAGAACGCCGCTCCGATTGCCGCGAGGGCAACGAGAATCAGCACAATCCAGAGCGCGGTGGATCCTCTATTCGTTGAAGTGGAAGTGGTATTCATGGAGATATTCATTTAACGGTATTATTGCGCAGACGGAGCCGAAGATGTAGCCGCAGGAGCCGCAGTTCCCCTTCCAAGACCTTTGAGAGAACTTGTGGCATCCACAAGTGCCGCATGCGCTTCTTTTACTTTCGCTTCAACACCCTGCACCACTTCGCGCACTTTGGCAAATGATGCTTTGAAATCGGGGTCTTTTACCGCCTCCGCATACTTTGCTCTCGCGTCAACAAGCGACTGCTCTGCTTCTGCGATTTTCGCGCGCGCGGCGGTAAGTTTTTCTTTTGATATGCTCGCATCCTTCCCGTTCCCCTCGGCCTTTATGATGCGCGCTTCTATTTTGTCGGCACTGGCATGCAGACGCTTGAACGCGGCTTCAAACTTCTCCGACATCCGTGAGAAAAACTTCTCAATGTTTGCCGCGCGTTTCTCGCCGAGTTTCTTTTTCAACTCTTCTTTCCGCGCTTCTGCTTTTGCCTTAAACTCCTCGCGCTTTTTTTCCATCTCTCCCTTCAGCGCTTCGCGCTTCTCTTTTGTTTCCTTCTGGAGCGCCTCGCGTTTCTCCTTTGTTTCCGTGCGCACTGCTTCCAATTTCTCTCTTGCCTCCGTTCGCTTTTCTTTCAATTCGGTCTTTACCGCCTCCCGTTTCTCTTTTACTTCGGTCTTCACCGCTTCGCGTTTTTCCTGAACATTCGTACGCACCTCTTCGCGTTTCTGCGGCACGGCATCGCGCGTTTCCTGCCGGCGCTCCTTTGCGTCTTCATGGAATGCCGCAAACGCCGCGAAGGGCGCCAACTGCACCACCAACGAAGAACTCACGATATATACAATGTATTTTTTCATAAGACGCCTATTAACATACTAATTCGACTTAGAGCGTGTCCGAGCATGCCCGAGGCTATTATAGCATAATTTTTACTGGGTCAAAGGGTGTGGTATACTTGAATGAAAAGGTCGGCAAGAAAATATTTTCTCACAATCGTCATGTCTCACAAAACCTATTTGAAACTGACGGGCGCCATATTTCTCGTAATCGGGCTTCTCCACGGCGCGCGCCTTCTCTATGGATGGGATGCGCTGATCGGCAGCTGGGAAGTACCCATGTTGGCATCCTGGGTCGCGCTCGCGGTCGGGCTCTACCTTGGCTGGCAAGGTCTCACACTTGCAAAAAAGTAACACTCTACTGCGGTCTGCCGTGGCACTCCACATATTTTTTCTTACTTCCGCAGGGACACGGAACGGCTTTTATTGAATTTGCGATGAGCCAAGAGCTTGACTGCATCTTCCCGCCGTGGCCGACGTGAAATATCATTTTCGTACCCAGCGCATTGCAGACCGCAACTTCCGGAATATTATCTACAAAACGGTCGCCCCCATTTGCAAAAATGTGGGGCCTGACCTTTTTCAACGCCCCGCACACACTCATATCCGCAGTGTTGGATGTATGGGAAGTCAACACCACCCGATCCACCATAGAGAGCGCATCAATCACCTCCTTCCGCTCGTGCTGGGGCATAAAAACAAAACCCTTTTTTACCCGTAGCCAATTGTCGTTATTCAAAATCACGACAAGTTCGTTGCCGAGTTTCTTTGCCTCCTGAAACAGGCGGACATGGCCCACATGCAAGGGGTCAAACCCCCCGCTCACCGCAACCACTACTTTCTGTTTTTTTACTGCCATACGTGTTGCTCCAATATATATACAACGCTCGCAAGACGCAATTGGCTTCTCCCGCTCCCACGCGGCACTTTTTTATTGAATCACTAATTTTTCTACTACATTTTGTATCTTCTCTCGAACTGCCGCGTCTTCCACATCGCGTGACCGATTCCCCTCTGAAGGACGGACATTAATCATGGAGCTGAATACAATTCGCTCCTCCCCAGATTTTGATGGATAGAGATTCACACTCCAAAGATTCTCCCGCAATGATCCCTGCTGCAAAAGCACTGCCTGCGCATCAGCATGAAATTCGCCCCCGATTGCCATAATTTCATTTTCAATATCCACCACCGCCTTTACATATTCACCGAAAAAACCTTCTCGCGCGGCTTTCGCGAGCTCCGACAGCAACATGGGTTTTTCTATAATCCGTATTTCTCTTTCCATACCTCAAATGTATCACGAAGGATAGTCTTATGTTCATCGGTTAGAAGTGATTCTTTCACAATCTCTTCCTCTGTAAAATATTTCCCGTATTGGCCTTCTAAAATACTAACTTCTTTTTCAAACTCCTCGTTGACCTTCAATGTGTATATATACCGAAAATCGTGTATGCCTTCGTATGTTCCCAAAAACGTGTATCCGCTAGGAAGGAAATCTAATTCCTGTTTTATTTCTCGCTTCAGAGATTCTTCCGGTTCTTCGCCAGTCTTTACTCCTCCGCCCCAAAACCCAAAACAATTAGGGCGATACTCTATATTCCTATCGCGACGCTGAAGACAGACAAATACATCACCCTTAGAAAATAATACAGGGATTAACACTATGCTTTGACGTTTTGATTCCCTGCTTTTTGTCGAAGAATTTTTATTTTCCATCAACAGCATACCGAAATCGCGGCATTTTCTTGCTATCTTTTTCAACCTCCTCCAAAAACATTGCGAGGGGCCGCACCCACACTGCACCCTCGCCATAGAGCGCCTGATACACCACCATTTCCTCAAGCGTTTCGCTATGCTTGGCAACCCCAATCACGCGATACCGCTTGCCTTTATAGTGTTCGTATTCGCCTATTTTTATTTTACTTTCCATCTCGCACTCTCACTTTACCGAGTTCCATATATGCTCTACACCTAAACGCTTTGCCCATTTTTTGAGATACGCCATATCCAATCTGCTACCGGAAATCTTTACGATAGACTCCACATCTTCCAACTGGCGGCTTGACTCGGACTCCTTGTGCCACTTGAGCTTAATCAGTATTAAATCTTCGGGTGAAATAAAATAGACGGTCTCACCGAGTACTTTTTTGGGTATTTTTCTCTTGAGAGAGGACATATTAAATGCGTCATCATGCACGACCCAAAAATCAACCTTTATCCCGGTTTTGCCATCAATAAAATTAAACTCGCCCTTGCGTTCAAGAGCATACTCCATCATTTCGCGATCAATGTATCCCGCCCTTCCGAGCGCGCGAAGCGCTGCCTCTAGTTTTTCAAGATGTGCGTGACGGAGCTCTACAATTATGTCAATGTCTGCGGTAAAACGCGGCCGTCCCCACACTAACACGGCGATCCCACCGGTAACGAGATATGGAATCTTAAGTTTTTTTAGTATGCGCGCTACGCGCACCAAAAGATGTCTTGGGTCTATATTTTCCATAATGAATTTTGTTGCCCACTAACTCCCGCGCCAATTTCCATAAATCCGAACCGAATGCCACCCTTTTGTCCGCCGACATATTCTGAAAAATCTCATCCTGTCTCGCTTGTGCGCTCTTTACCCCGCCCTTGGATGCCCTGCGGTCAAGGGAAGGGTTTACTAATTGCCAATTCATATAGTAATGGTAACACCGCACCACGGGCAATACCACTCTTTTTTCCTTGGCGGCGCATCGCCGACCGTCCACCACTTTTGGCACGTCTTACACGAGAAATGTTGGAGAGTTCCAATAACTCTTTTTGACTTCTTGTTGTCCGTTTTAACTCGTTCTCCGCTCCTCATAGATATAAAATACATGACCTTCCGGATCGGTTACTTTTGCCCGTTTACCCCAGTGTCTTTCTTCAATTTCGTCAATGTTAATCCCAGCATTTTTCAATCGCGAGAATTCAATTTTAATATCTTCGACTTTCATGTAAGGAGTGAAGTGGGCGTCGCTTATGACCTCCGCACCATACAAACTAAGCATAGCACCGTCGTCTTTACTCAAAAGCGCAAATTGATGATCGTCCTCACGGAATCTAACGGTAAATCCAAGCTCCTTTTCGTACCACTCGACCATTCTCTTCCAGTTATGAACTTGTAGTTCTATTATGTCTAATCTCATATTCTATCTCCCATGACACCTTTTATTTTTTTCGCTTCCATGCTCGATCTTTATCTTTCCGATCAACGAACCACTTATCTTTCGCATCAAACCACCAAGAGTCTGGATGAACTTCTAATAATGCACCCCCAAGCTTTTTGCCAACATCCGTTTTGAGACGCCTTGCGGCGATTTGAATCCACACACGCGCCTTTTTATTCCCTTTCACTTCTTCTCCTCGTAGGGTTGCGATCCACTCAAGTTGGTCAGCGTCCCTCACCAGTTGCGCCTCTAGTGTTTTCCTCTCTTCCTCCTCCTCAAACAATTTGAGGATTTCCTCCCCGAATGGAACGCTTCGAGCGATATCTTTCACTGCCTCCATTTCAGAAAGCCGCCCATAGCGTTGATGCACATAGTTATGGTCCGACGTCCTTCCCTCGCCGATATCATGGAATAATGCCATCAATACAACCTTATGTTTGTCCGCTTTTGGCTCCAAGTATGCAAGAGTGTACGCTATCACAGCGGTGTGAAAGAGATGCTCTGCTACCGATTGACCGCCACTCCCTAAAAACCATAAACCTGAACGCGGGGTTTTACTGTGTATGTTGGTCTCATACACAAAATTAGCAAGATGGTTATACTTGTTTTCTTTCTTATTCTTGGGCATATTTTAACTTTAACACTTCCTACTTCCCATGACACTGTTACACTTTATTACCTAACCCACGGGACCACATTGATAAGATAATCTATCGTATTCATCCGTTGGATACTCATAAATTCCTTCTTCGTGCCATAGGACAAACTTATCAATACCCGAATCAAGTGCCATTCTACTACATACCGTGCAATACGGTTTGCCAGATTTCTTAATCTGTCCTTTCTCATCAATTCGCGTAAAGTATAGTTTCGACCCCTTCAGCTTATCAGAATTCCTTCTCAGTGCATCCATAATCGCTCTCCATTCGGCATGCATACAGCAAGTTCGATCGTATCTCTCCTTGCCCATACCAATTTCTTTATCACACATCCGATTTTTTTCCTTATCCAGTGGCGGTGCATTATATCCTTCGCCAATTATTTCGCCGTCTTTTATAATCACCGTTCCACACTTTGCTTTTAGACACAAAGCTTCCTCGGCAACTTCTGCCGCTTTCTTCATCCATTGAATTGCTTCTTTTTCTTGTTGTCCGGTTAAGTATTCCATATCCTCATGCCCCATGACACCTTTACTTTTTCAATAACCAACCGCACGGATTTTCCTTATTTTAAGCTACTTTTTCATCTATGTCACTTCTGAATCTGCCGAAATATAGAAAACGTCATGCGGATTTTTTTGCCTTTCTAACTATCTCCTGGATGAACATTTCTTTCGCGGCAGTGTACTGTCCACGATTGTCTGAAAATCTTCCCATCAATTCTTGCTTCAGCTCTGCATATCTTTTGGCTTCTGTCGGATTATGTATCAGATACTCCCGAAACAGAATCATATCTTTAACATAATCCGTGCTTTCATCTCCTATATGCAGATACACAATTCGATTCTCCTCTGGCCCCTTCGTGAAAAACAGCCTTTCTGATCTATTTTCCTGCTTTTTTTGATATCCTATCGCTTCTATCTTTTCAGCGCATACTTTCGCCTCCGCAGGCGATTTCACTAATACGGCAATATCAATAATTGGCTTTGCTGATATAGTTGGGATTGCTGTACTTCCTACATGCTGGATATCAGTTGCTATCTCATCTAGGACTTCAGATAATTTTGCTTTTTCTGCTCGAAATATCTTGTCCCATTCAGGATTATGCGGCACTAATTTTACTGTTCCTCGTTCAAGTCCGATCATAGTTTCATCTCCCATGACACCTTTTATACTTTATTGACTATCCCACGGGGCTATTTTCAATTTCGGCCACTTTTCCAACCACTTTTTCTGCTTTACCCTCTCCTTCACTCTATCAGTATCAGCAAATTTCGGACTGGGACGAATAACAAAATTAACCAGATCACTGATGCCGTAAGGAGCAATCAACTTTAACTCTCCTCTCTTCAATCTAACCCCGATAGCGGTAACTGTTTCCGGCCACTGGGATAGTGCGTCATAGGTAGATTTGTATGGGGGCAGGTTATTCCATTTATGTGCGTACGCTTCATTTACCACTTCCCATTCTATCCCAGTTTCTTCCTTCAATCTTTCCGATAATTTTTCGTCTGCCTCTTGATCGTTACCATTCGGGGCATAATAAACTAAATCTATGTCTGCTGTATCAACTTTTGGTTTATTATATCCGTGCAGGTAGTCCCAAACTTTATTCCTTACAAATCCCGCTCCTACAACCCAGTCCGGCAAATCAAGCCTTTCGGCAATATGCAGAATTTTCATCATCCATTTATCCTTGCTTATTAAATTCAGAATATCTTGCTCGGTCATATAATTGACCTCATTTCCCATGACACCTTTGTTATTTATTACCATAGGTCATGCGGATAAGCTTATTCAATAATACTTCAAATTCTTGCATCTCCTTGCTGTAACTGCCTAATTCTGATTTATGATCGCGTACGATGAGTGAATATTTAAGCAATCCATTCGCGGTATTATCATCTAACGGCCATTCTTGGACTGCTTCGTATAACTGCCCATTTACCCAATCTTTTTTGCCCATGTCATACCAACGCACATGCTCTTTACCGATATACTTCCCGCCGCGGATGTACAGCGTATCCCACTCCATTGTCGGATTTCCTTCTGGCATTGGCTCTTTACTTTCTACCATTCGCTGCAAAATAGTCCGATGACCTTTCATCGTCCAATCAAATGAAATAGATTCTTTCTCGCTCAATGGAATCGAGATAAAGAACCAATCTCTCGACATGTTGTCGTCTACGAATATATCCATATCCTCATTTCCCATGACACCTTTTATATTTCTTCCCCACGACATTCCAACATTCTGCAGAATGTTGGAATGTTTATTGCTTTCCGTGACATCGCTTATACTTTTTTCCACTCCCGCACGGACACGGGTCATTACGACCCACCAAAGCTTTAGTGGAGGCGGGGCGGCCAACTGGAGCGTCGATGGTCAAACCTGTGCGAGATTCTTCACTTCGTTCAGAATGACGTATCAGGTCGGGACGTCGCTCTTCAACGTGTCGCATGTCGCGTGTCTCTTGTCGCATAGTGGCGCCGACTTTGAAAATGGTGTTCACCACTTCCGCGCGGATTGCGGCTTGCAAATCTTTGTAGAGCCGGCTCCCCTCGCGTTTATACTCCACTAGCGGGTCGCGCTGGCCGTATGCGCGCAGCCGTACCGAATCGCGCAGATGCTCCATCTGGTCCAAATGCTCCATCCAAAGCATATCAATTGCGCGGAGCAAAACCATCCGTTCAATAGCCCGCATCGTATCAGAACCCAATTCTGCCTCCCGCTCCTCGTATTTTTTCTTTACTTCTTCCAGAAGATAGTCGCGAAGAGCAGTGCTCTTTTCATACGGATCGCCTTCGCCTTTTGTAATCTCTTGAAGTTTTGCGTGTGTAGCATCCGATACTCCCGCAATCGCTTTTACCGTTTCAAAAATTTCTTCAAGATTCCAATCCGCCGGCGCGCTTGATTGCGTGTGGAACTCCACCAGCCGCTCAACCTCCTCACGAATCATTTCTAAAATCTTTTCACGTAATGGTGCCTTCTCGACCACGCTCGAAGAGTAATTATTTTTATTGTCCGAGCGTGTAGAGGATGCACCTTGAGATTCTTCGGCTCTCGCCTCAGAATGACGACCTCCTATAGAGAACAGTATCTCTCGCCTCAAACGATATATTGCTTCTCTCTGTTTATTCAGCACATCGTCATACTCAAGCACGTGCTTTCGGGCGTCAAAATGGAACCCCTCAATTTTTGCCTGCGCGGCTTCAAGCGCTTTTGAGACAATTTTATTTTCAATTGGCACATCTTCCGGCACGCCGAGGGACGCGGCAATCCCTTTTATTTTCTCGGAGCCGAAAATACGCATGAGGTCATCCTCAAACGACACAAAAAACTGCGACGAGCCCGGGTCGCCCTGCCGTCCGGAGCGGCCTCTTAACTGATTATCAATCCTGCGCGCCTCATGCCGCTCGGTGCCGATGACATGTAAACCGCCAGCGGCGCGGACTTCTTCCGCCTCTTTTTCGTCAGGTTGCGAGCCGCCCAAAATGATGTCAACGCCGCGGCCGGCCATGTTTGTAGACCCTGTCACCGCGGCTTTGCGTCCGGCTTGCGCGATAATAATTGCTTCCCTCTCGTGATTTTTCGCATTCAACACCTCGTGCGCTACGCCCTCCACTTGAAGCATTTTTGAGAGCCGTTCGCTTTTTTCAATTGAAATTGTGCCGATGAGCACTGGCTGACCTTTCGCGTGCCGCTCTTTTACCTCGCGCACCACTGCAATAAATTTCCCCTTCTCGGTCTGGAAAATCAAATCGCCCAAATCGCGGCGGATCACGGGTTTATGCGTGGGAATCGTCACCACATCAAGGTGATACACTTTGTGAAATTCTTCTGCGGATGTTTGCGCGGTGCCGGTCATCCCCGCAAGTTTTTCGTACATCCGAAAATAATTCTGGAATGTGATGGTAGCAAGGGTGCGCGATTCGCGCTGAATTTCTACTCCCTCTTTTGCTTCCACCGCTTGATGGAGCCCTTCTGACCACCGGCGCCCGGGCATCAAGCGGCCGGTAAATTCATCCACAATAACCACCTCTCCGTTCCGCACCACATAATCGCGGTCTTTTTGGAAAAGCGCGCGTGCGCGCAATGCCGATTCCAAATACCGCACAAATCGAAACCCCTTCTCACCATAGATATCCTTGATACCAAGCAATTTCTCCACCCTGTCAATCCCTTCTTCGGTGATAGAGACCGCCTTCAACTTTTCATCAACATTATAGTCGGTATCTTCTTTTAACTGCGGTACGATACGCGAGAACGTATGGTATGTTTCCACGGGCTCCGCATCCGGCGCGGAGATAATAAGAGGCGTGCGCGCCTCATCAATCAAAATAGAGTCCACTTCGTCCACAATCGCAAAGTGATAATCGCGCTGACGGAGTTGATTCGGCTCATGCTCAAGATTATCGCGAAGGTAATCAAAACCGAATTCGTTATTCGTGCCGTAGGTGATGTCGGCGCCATACGCCTCGCGGCGCGTGATGGGGCGGAAATGGTTCAGCCGTTCATCCCCATGCTGTTGGGGGTCTTGATATTCAGGGTCATAGATGCCGGAAAACTCATGTGCTACCACGCCCACCGAAACCCCGAGCGCATAGTACACCGGCCCCATCCAGCCCGCGCCCACGCGCGAGAGGTAGTCATTGGGGGTCACCAAATGCGCGCCCTTGCCTGCGAGAGAGTTCAAATATAATGGAAGTGTGGCAACGAGTGTCTTTCCCTCGCCGGTTTTCATCTCGGCAATCTTCCCTTCGTGGAGCACCATGCCGCCAATCAACTGCACGTCAAAATGCCGCTGGTTCAGGGTGCGGCACGCGGCCTCGCGAACTGCAGCAAATGCTTCGGGGAGAAGGTCATCGGATGTCTCTCCTTCCGCTACGCGCTTTCTGAAAGCATCCGTAAGCCCGCGGAATTCCGAATCAGAAAACGTCCGAAACCGCTCATCAAGAGCATTGACTTCCTCCACCCGCGCGCGATACGCCCGCACTGCCCGATCTTCCGCGGTACCAAAAATTGAGTCAAGAAATCCCATCCCCGTATATCAACCTCGACTGCCGCAAAGCGGCTCGTTCGGGATTGAGACATTAATGGATATCTGATTCATATATACATTGTTCATATTCATAATGAGAATATCGCTTTGGGCACTGACTATGGTCGGGGTTGTATTGCGGGGTATAAGCCCACATAGTATAACAAAAAATCCGCATTTTCCAATGCGATCAATTAAAACAGAAACCCGGCGAAGCTACTCTCCCGATGCGGAATTGTGGAGGCGGTCGCATCCTCTGACGCGAGGGGCATTGCCGAGAACCGCATTGCGGAGGCCGCGAGATTAGTGGAGTTCAGAATGGAAGCGGCCGTAGAATGAGCGAGGCGGAGATTCTTTTGATATTTCAAGATTTAGATTTGCCGAGCGTCGGTTCGAGGCGATGCCCCGAGCGAAAATTCCGCGCCGAAACATTGGAGACAAGAATGCGGATGAGCGAGCGCTACAAATACCCCCACGTATGCAACCGGTCGCTATCCACTGCCCATCTGCCGCCCACATCGGTGCGGTAAAACATATTCTGCACCAAGATATTTTGAATCCTGCCGTACGCCTGCTTGCGCGCGTCCTCCACCGTTGTCCCCGAACCGGTGATCACAAGCAGCGCCCCGGATTCCCCCGCAATACGCCACACACCCTCCTCCTGCTTCACATCTTCAATATGCACACCTTCAAGATTTCCAGATTTCTTAAAAAATATCGGGAGGTCGCGATAGATTTCCGTAATCTCTTTATCCTTTGCGCTTGCAAACACCGTAGGCACAAAAAGCTCCACACCTATCTGAAATCCTTTTTTAGTTTTTAACTCAAATGGCTCTCCGTGAGCCAAGCGATACAGCCACTCACCCGTGGGCGTCTGAATCCCTTCAAGTTGTACGCCGATGGTCGGGTATCCGAATCGCGCGGTGAATTCAAGCGGATAAATCCCGCGGCCATTCACGATGCAATTCACGTCAATGTAGCCGATGTAACCCGATTCGCGAAGCGCGGGGAGCATTTTCTCAAGTGTTTCGCGAAAAAGTGTATTGGGAGAGGACCAAAACATAAGCGCCCCCATATCTCCCGTGAAAGGCCCGATATCTCCCGGAAACACGCGCTTGTGCTCAAAATTCACGTTCACCGGCAAGATGAAGTCCTTTCCGTTGAAGAATGCGCCCACTGCCACCTCAACGCCCGATACATATTTTTGCAACTGAAAGACAGGCGCTTTTTTTTGCCATACCCCTTTATTTTGTCCCAAAATTTCTAAAAGATCCTTTCCATCCTCCTCTTCTCCAAGAAATAAAAGATTCTTATATTCAGACGGCATATTGCCGCTGGGCTTGAAGACATAGCGCGAGGGATTTTGGCGTATGAACTCCAGCCCCTCATCGTAGTTGGAAAAATTCCAACTCGGCAGAATTGAGATGCCGTGGCGCTTCAACTCCGCCTGCCCGAACTCGCGGTCGGTTTCCAAACGATCGGTATATTCGCTCCCCCCAATCACATATTTTCCTTTTTTCCGCAACTTTTCCGCAACAGGCCCGAAATCAACGTTGTCAAACACCACCACATCCGCCCAATCCGCAAAGTCCTCCCATCTCTCCACTTTTTCCAAAAATCCGTTATAGACATCAGCGTCGTGCTTCTCTTTTATAAATACCTTCACCTCATTTCCTTCTCTTTTTACGGTCCACGCAAGGTCCCCGCTCAACGCCTCCTCGGACACAAAAAGGAAACGGCGCGCGCCCTCGCCATTCTGCCTCTCTTCAATTTTTGATGGAGTGCCGTTTGCCATCTAACGGGATTTAACCCTCCTCGCGCTCGCGCGCGCTCTTGGGTGATCGCGCGAGCGGATCAAGGCGGAGCGTTTTTTTGACGCTCCGCGCGACACGCCGCGCGCGCGCCGCGGTTTTTGATTTATAACTCATAATCCCGCGCTCCAGCTCCTCCTGCAGACGATCGCAGCATACGCGGATATCCTCATCATCCACTTCCGCGCGGATGAGATGGCCGTTTAACGTCAATGTCGCCTCCGCGCGAAACACTTTCCCCTTTTTGTGATGCCGCGTGGAGCGCTCAAACTCCAAATCAAGCACCGGAAGCTCGCTTTCTTTCACATTCTTGAGCAGCCGCCTCACGGGCTTCAAAACTTTTGACTCAATGTATATGTGGAGCGCGGGAGTAATCTCTAAATTTTTTTGACGAATGGTGATGCGCATACCCCGTATATCAACTTTACTTCCATCGTCGCACCGTAAAAAATTTTGTCAATGGGGAAAACGTAAAAATTTCAATTCCAAAGATCAAAAGAGTCATCCTGAGGCGGCGCCGAAGGATCTTGGGGTCCTTCGCTTCGCTCAGGACGACGCGCTACGTCGATTTGGACTTCTAAAAACCCACGTATTGAATTTCTTCCTCCATCGCAATCCCGAATTTTCGCATCACCGTGTCTTTTGCGATACTAATCAGCATCGCGACCTCGTCTGCCGTAGCCCCCCCTTCGTTCACAAAAAAATTTGCGTGCTTCGGGGAAATAACCACGCGGCCCACGCGCCGCCCCTTGAGACCCGCGGCATCAATGAGATACGCGGCGGGAATTGTGGCGCGATCTCGGAATTGCGCGAGTTCAGGAAACTGCTCGACGAGGAACTCCCGATTGATATCTTTCCGATCCCACGGGATATTTTTAAAAATACAGCCCGCGCACTGCATTCCGATATCTTGCTTTGAAGCGCGCTCTTTAGTGATGGCGCGGATGCGCTCCTGAATGACCGCCGGATCGTCTTTTTGGAGCGCAAGTGTAACGGAAAGAATAACCCAGTCGGGATGACGTTTGAAGATGGAATCGCGATAGCCGAATTCACACTGTTGAGCTCGTAGGTTGTGGGTTGTCCCTCGACTCCGCTCGGGATATATGTCCTGAGCTTGTCGAAGGATAACTCGTAGGTTATCAAAAATCTCAACGGATTCCACCACATCTTTCATCTCTCCCCCAAAACATCCCGCATTCCCCCGCACTGACCCGCCAATGGTGCCCGGAACTCCAATCGCCCACTCAAACCCCGCAAGCCCTGCGCGCGCGGCCTCTGCCGCGGCGCGCGCCATCATCACGCCCGAATCAACAATCAATTTCTCGCCCTGCGCGCGAACCGCGCCACCCATCATTCGTATAATCAACCCGTCAAATCCTTTATCGTTCACCACTATATTGGAACCCGCGCCCAGTATAAAAAAACGTATGCCGTGCTCCGCGGCAAAACCCAATGCATCCGCAAGATCATTGCTCGTTTTCGCTTCCGCAAAATAGCGCGCTGGCCCGCCTATCTTGTATATGGTATACGGGGCAAGCGGGATGTGTTCTTGAATCAGCATAAAGAAGAGGTATTTTCCTTGAGGGACCACGGAGGGTTAGACTCCAAAATGGAGTGGCGCCTGTCCCGCACTTTTGCCTCGGAGGGGCTACAGAGGGTTAGACTCCAAAATGTCCTTATGTGAGTGCCAGCTCTGTAACCCCTCGAAAGAAAAGTGCGGGATGAGTGCCAGCTCCGTAATCCCTCAAGACCAACACCACTCATACAAACTATACTATGGTATTCCCCATAAACACAAAAGCCCCTTGCGGGGCTTTTGTGCGGACAATTAGAGTCGATGCCGAGACATCAACACTCACATCTGGTACTATTAGTACCAAAAGACCTTATACCCGTCAAGTTCGTTATACACACTGTCATGCCGAAGCGGAAAAAAATACTCTACATAGTAACAAAATCTCTATGGGGCGGAGCCCAGCGATACGTCTACGACCTCGCGGCACACCTCCCGAAAGAACGATTTGAAGCAGTAGTAGCGGCCGGCGGTTCGGGGCCGCTTTTTGCCAAACTCAACACCTTGGGAATCCGCACGATTGCGATTCCCGCGTTTGAACGCGATATCGGAATCGTGCGCGAAGTCCGCGCTTTTTTTCAGTTGCTCCGTATGTTCCTTCGCGAAAAACCAGATGTCGTGCATCTCAACAGCCCAAAAGCCGGAGGGCTCGGAGCAGTGGCGGCATTTTTGTATAAAACCCTATACCCTACACCCTCCACCCTAACCCCTCGTACTATATTTACCGTCCACGGTTGGCCGTTCAATGAACCGCGTCCGCAATGGCAAAAAATGCTCATGTATTTTTTTAGCTGGTTGGGGGCGCTTTTCCAAAATCGCGTGATCCTCCTCAATCAGGCAGATTTTGAGACCGCGCTCCGTTTCATTCCGAAACGGAAATGCGTATTGATTCCCAATGGCATCTCAATACCCGATTTTCTCCCGCGCACTGAGGCGCGCCGCATACTTTCCGAACGTATCGGCCGCCCGATTTCAGATGACACGATTCTCATCGGCACGATTGCCGAACTCACAAAAAATAAAGGAATCACCTACCTGATTGATGCAATCAATCAGATGAGAAACAAGAAGCAAGAATTAAGAATTAAGGTGACTATCGTGGGCGATGGCGAATTACGAGAAGAACTGAAAGAAAAAATAAAACACCTCCGCCTGGAAGATAGTATTCTCCTCTCAGGCTTTATTCCCGACGCCTCCCGCCATCTCACCGCCTTTGATCTCTTCGTCCTCCCTTCCCTTAAAGAAGGGTTGCCGTATAGTATTATGGAAGCGATGGCTGCCGGACTCCCAATTGTTGCAACGCGGGTAGGCGGCATCCCCGATATGATTACCGACGGCCGGGAGGGAGTACTCGTTGAACCGCGAAATGCCCATTCCCTTGCCTATGCTGTCGGCCGCCTTATCCAAAATCCCGACCTCCGACGCGCACTGGGAAGTGCAGCTCGCGCGCGAGCTGCACGCGATCTTTCACTCCCACGCATGGTGGAACGCACCATGACGCTCTATGACACGCACTAATTCGCTCAAAAAATTCATACTGCTTCTCGGGGATATCGCGATTCTCTACGCGGTGCTTTTTCTGGTCGTCATGGGGCGCTACTACGGCACGCCCGACCAAGACATCCTCTTCTTTCATCTGGTCCCTTTCACGATTCTTTTCGCGGTGTGGGTTGGGGTATTTGCCGCGCTCCAGCTCTACGACCTCCGTCTTCTCATAAACAGCAAGCACTTCCTCTACCGGTTGGTGCGCGCGATGACGACCAATGGCATTTTAGCAATCGCGTTTCTCTATCTCCTCCCGTTTTGGGAAATTGAGCCGCGGAGAAATCTGCTCCTTATCATTGCGGGGGCAACCATACTCCTCTTTCTCTGGCGTTTCTTTTTTAACCTCATCGCAATCCGCGCGCGCGCGCATCAAGTGCTGTTTCTGGGTCTCACAAAAGAAATAGAAGAGTTTGCCGCATATCTCCAAAAAAACCCACAGCTCGGGCATCGGCCGGTCGGCTTCCTCGTCACCGCTGCCGAGACCCCACTCCCGCTTGGCGGTTTCCCGCACTATCGGATTGACGACAATCTCGCGTCGGTCGTACGCGAGACCGATGCCGATACCATCGTGATTTCAAGCGAGAGTAAAGAAAATAAAATACTCGTACGACTCCTCTTCCAAGTGATTCCGCTTGGTGTTGTCGTCGTCGAATTCCCCCACTTCCACGAGCTTCTCACCGGAAAAATCCCCGCCTCGCTTTTGCGCGAAATCTGGTTTGTGGAAAACCTCATCGGCATCCGAAAACAATACTATGAATTCGTGAAGCGCGCGATTGATATTTCGCTTGCAGCCCTCCTTTCGATTCCCTCACTCCTTCTTTTTCCCCTCATTGCGGCCGCGATAAAAACGAGCTCCGAGGGACCAATTTTCTACCGCCAGAAACGCGTGGGGCGCCACGGACAGATTTTTAAAATTATCAAATATCGTTCCATGGTGAACAATGCGGATAAAATCGGTGGTTTCAAGGAACACAACAGAGATGGCGGCTCTGACCCGCGCATCACGCGCGTCGGAATGGCGCTTAGAAAAACGTATTTAGATGAACTCCCGCAACTTTTGAATATCTTTAAGGGTGAGATGTCGTTTGTGGGGCCGCGGCCCGAACGCCCCGAATTTGTGGAAGAATTAAAACAGAAAATCCCCTTCTATGAGATGCGGCTTTTGGTCCCGCCCGGCATCAGCGGATGGGCGCAAATCAATATGGAAAACGATGCGTCGGTGGAGGATGCGCCGGAAAAACTGCAATATGACCTCTACTACATAAAAAACCGCGCGCCGATCCTTGACCTTCTCATTATGATCCGCACATTCTTCATCGTGTTGCGCCGAGAGGGGCGTTGATCGCTTGCGGTCTATTTTTTGCTATAGCAGAAAATAGACCGCAACGACAAACCCACACCGCGCAATCGCTTACAAATATATTTTTATACGAGACCGTAGAGCGTTTTGAGTTCCCCAATCCCCTCTTCAAACGGCACTGTCGGCTCCCAGCCAAGGAGCATTTTTGCTTTTGAAATGTCGGCGAGCGTGTGCTTGGGTTCAAACCGCGGCTCAATGAATGTTTGCGGCCCGCCAATGAGAGAAGCGACCTCCAACACCGTTTTATTATTCCCGCCGCCGATGTTAATTACCTCCCCTTTCCCGACATTTGGCGATTCTGCCGCCAATAGATTCGCGCGCACCGCATCGCGCACATGCGTGAAGTCGCGCGACTGCGTGCCGTCGGGGACGATTGTCAACGCCTCTCCATTTTTTCTCTGATTCAAAAATATGCCAATCATAAGCGCATACGCACCATCGGTTGCCGCGCGCGGGCCATACACATTGAAATACCGAAGCGAAACCGTCTCTAATGAATAAAGCATGGGAAAGAGCGCCGCATATTGCTCCCCTACATATTTTTGAAGTCCGTAGGGACTCAAGGGACGCGCGGCCATGTCTTCCCGAAGCGGAAGCGTTTCTTGATCTCCGTATGCGGATGAGGAAGCGGAATACACCACGCGCTTCACCCCTGCATCGCGCGCGGCAATGAGCACATTCAGCGTGCCTGTCACATTCGTCTCATGCGTTTCGCGGGGATTTTGAATGGAGGGCTGTACGCGCGGGAGTGCGGCCAAATGAAACACATATTTCGCGTCTTTGAAAATCGGAGTCAACACTGCCGCGCCGTCACGAATGTCCACCTCGTGAAGTATTGCTGCCGCGGGCACATGCGCGCGCTTCCCCGCAACTAAATTATCCACGACGTGCACGTCGTATCCCTTCTCCACCAGCGCCTCCGCAAGATGCGAGCCAATAAACCCCGCCCCACCGGTGACGACTACCTTTATTTTCTTATTTTGTTTCTGCTCCATAAAAATAATCAGTTCGCATTATATAAGGAGGTGGAGCGGGGCAAGCTCCGCCCCACCGGTGACTATTACTTTTTTCTTCGTTGAATCCATAATTCCTAATTCATAATTCATAATTCCCGTCATTTTGGCCTATCCAACTTCTTCATCTTCTTATTTAATAACGCGCCGTAGGTGTCTTTCAGTTTCTGCATAAATACCTTCGTGTCCTCGGGCATCGTGCGCACCGACTCGGAAGAAACCGCGCGCGCCTTCTCCTCCAACTCGTCATTTCGCGTGTATACGACATCCGCAGAGCGGAATACAAAACGGTAGAGAGAGGGGGCCAAGCGGGCTTTCAACCCGCCTGCGGGCCGCATCTCGCCCTCATGGAGCGTTAAAAGAAACGTGAGCGTCCGCTCAAAACGCTTCAGAAGCGCTGCGGCAATACCGCTGTAACTCCCCATGATGGACCAAAGAAACGTGTAGTGGTGTTTCCTGTGGAGAGCGCGGGCTTTCAAAACCCCGAGGATCGGCAGGAGATACTTATCCCACGGCGCGCCCACTCCCACGCGATGAATCACGCTCCACCCAAACCGCTCCTCGCGCGGGAGGTCTCTACGCTCGCGCGCCGTCACGATGTGAAATTCGGTTTCGGGCATCTCCTGTGTCAAATCAAAAAACGCCTGCTCCGCGGGGCCCGCGTGCGGGAAATAGGTGGTGGAAAACACGAGTACTTTCTTTTCGGGCATCGCGACAGTACGGAAGTACGCAATTGTTTTCTCCAATCCCTCGTCAAGCCCCACCTTCGGTTCCCACCCGAGCGCTTCCCGCGCGAGCGTAATGTCCGGCACGCGGCGCTTTGGGTCGTCGGTCGCGCCCCGATCAAAGGCAATGCGCGAGGACGACTGTACCTTTACGCTCACTTTTTTTGCAAGTTCAATGATTGGGGTCTCCACCGGATTTCCCAAATTCACAGGACCCGTAAAACCATCTTTTCGCATCATCCGGTCAATTCCCTCCACTAAATCGTCAATGTACTGAAAGCTTCGGGTCTGCGCGCCATCGCCGTAGATCACCAAGTCGCGCCCCGAAAGTGACGCGGTAATGAAATTGGAAACCGCGCGGCCGTCGTTAAATTGCATCCGGGGGCCGTAGGTATTGAAAATGCGAATGATTTTTACATCTGTCCCGTATTGGCGGTGAAAATCCATGCAGAGCGTTTCTGCCGCGCGCTTCCCTTCGTCGTAACACGCGCGGGGGCCAAGCATATTCACATTCCCGCGATATGTTTCTTTTTGGGGTACTTCCAAGGGGTCGCCATAGACCTCCGAGGTGGACGCCTGCAGCACTCGCGCGCCGCACTTTCGCGCAAGTTCTAATACATTCACCATCCCGATGGTATTGGTCTTCATCGTATGGATCGGGTCGTACTGATAACTCGTGTAGGAGCCGGAGCAGGCAAAATTAAAAATCCAGTCAACGCGCTCGTCAACCGGGATGCGCTCAATTATGTCTGCCTTGATAAAACGGAAATTCGGGCGCGCCAGGAGCTTGCTGATGTTATCCGTGGAGCCGGTGGTCTGAAGATTATCCAGCGCGAACACCGTGTGCCCCTCCCCCACATATTTCTCGCAGAGGTGCGCGCCAATAAATCCCGCGCCTCCGGTAATAAGAATCCGCATCTTAAATGGCGTTTCCCTGCTCTCCCGCAAGTTTCTTCCGAATCCACTCGTGGTCATGCACAGACACCTCCTCTTCGGTAAGCCCCTGCGATGTCAGAAGCGAAGTATTGTACGCGCGCATGGCCTTCAAAAATGCAACTCCTGCCGAAAGACGCATGTGCTCTTTTGAATCCTCCGGCATATCCGCGAGAAGCTTCTCTCCGGTCCGGATAAGCGCCTTTACGTCCTTTACAAAACACGCGCCGCCATACCCGCGATATCCCCCGTGCTCCACATCCAGCCAGCCGTCGCCGATGCGGCGATCGTGCGCGAGCATTCCCCTCACATGGGTGAATGATAGCGGCGTGCCGCTGATTTTCCCCACCGAATCGGTGAAATCTTTGAGCACATTTGCAAAACTTACTTTAAGCGCGCCAAAGAGATTGCCTCCGTATTTCCCGATCTCTGCCTCGCTTGCGTTAATACGCATGAACGTGTAGGTACCGAGCGTTCCGGGAGACGAGAAAAATGCGGTCGGGAGAAGGTGTAAGATCGAACTCGCATACTCTTTGGAAGATGCGGTGTGCGCTACCACTTGCCTATCGGGATTTACCATATCTTCCCATGCGCGGCGTTCGGTCAAAAACTCCGGATTAAAAAGTATTTTATGCTTGGGGTATCGCTTCTGGAACGACTCTGTGGTGCCGGGCGGTATGGTGGACTTGATGACTACGATTTTTTCACCCTGAATCATGCGGAATGCCGACTCCACCGGATCAATATTGGCCGAGCCGTCCGGGGCGTTGGGAGTTGGCACGCACACAAAAATGACATCGGCTTTGTTGATGTCGTCAAAAAGTCCTTTCTTTGGATCGGTGTCGTAAAGGAAAAGATCCTCGCCCCGCCGGTATTTCCGAACCTCCTCAAAATACCGCTTCAAAGGAGTGCCTACCATTCCGATACCGATAATGCCGATTTTAAGAGAAGACACAGCCATACGGGTATTCATGATTATAGAACAAAAGACATACCTCAAAAGTTACCCTATCAACTCAACGCGCAGGCGGCGTAAACGCTTCCGCAGGAATTCTGCCGTTCGCGCGGAGAATCTGCAAAAACACCTCTGATTCCGCTTTCATGTTCGGATCAAGACGCACGGCTTCCGTGACTTCCCGTTCCGCGTCCTGCACTTTCCCGAAATACCCCAAGAGCGCGGCGTACGTCGCGTGATACTTGGAGTTCCGCGGCACGCCGCGGGCGAGCACCTCGTATACCTCAAGGGCGCCTGCAAAATCCCCCACCTGCCGATACACAAGCCCAAGGCGCGCCAAACTCTGCTCATCGAGCCTGGGCACATCAATGTCCTTTTTCACGGATGCGGCAATCTCCGATTTTTGCGCGAGCAGCGCTACGGTCAAAAGGTTCACGCCTGCCTCCTGATAATTCCGGTCAATATCCCACGCCTTCTGGAGTGTCGCAATCCCGCGGTCGGTATTTCCGGTGATGAGGTAGAGCTGGGCTAATTCAAAATACACTATCTGTTTTGTCGGGCTCACACGAGCCGCTTCAAGAAGCGTTTCCTCCGCCTCGGGGAAATAGGCATTGTCAAGGCGCCCTGCGCGCGCCAAGAGCGCTGCGAGAAACAGCATGTGTTTGACGTCGCGCGCCGGATGCGCGATTTCTTTCCGCAATTCCTCAATCACAAATTTTCCAAATTTACTCTTGTCTTCCGAAGAAATACTATCGCTTTCCAAAATGCCCCGCCCCATATTTGCCATCTGCTCCCGCACTTCGGTGGTGCCAAAACTCTGGAAAGAGAGCGCATCCTGAAATTTCTGTATCAGGGTATCAACCGGCACCCGCGCCTGTGCCGCGTGCAGGACGCCGATCAAGGCAGTGGATTGGCGTATGGGTTTGACATGGAGGGTCGGCGCGGCAACGAGAAGAATTATCGCAAGGCCTCCCGCAATGCCATAGGCAAGACCCTGCGTGCCGCGCGCGCGCTCCCTCATACGATTCTGCACCGCGAGAAGCTCTTCGCTTCCACCTCTCGCGAGAAACTGGGTATACGCAAGAAAGGCAAATACCATGAGGTAGGTATTCAAATTATCAAACACAAAGAGGTTTTGGAGAAAATACGTGAAAAAGAGAATACCGAGCACCACCGCTTCCACGAGCGGAATCGTGCCCCGGCGCGCGCCACGAATCAGAAGGTAGAGCGCGGCGGCGAAAATCGCGAGCCATGCCGCAAGCCCGAAAATCCCCGCATGAATGAGCCAATCAAAAATCATGTTATGCGAGCGATCAAACCACGGCTCGCTTGAGAAGAGTCCGGGCCGGAAGTACTTCTGGAAAACAAGGTAAAAATTCTCCTGTCCCCACCCGAGAATCGGACGGTCAAGAAATCCCTCCCAGGCCATACTCCAGATCATGAAGCGCGACTGGATGGTGCGCTCCTGCAATGAATAGTTGGTCAAACGCTGCAACACGAGGTTTTGGGAAACAAACGGCGTATCGCGAAGAAACCAGAAAGTCAGCGGCACAAGGAGAACCACGATAAGGAGAATCCCCGCAACTATCCGCACGCGCGATCTACGCCGCTCGTCCCCTCCTTTGACTGCCGAGGGCAGCGCAAACATTCTATTCCCCCAAAGGATACACGCCACGGTAAAAAGAAAGAGCCCAAAAAGGAGGGCGAGCACGGCGCCGCGTGTTGCAGTGAAGTAAATGATGAGAAGTTCAAATGCGGCCGCGAGCACATAGAGCCCGACAAGCCACCAGCGTTTCCAAAATCGGTGGATGAGAATGCCAAGGAGCCACACGTGGAAGAGGAGATAGGCCGCCAAGTAGGTCGGGTTGCCGATGGTGGAATCCACACGGAACCCGCCCTGAATGGATACGCGATACCCGAATTTTTGCAAAAGCCCGATGGAGGCAACCGCCACACTCGCAAGGAGGGTGGAATGGAAAAACACGATCCAGTCAGTGCGCCGAAACACGCTTGAAAGCATCACGAAATAGAGATAGAGGTGCGAGAGCATCATGAAGCCCTCCATGCGTTCGTAGTTTGAAAAAAATGACCGCCAGGGGTTGGGGCTGAAAAGATCGGCAAGAAAAAGAATCGCTATGAAGATCGTGGCTGCCTTGAAAAGCGGTGTTAACCGCGGGCGGTACTCCTCTCGGTATACGGCAAGCCACACCCAGAGCACCAAAAGAATCTCAACGAGTATGCGAAACGCAAAATTCTTCCCCGTGATAAACGGGAAAAGCATGGAGGAAGAGACGTAGAGCGGGAGAAACGGAATTGCCCAAAGGCCGATCTTGAGAATCCAGAGAAAGACCTGTTCCGTAGTACTGCGTTGAGACATAGTTTTTCCACTATACACGGAATCCCGCTTTTGTGGCAATACGCGACCCGAGGTCTTTTACAAACGCGCGGTCGTACTCATCAAACGCAAAGAGTTCGCGCACGCGGAATCGCCATTGCGGCAGGAGTGCACGAATCGCACGGGCATATGCGGGTGTGGTGAAAATGCCGATGAGCACCATTTCCGTTGCGGCGCCCCAAAGGCCAAAGAAATAGGTCAGTGCCACGTTAACCACAGTAAGGAGGATAGTCCGCACGGTGGTGATGATGAGAAGCACGCGCTGCGCCTTCAACGCATAGAACACCGGAATCGCGACGGAACGGAATCCGAAAAACGGCAAACCCAGAAGCAGGATATAAAAGAACGGAAGCGCGGGGAGGTAGTGCGGAAAGAGGAGCCACACGAGCACGGGCACGCCGAGTGCGGCGGCAATGCTCAATCCGACATAGACGTATGTCGCGTATTTGGTCGCGCGGTTGATTTGTGCCGCAAGCCGCGCCGGGTCATCGGAGGCGCGCGGAAGCGCGGGGGTAAGCACCTCGCGAATGGGGAAAAGCGACTTTACGGCGGACAAAAGGTTTTGCGCAACGGAAATCAGCGCCACGCCCTCTATCCCCACAAACGCGCGCACCACAAACGGCCGGATGTTTTGACTCGCGTTATTCACAAAATCGCTCACGATCGCCCACTTGCCATGCCGGAGAAAAAGCGCGGCGAATGATTCTTTTATTTCCGAAAACGAGGGAAAAGAAAAGAGCGAAGGGCGACGATATCCAAGAAACGTCGCCGTAAGCGGCAATGCGGTCGCGATCACCACGCTCCAGAGGGCGCGCGTCACATCAAACGACCACAATAGAAAGAAAAGCGCGATCGCGACGAGTTTTCCTGTATCGGCAATGATTTTAAAAATCATACCCCACCCGAAATCAAGATAAATCTGAAAACGGAGCTTGTAGGCGGTCTCAAAAGGCGACAAAAGAAAAAGCAGCGCCACGATTTTTAGGTACACTGCCTCTCCCCCCATCCATGCCGCCACCCGATCAGAAGCGAAATAAAAAATTGCCGCGAGCACCACCGAAACCACAGATAGAAAAATAAAATAAGACGTGTAGAGGACGCGGGCACGGCGTGAGTTCTTTTCAATATCGGCTGCGGCATCACTCACCACTACGTTCTCAAGCCCTGCAAGAAAAAATCCGCCGAAAAAATCATAGGCCGCAATTGCGAGCCGGTACACTCCGTACTCATACACGGAAAGCCACCGGAGCATGAGGATCGCAATCGCCGCATCAATAACACGAAGCGCAGTGCTGCCTACACCACTCACGAAAACTCCGCGCGTTACCGTATCCCCCACCCCCTGCTTTTTTTCATTCTTTTCCATTTATTTTCCAAGTGTACAAAGAGAGATCCTTCACTACGAACGTAAAAGGTCGTGAAATTGTTTTTGGATCGGGGGCGACATGCGCGCCAAAATATCCGCGATTTTTTCAGATGCGGTGCCATCCCCAAAACGCGTATCGCAGGGGTAAGACCCATGTGCGCGCTGACGCTCGATCGCGCGCAAAATCTCTTGACGCTCCGGAAGCACTTCACACACGTTCTCTCCCCGTTCCCGACGCCGCTGGCGATCGCCCACGAGCACCGCGGGCACGCCGAGAAACGCGCCTTCCCGAATGAAACTGGATGAATTCCCTATCGCGACCGACGCGTGGGAAAATAGGCGATAGTAGTCGTGCGGGAGAAAATTTTTGAAAAACGCGGTGCCGCGCGGCTTTCGGTCGCGATACTCGCGGAGTGCGGCCGATACGCCATCTGACCCCGCATCAATATTTGGAGTTAAAAAGAGTTTCTGCTGCGGCGTCTGATCGACCGCGGCAATAATTTCTTCCATATCGCGCTGATTTTCTTCGTATCGGGTCGTCACCGGATGCTGGAGGATCAAAAGAAAAGGTTTTTTTACGTCAATCCGCTCCCCTCCTCCGGATCCATTGCGGTCAAACACCGTGTTATCAAGCGAAAGATCAAGTTCTGTGAGCATATCGATCACGGGAGAGCCCACCGGAAATACAAATCGGGGATCCTCTCCCATCTGGCGAATGCGCGCGCCGCTCATCTCGGTCGCGGGAAAATGAATGTGCGCGAGCTTGGTGATGGCGTGGCGCGTGCTTTCGTCAAGCGTCCCCGACACATCTCCCCCTTCAATATGCGCGAGGCGGATATTAGAGGAAACTGCTGCAAACGCCACGGGAAGCAACTCAAAGCGATCACCGTTCACGAGTACCACGTCGGGTTTTAGACGCTCAAAAATATCGGTGATGCCAAGAAGGCACAAACCCGCGATTTTGGTCATCACGCGCGAATTTCCGCCCTCCAAAAACATAGGGATCCGCGCGTGAATAGGAAATCCGTCTTCGCGAAGAAGGCGCGTGAAGTTATCACGCCGCCACACGTCTTCATCCGACCCTAAAAGTGCTGCCCGCCGCGCACGCAGATACCACGGGAGCGATTTCCATACGGAAAGCGGCTCGCCGTGACGCAGGTACCAAAAAAAATAATCAAAAAAAAGGTGGGAACCCACCACCACTTGAAGTGCGAGCCGCGGGTCTTTTTGAATCGCCTGCATCACGGGACGCATCCTGCCGTAATCAGCGCGGTTCGTGGTAACAATGCAGATCTTTCGCGCTATACTTGATGCCATGCGAGTTGAGTGTCGCGTACAATATCGGCTTTTGCCCTCTTGCCCAAAAGCCGCGAAAAATGCGCGGCATGAATCTTGCCGGTCCCGGGCCGCTTCACCCAAATATTCTCTTTTGACAATCGCTCTCCTTTTTTAATATCACGGATGGCGACCACCGATGCATACGCAAAATCAATCGTGGGTTTTTCTTCCGCAACCGGACCTTTATAATCTCCGCGCGACTCCCAAATTGCGCGAGCGCCCTGAAGAATCATTGAAAGCTCCTTTGGGTCCATGGATACCGGAATATCTTCTCCGCGCCACGAACGGTCCGAAGTGAAATGGCGTTCAAGGATGGATGCGCCGAGCGCAACTGCGCCGAGCGCTGCCCACGGACCTTGGGAATGATTAGAAAGCCCGACGACCGCATCAGGGAAGGCCTTTTTCATCTTCGTGAGCGCGTGGAGGTACACGCGGTTCCACGGCGTCGGATACACATTGGTGCAATGGAGAAGCGCGTACGGAACCTTGTATCGCCGCAGGATCGCTACTGTCTTTCTGATAGAAGGGATATCATTCATGCCTGTGGATACGACCATAGGTTTTCCGAAACGCGCGATATGCTCCACGAGCGGATGGTTGTTGCATTCGCCCGACCCGATTTTAAACCATTTGACGCCAATCTTTTGCAGACGGTCGGCAGCGGCGCGGGAAAAGGGCGTGGAAAGAAAAATCAAACCCAGATTTTCTGCATACTTCTTTAGTTCCCGTTCCTGCGCCTCCGAAAACGTGCACCGCGCCATCACCTCCCAGATGGAAACGTTTGAATTTGCCGGAATGACTTTTCGCGCCTCTTTCTCAAGCATTTCATCCTCCAATACGTGCGATTGGAATTTCACGCACTCCGCGCCCGCGCGTCTTGCGTCCCGAATCATCCGTTTTGCCCTCTCCATGCTGCCGTTATGGTTAATCCCAATCTCGGCAACCACAAGAGGCGGGTACGACGACCCGATCTTTCTTTTCCCTATTTGAATTTCCGGGGGACGTGCAGTCATATTGTTCCTTCCTCTTCAAGAATTTTTTTGAACTTTGCCTCCGCAACCGGCCAATCCTCGGGCGTATCAATGTCAAGCGCATATTTCAATTCAGTTGGATAGGCGCGGAGATCCTCGCCATATAAACTCGGTTCTGGCGCAAAAAGCAGATCGGTCTTAAACGCATAGATCGCGCTGTTGCGATAATATGTTTTGGGAAGATCCTGGCGTCGGCGGATCACATTCTTCATCGTGCCTCCGGTAAAGAGCGTCACGCGCCCCTCGTCGCCCAGAGTCAACTGCCAGTGGGGGCTGAATACGCCCGGCACTTCACACACACTCACCACGGAATCCGCACCTGTATCAAGAAGCAATTTCACCACCTCTTTCACTTGAAACGGCCGCTTTACAATAGAAGGCGGCTCAAGGAGCACCACATAATCAGGATGGTAATTTTCATGAGTGCGGAGCCACTCCACTGCATGCTGGAGCACGGGAAGAGTCGGCGTCGTATCCTCTGCGAGTTGGGCGGGGCGCATGAAGGGCACCTCGGCGCCAAATTCCCGCGCGACGTCGGCAATTTCCTTATCATCGGTTGACACAATCACACGGTCGCATGCGCCGCTCTTTTGAAGCGTCTCAATCACCCATGCGATCATGGGCTTTCCGCAGATCGGCTTGATGTTTTTCCGGGGAATGGATTTTGACCCGCCGCGGGCGGGAATGATTCCAAGAATTTTTGCCATATCTTTATATATAACTCCTTTATGCCCTTACAGGTTATCCATAAATAACAGTAATCGCAATACCGCCGAGCATCACGAGCGTTGCCATGACGCGGCGCAAAAAATCTTTTTCTTGCAGGAAATGACCCGCAAGTATTACGGTCCAGAGCGACCAAAGGCGCTTTGCGCTCGCCGCATAGGCCGCGAGCGAGTAGTTCAACGCTTGATTTGCGAGAAACCCGCCAAGGATATTGAACACAGAGATGAGGAGTATTGGTCCTCTCCAACGTCGGTATAAAACCCCTATCTCGGCCGCAAAATCCTTTCTTCGGAATGCTTCTATGAGAAGCGTCCCCGCGCCCACCGCGCCAAATGCACAGAGTGAAGCAAAAAGCGCAGATGAGGTGAGAACGGCCTTTTTATCAAACGGAAAAGAGAATGCAAAAAGTATGGCGCCGAGAATCCCTAAAAGCATCCCTTTTTCATTAAAGAAGGCGCGCGCCATCCGCCTCAAAGAAAAACCGCCTCCGGAAGGCAGAAGCACGAAAAGCCCCACTATGGTGGTGAGGATACCAAGTGCGCCGGCAAAAGTCGTCCGCTCACCGAGAATAAAAAATCCCGTGAGGATTACGAGCGGAGGGGTCAACAGTCGGAGAGGTGCTACAAGCGACGCTTCACTCACTTGAAATGCCCGCATCCATATGCGTTGAGAGACGAGATTGAGTGCTACCGTTGCCGCCATTGCAGACCAAAAACCCCCTTGCAAGGGCGGGACTCCGAGAACCAGAATAATGGGGAGAAGAACCAATGCACCGAGTAGCCATGTAATTCCCAAAAGCAGGACGTCGTCAACGCCCTCCTTCAAGTACTTCCGATTGAATACATCGGTGAGCCCAAGCGCAAAAGTACCTGTCACCATAAACAGAAGAAAGAGAATGACGTCGGTCATGAATTGATTTTCACAATCTGAAGCTCGAGCCGCCCGCCGCGCGCGTCAATCTGATGTGGAACGCCTGCGGGAATATCAATCAAGTCCCCTTCTCCCACTTCCACAATCTCGCCGCCAGAGATTTCATCCGCGGTCCACTCGCCTTCACGAATTTTTTCGGGATTTTGCATCTCGCCGCCCAAAATAAATTTCCCGCTTCCCTTCATTACGCGCCATACATCTGCCGCGTGCTCATGCACCTCGGCTTTCGGCTTACTACAATCCACCACGACCACCGCAACCGCATATTTTCCGTCCCAGTCGCCCGAGAGCAACACGGCTTTCTTTACATTCTGTTCAACACTCGCGCCTGCATGCACTATCTCGTCTTTACGAATTACTTTTGCATTCATACGGACGCATTGTAACACTCGCTCCGTAAAAATAAAAGCGTTTCCTGTGTGAACAGAAAACGCCATGTTGCGAATATCCATCAGAATGCCATGAGGGCCGCGCCCACAAAAATGATCAAAGCCGACACAAGCCGGATACCCATATGGGACTCTCCCAAAAATAATCCCGCAAGCATCACCGTCCAGAATATCTGTGTTCTTTTGAGGGAACCCACATACGGAACGATGCCAAAAAAGTAACCTGTGTTCATCAACACAGTGGCTACCCCTTGGATAAGACCCAGGGTGAACACCCGACCGAAGTAGGTCTTGTCGAGCGTATCCCATGTGCCCGTCGCCTTTGACCATCCATAGACAAACACCGCGACCACGAGGAACGCGCCGCCGGTGAACACCATGGGGCTCGAGGCGAGCGTCGCGAGTTTGTCGAAGTTCGACGAGATCGCCCCGAGACACGCGATGCCTAATGCTATTTGCGCGCCCCTCGACGAGAAAAGCCGGATCCATGGTGCGGTATAGAAAAGCACAGTTTCCTGATACCGCTTGGGTATAATGCGCTTTCCAAAGAGCGGCAACTCAACTGGTGTACCCTTGAGCGCAATCACGTAGGCACCCACACTCACGGTGACAATTCCGACTTTGCCCCAAAACGTGGGGTATTCGCCAAGAATGAGCCACGAAGCGAGGATAACCCAAAGGGGCATCGTGGAGGCAAGAGGTGCTACCACCGATGCCTGCTCGAGCTTCAGTGCCTTCACCTGGCCATATTGAATAAAGATATTCAATGCGGCGGTAATCGCAAAAGGCGCCCAGAATGCCATCTGCACCGTAGGAAGACCGTGCCACGCGAACTCGATCGCAAACGAGGTAACGGTCGCGCCAAGCATCACGCCTACCGTCACCAGGTCCTCGTGCACCTCTTTATCCCGTAGGAGGTGGCTCTTCAAAACATTCACAATCCCCCAAATAAATGCTCCGCCGCAGACGCATGCAAAGAGCAACACGGTTGTCGTATCCATCCTTCAATCCTCCTTATTCCTATTTCACTGACAAACAACTAGGTCTCTACTCTAATAACGCGTCCGGAACGCGTCAAGTCAAAAAGAAGACGAACCTCACTTTCGCAAAGCGTCAATGATAACATTTGCCACTCGTTCTCCTGCATGCCCGTCGAGCGGGCCGATGAACTCATTGCAGATCCTTTGGCGGCCTGCGCCGTCACGCTCTGGATCTCTAAAATAGCTCAAAATTGCATCAATGAGTTCTTTGGGATTATAGGCCACCGCAAACCCCTGAGTTTTTGTGATCAACTGGAAATGGGTATAGACCTCGTAGTATCGTCTCACGGAATGCCAGTATCCCTCCGTGGAAAGCCCGTCAAACGCCACACAGACAATGGGCTTATCAAATGCCGCCGCGTCCATCGCCATGGTGGATGCGGTCGTTACCACGACGTCCGCATGCGCAAGGGAATTTGCGAGATGCGCAATTTTTTCGGTATCCATTTCCCATGTGGAGCGGAGCGCACCGGTGTAATGCGCAACCGCGTCATCAAATACGACATGCGGGAGCTCCTTGATCTCCTCGCGCGCCACAAGGAAATTCGGATGCGGACGGAACAGCACCCGGGTATTTTTGGGAAGCGCGCCGTCCCGAATCGCATCCGAAAGAATGTGTACCACTTCCGCCTCATGCGGCGCCAAAAAATCTCCGATCCCGGCAAAAAGAATCACTTTCTCCTCCGGTGAAATCCCGTAGGGCTCGAGAAATGCGGCGCGCGTGGTGAGAATCCCCTCTCTCCGATACCAATCAAAATGCGGAATCCCGGTGATCACCACGCGGCGAGCCGGAATCCCGTGGAGACGAACTGCCTTTTCCTTAATATACGAACTCCAGACCACAAGCGTATCCGGAACTATCTGGATCAAATGATGGCTTGTGAGATTATCCCAACTCCGCACCATGGAAACTATCCGCACGCGCTCCCGGCGCGCGGCCCGCATCGCATCAATATCAAGCTCATCCTGTACGTCGGTGGAAAACAGAAGGTCCGGCTTTTCCTTTTGAAAAAGCGTACGCATTTCGGCAGTCGGCGGACGAACACGCGCGATCAACCGCACACATGAATGGAAAAGCGAGAGACGCCCGAGCGTGAGGGTAAACACGCGTTTGCACACAAAGGATATCCACTTTCCGCTTTCCACCGCATAGGTTCGCTGATCGGTCAAAACCGTATCCGTGCAAAGCCCGTTCCGCCCAAGGAAAAAAATTATCCGATCCAAAAACGATTGCGGCCGCGGAGAAAATGAATAGACGGATACGCGGGGTGAGGCAAATTCGCTCCGGTACCGCTCCGCTTTTTCTTCCA
>CAZCSJ010000005.1:0-43591 GCA_964501445.1 uncultured Candidatus Saccharibacteria bacterium
CTCTTCTAAGTGGGGTTAAGTTGCAGGTTTAGTAGATCTTGCATCTGATGCAGGGGGGGTCTCGGGAAGGTCGAATAATTCTTCAGCTCGACTGGGAAGACAAGCAAAAAACCGAGGAATTACCGCAAAACAGCCGAGAAATCTGGAAATGGTTGCCAGTTTCTGATACACTGAAAGTAAGTTCTAATATCGTTCAAGATTTCCCGTTTATGATTAATTGTGTTCCTCTCATGTGCGGGATATAATACACGCATATGAAACTTGAAAAAATTTTTAAGGAGGCGGCGGAGCGCGGCGCGTCCGACATCTACATCACCACCGGCACCAAACCGGTCTTTCGGATTTCCGGCGACATTGTGATGCTGGAGGATCAGCCGGTGCTCACGGCAGAGGCGGCCGAAGCATACCTCTCCGACATCATGAACGAGGCGCAGGCAAAGGAGTTCAAAGCCAAACACGACATTGACTTCTCAATTGAGGTGCCGAAACTCGCGCGCTTCCGCGTAAACGCCTTCATGCAGCGAAAGGGCATGGGTGCGGTGTTTCGCTTGATTCCTTCAAAAATTCCCACTATGGAAGAACTGGGACTGCCGGAGGTGTTTAAAAAAATCGCGGATCTCCCCCATGGGCTGGTACTCGTGACAGGCCCTACGGGCAGCGGGAAATCAACCACCCTTGCCGCACTCATAAATAACATCAACACATCAGAGGGCTCCCACATCATCACCATTGAAGACCCTATTGAGTTTGTATATGACAACGTGAAATCAGTTATTGACCAGCGCGAGGTCGGCGCCCACACAGAAACGTTTCAATCGGCATTGCGGGCCGCACTTCGCGAAGACCCGGATGTGATACTTGTCGGCGAGATGCGCGACCCCGAAACCATCGGGCTTGCAATTACCGCGGCAGAAACCGGCCACTTGGTCTTTGGGACTCTCCACACGAGCGGGGCTGCACAAACCGTTGACCGCATCATCAATGTGTTTCCTGGAGAGCGCCAAAATCAGGTCCGTTCCGAACTCTCCGAGGCGCTCCGCGCGGTCGTCTGGCAGAAACTCTTTCGCAAAAAAGAGGGGAAAGGGCGGGTTGCGGCATACGAAATTCTTTTGGTGAATAACGCGGCGTCAAACCTCATTCGCGAAAATAAAATCCACCAGATTCTTACCGTCATAGAAACCGGCGCCAAAGAGGGGATGCAAACCATGCCCCAATCCGTGCGCTCCCTCTTGGAAAAAGGCCTGATTAAGGAAGAGGACGCGGCGGAGGATCTGAAATGAAAAAATCTTTCGCTTTTGGCATACCCCTTGCTGTTTTTCTTGTGCTCGCGGCAGGGGTTTTTTATTGGCAATCCGGCCGCGGGCTTTTCGCGCCGTCAGGCGCGCCGCCGCAAAACGAGAGAGCGGAGCGGGCGCAGGAAAATACCACCGGTCTTCCTCTGCGGCTTCCGCCCGGATTTTCTATTGAAATTTTTGCAAAAAATCTCCCGGGCGCGCGGGTGATGGCGTTTGACCCACTGGGAGAGCTCTGGGTATCACGAACGGGTGAGAACGCTGTCACGCTTCTCACCCTTAACCGTGATGGAAGTATTATCAGCCAAGGTGATGTATTGAAAAATCTCAAACGGCCGCACGGCCTTGCCCTTGATATTGTTCTTGGCAAGGAACGGACAGATGCGGGCTGGACAGATGTGGGGGGAGACAAATCTCAAAACCTCAAGGCAATTATGCTCTATATTGCCGAAGAGAATAAAATCTCGCGCGTTTCACTAGCTCCTGAAATTGGAAAGCCCGAAAAAATCGCTGACCTCCCCGCAGGCGGCGGGCATTTCACGCGCACCATCGGCTTTGGGCCGGATGGCCGGCTCTATGTTTCCATCGGCTCCACTTGTAATGTGTGTAATGAATCCGATACGCGCCGCGCAAAGATATTTTCAATGAAAAAAGACGGGAGCGATTTTAAAGAATTCGCGCGCGGGCTTCGCAATGCCGTGTTTTTCACATGGGAAGAGGGAAATGATTCGACAGGCGCTTCGGCCGTGAGCTCAGTGCCGAACGGCTCACCACCGAGGATGTGGGCAACTGAAATGGGGCGAGATAATTTAGGCGACGACCTGCCGCCGGATGAAATAAATATGATAGAAGGCCCTTCGACAAGCTCAGGGCAAAATTCGGTTCCGAATTTTGGCTGGCCGACGTGCTACGGCAAAAACATCCACGACACGGAGTTTGATAAAAATACCTATATAAGAAATCCGTGCATGGAGCCGTTTGAGACGCCGAGCGCAATAGACATTCCGGCGCACTCGGCACCGTTGGGATTGACATTTATTCCCCGAGCAGAGTCGAGGGGCGCGTGGCCCGAAGAGTATTGGGGCGATTTATTGGTTGCTTACCACGGCTCGTGGAACAGGAGCGAACCCACGGGCTACAAAGTCGTGCGAATGAAACTTGACGACAATGGCCGTTATCTCGGCACGGAAGATTTTATTACGGGTTGGCTTACCCAAAGCGGTGAGGTTCTCGGCCGTCCAGTGGACCTCACGTTTGATGATGACGGAGCGCTCTATGTTTCGGACGACAAAGCAGGCGTGATTTACAAAGTGGAATACCGTTAGTCCTTCTTTCCCTCTTTAATTCCCAGTAGTTTTTTTATGATCTCCAGTGTTCCCAAAACGCCGAGGAGTCCAAGAGAAACAATGAATCCTCCGAAAATACCCGCACCCGCGCCGATTTTCCCCCAAAATGTCTTAGGTCCTGCTTCTTTTGGCATCTCCTCTTTTTTTGGAGGTTCTGCTTTCGGGGGTTCCACTCCTTTTCCCGCAACTGTTTCGCCGGCAGGCGCTGTTCTAGCCGGTTCACCCGACGATACCTTTTCTTCCCGTTCTTTTTCTGGTTGCGTTGATTTCGTTTCCGGCGCGTGAGAGGTACCTTGTTCTTGAGAGGATTTTTCTCTCTCTAGATCCAATGCTTCTTTTACGTGTTGCATTGCCTCTTCGTAGCTTTCTTCGCTTGTCGGTCCCTGCTCAGGGATATTATTTTCTTGCCCTTTAAGATGTTCACTCATAAAAATAGTTTTTCACTTCATATTCTATCACGAGTGTCTTTACGAAACAATGCGGCCAGGGAGAATCGAACTCCCACCTGCTCCTTGGCAAGGAGCCGTCCTACCACTAAACCATGGCCGCATATTGAATGCCGCGGGTCAGAATCGAACTGACGACGCCAGCCTCTTCAGGGCTGCGCTCTGCCACTGAGCTACCGCGGCAATAAAAAATACTATATCAGGTTTTTCGTTACTTCTCAAGAAAAGACACACAAAAGAAAAACGACCCTTGTGGGCCGTTTGATGTACTAACAAATTTATGCAACCTCTGCCATATCCACCAACTCCGTGAGGATATCGGTAAAGAGACCAAGGCCTCGGTTGAGGAGAGCGGTGCCCACCTGCACGGCTTGTGCGCCGACGCGCTGGTAATCCCTCACATCCTGGGCGGACGATACTCCGCCGACTCCGACCAACTGAATCCTCGGAGGAAGCAGGTTGCGAAGCTGCTTTACCTGCCCCAAACCTACGGGTTTAAGCGCGGAGCCCGCCATTCCCGCAAGTCCATCGGCAGGAGTAATATAGGGCGCTCCACTACCATCTGCTGCAAAGGCGTTAGGAAATGTATTGGCGGAAACAACCACTTTTATCATTTCACAATCGCCGATAACCGCGGCTACCTCGATTAAGGAAAAGGGGTCTGAAAATGGAGAAAGTTTAACTCCGGCTTTCACATTTTTTCCTATCCGTTCCTGCACTACATGCAGGGTCACATACACCGCTTCTTGATTAAATGAGGTGATCTGTTTTTGCCTCGAGCCGTCCCATACATTGGGGCACCCAAAGTTCAATTCTACAAAATCAGCGCCTCCTTCGAGAGCCAACTCTGCGAGTTCTGCGTACTCCGCAGGGTTGAATCCAGCAACGCTCACGAAAAGCGGTTTCCCCGCCGCGTGAGCGATCTCTACCATTTCCGGCAGATGCTTTTCGTAGTACCCTGCCCCGGGGTTTGGCAGGCCAAGGGAGTTGAGCGAGAAGCCGGGCTCGGTGTAGTATACATTACCGCTGTTTCCCGCGCGCGGCTCAAGAGTGATGGAACCCACCATGATCGCCGCAACGGGCGAGCGCGCAAGCTTTCGCACATCAATCTCGCCCTCACCTGCATCGAGCAATTTGCACGTTCCGGCGGCATTCATGACTGGATGTTCAAGGTGGACACCCGCAATCGTTACTTCCATCTGCTTCTCCTTTCATCGCTACACTACGATTCTTCCCCATGATCTCATGGAAAGACCTGAACACAGTATAATTTTTATAATAAAAAGAGCAACCGTACCTATGTGTGCCGCAAAATCACAAAAGCGGCAGAGATGCCGCTTTTGTGATTGTGTGTTTGCGCGGGAGAGGACTCGAACCTCCACGCCCTTACGGACACCAGCCCCTCAAGCTGGCCTGTCTACCGGTTCCAGCACCCGCGCGTATAAAAATTGTTACTCGGAAGCAGCTGTTTCCGCTTCCGCCGCTGCCGCTTTCTTTGCCGCACGCTTGTATTCTTCCGACCCCTTGATCTCGCGGGTGACCGTCTTCATCTTGCGGCGGATCTCGCGTGCGGCTTTCTCGCGGATGTAGTAGAGCTTCGCGCGGCGGACTTTAGCACTTTTCAACACATCGATTTTCTGGATGGTCGGGGAGTGGAGCGGAAAGATCTTCTCAACGCCAATGCCGTCCACCACTTTTCGCACGGTGAATGTGGAGGAAACGCCCCGGCCGTGTTTTCGCGCAATCACAATTCCCTCAAATCCTGCGATGCGGTCTTTACCGCCTTCCTTAATTTTTTGATGCACTTTCACGGTATCGCCCGGGCGAATTTCGGAGAGGTCGCTCCGAAGCGATTGCATATCAAATTGTGTAGTAGGGGTGGTCATATCAGGGAAAAGCGTATCATAGAATTCGTTTGAGCGCAACGGAAAAATCTTCGGGCGGGTCGGCTTCAAATTGCATCCGTTTTCCCTCGGTAAGCGCGAAGGAAAGCGAGCGCGCGTGCAGGAGCTGTCGCGAAACGCCTTGAGGGCAGCACACATTTTTTCCGCCGTAGAGCAGGTCGCAGGCAACCGGGTGCCCGAGCGCTTTCATGTGGACGCGGAGCTGATGCATGCGGCCGGTTTTCGGTTTCAATTCCACAAGCGCATAGCGTTCGCTCGTGCGAAGCACCCGGTATTCGGTTGCGGCTTCCCGCGCGCCACGTATTTTTACTTTTGGCGTTTGCGCGCCCCGCTTCAGAGGATTTTTCACGAGCCGCCCGATGGGGAGCGTCACAATTCCTTTTCTCTCTTTTGGCGCGCCACACACGATCGCCCAGTATATTTTTTCCGCAAGGCGGTCTTGAAATATGGATTTAAGCCGGAGAAAACTTTCTTGATTTCGCGCAACCACCATCACTCCCGATGTGTCTTTATCCAGCCGATGCACAAGGCCGGGGCGCAGGATCTCATGTCCTGAGCCGGTCGAAGGATCCCCGACATTCTTAATTTCCGGGAACCGCGCCAATAAAAAATCAACGAGGGTAGCCCCTCGCACCTGTAGACCGCCGTGCACCGCAAGTCCCGGCGGTTTGTTTATCACAAGTATGTCGGTATCCTCGTAGAGAATCTGCGGCTCTCTCATTGTTTCCGTATCTGGGAGAAATAATTTTCTTTCACAAGAATGTAGCGCAAAATCCCTTGTGTGAGGTGGCGGATGAGAAACGCAAGGCCGATCGCAATGAGGAGCGCTGCAATTTTTGTCGTCCAAAAGGCATTGAGAAATGCATTGACGCCAAACGAAACTATCCCCGAGGGATTCACGAAGAGCACGCTCGTGGCATTTTGCACCACGCGCTCAAAGAAGATCATTTTTCCGAGTTTCCAGAGGAGGAGCGAGAGCGCTGCGATTTCAAGCGCGACCACCGGGAGGAGACGTCGCATGAGCCAGACGCGGTAGATTTTCCGAAGCGTCTCTCCGCGAAACCGCGGTTTTGGAATTGGTGTGGTTTGAATATCCATGGAGGTATTATAGCAGATTATTGTCTTTTGTTATTTTTCTAAATAGGCGTTTGGCGCGAAAGAGCCGCATCTTTAACGCCGGTATTGAAATGCCCTCTTCCTCTGCGATGGTTTTGTACGACTTATCGTCAAAGTAGTAGCTCTTGAGCACCAACTGGAGATTTTCCGGAAGGTCTTGGAGTGCGGCAGAGACCGCGGCGCGGGCGTCTGCGGCAAGCGCGATCCGGGTTTCCGCGTCGTCGGGTTCGCTCGTGTCAAACACCGTGGGGTCTTCGCTGAGCATCGGAGCGCGCTTGAGTTTCCGATAGTGGGTGATCGCGGTGTTGATCGCAACTTTATACGCCCACGACTTGAATTCAATGCCGGAGAGCTTGTGAAAGCGGTCCGCGTTTTTATACATCTTCACAAATGCTTCCTGGACAATGTCTTCTGCCTCTTCCCGGCTTTGCACCACCCGCCATGCGGCGCGGTAGAGCGGCTCTTGGTAGCGCTCCACAAGAATCTGGAAGAGCGCGGGCTCGTCAAGCGATGCGCGGAGCACCTCTTCATCCTTCAGGTCGCCATTTTCTGATGCAGGGTCATTCGTGATGTACTCATTGAGATACGATGTTGCCATACGCTATAAAAAGACCTCTGATTTCTAAAACAGGAATATAAGGAAAGAGGTCTCGTAGCCGATGGTCGGGATTGAACCGACGACCTACTGTTTACGAAACAGTTGCTCTACCACTGAGCTACATCGGCATTTCTAACGGGGCTGGCGAAACAACTACTCTACCATTGAGTTATTCTGGCGTAGCCGCAATCAGCACACGACCCTCTTTGACTCTTTTGCTCAACACACGATTCTTTCTGCCATTTCCCCTATTTGATCCAGCGTATGTCGGAGTCAAAGAATCGCAATTTGGACAAATCAGGCGAAGATTGCTTTCGATATTGTTTCGCCAGTTGCCGTCAATATGATCAGCGACCAGCGGAACCTGTCTTGTCTTAATATTGACCTCTGACCATCCGCATAACTGACACCTATTTCCAAATTTCTTTCGCAAATACCGCTTAATATACCGCGACACGATACCTAGACGTTGCAATCCACGTACCCCTCCATTTTTCCATTCTTGAATATAAGACCTATATTGATACTCAGCCTGGCAGGCATTGGTGCAATATTTATACTCCGCGCGACGCGTTTCTTCACCACAACTAAGACATTTTTCCCTCGGCTTTTTATGCATTGGCATAGATCCAGTATAAAGGACTTACGACCATCGTCAAGCATAGAGGTGGTCGGAGATTAAAATCGTTGCTCTGCCAACTGAGCTAATGTGGCTCTCCTACGCTCCGCTTTCAGCAGAGCTTCAGAAGAGCGAGACAACCTATATTTTGGTATTCTCGTCCATCCGAAGCCCGACTATACATGAGGGCGAAGGAAGAAGCTAAGGTGGCGATATGATTTATGATATACTGGATGGTAATGGAATTGGCGTATTTTCTCAAGGATTATCTCTTGTGGCACTACCTCCAGGCGCCCGTGGCGATCCTCCGTATATGGCGGGATGTTTTTTGGTTTCTCATGCACTACTTCTCGCTTCCGCTTCTCTTAAAAACTCTTTTTTCTCCATTTTACCGGATTGGGGAGGAGTACGGGCGCGGCATTGATCTTGAAAAAATCGCGGCAACATTTGTCGTAAATACCATTTCCCGCGCGGTCGGTTTTTTGCTCCGGATGTGTGTCATACTCGTGGGGGTCTTGGCGTTGCTTGTGGCAGCACTTCTTCTTCCGGCAGCCCTTGTGCTTTGGGTGTTTCTGCCGGTGAGTATCATTCCGCTGCTTCTCACAAGCGGATTGAAACCGATATTCTGACATGCCTTTGAGTCTCTTTTCCAAAAATCCGTTTCTTGGAGCGCTCGTTTTGGAACGTTGGTTTCCGACGCGCGCGCGCATGCAAATTGCCAGAGCCCTCGCGATCGCATTGCTTCTCCTTGGCGGCCTCCTTATCGGAAACGACATCGCCGGTCTTGAGATTTCGTTTGTAGAGCACTATGCCTCGCCGCTCTTCTCGCTCCTGCTTGGCGCGCGCCTCGTGATTTTCCTTCTGAATAGTTTCGCGCGCGCAAAAATGACGGAAAAACACGGCGGCGTGGAAGCAACCGATTTGTATCGCCGCCTGACGTGGAGCGCCGCCGCACTATGGTATCGGGCATCACATGGGGGAAAAGAGATTTCACCGAAATTGTTTCTTGCCGCGATTCCCCGCAGTGATGCAGGAGCCGCCCTGTTCGCACGGCTCGGTCTTTCTACGGCTGAGTGGAAACATATCACCCGCGCGGCATCTGAAGCCCCGATTTCTCAAGAGCGAATTGCCGCTCTGCCACGCGAGGTCTTTGGTCTTGGCGAACTCATCGGATTTCTTTTTGATAATGATAATGGATTTCGCGCGGCATTAGAGACCCGCGGCATTGGCCGCGCAACACTTGTGTCTACCGCGGCGTGGGGAGAACGAGAATCTGAAGAGCGCGAGCGCGAAATGCGGTGGTGGAGCCGCGAGAATCTCGCGCGGATCCCGGGGCTTGCAAAGGATTGGGCATTTGGACGCGCGTTCACACTGGAAAAATTTTCACGCGACCTCACGGATGAGGCGTTAACCCTCCGCAGGCATTTGATCGGCATTGACCGCGAACTCCAGATGATTGAGTCAGCGCTCTTGAAGAAGTCCGGCGCGAATGCCCTCATTGTCGGCGAGCCGGGCGTGGGGAAAACGACCCTGCTTTTAGCGCTCACGCGACACATCCTCCTTGGCGCGATTTTTCCGGAACTTGAACATAAGCGCGTCTGGCTTCTTGACGCGCCCGCGCTCATCGCGACCGGAAAAACAAAAGGAGAAGTAGAGGCGCTTTTGATTCAGGTTTTGAACGAATCAGTTCGCGCGGGAAACGTGATCCTCGCGATTGACCATTTTCCGGAATTCGTGGATTCGCTCGCAAAAGTTGGGGTGGGTGCTGCGGAAATCTTCAGCCCCTCCCTCACGGGTGTCGCGGTACACATCATTGGTCTTGCAGAACCCATACCGTTCCGGCGAGTGCTTGAAGAAAATCAAGAACTCCTGCGCCACTTTGAACGAATTGACATGAGGGAACCGGAGCTTCCCGAAATCCTTTTGATTCTTGAAGATGTGGCGCCGGAAATGGAGATTGAGCACCGCGGACACATTCTTTTCACATATCCGGCGCTTGAGAAAATTGCCGAGGGCGCGACGCGCTACCTCGTTTCCGGACATATCTATGAACGCGCGGTGGATCTTTTGGAAAAGACGGTTACCGAGGCGCGCGAGAAGGGAACGGTGCGTATCACAGCCGACCTCGTGCTTTCAGTCCTCCGGCGCGAGACGAAAATGCCGCTTGGCGAAATTGATGCGGGAGAGCAGGAAAAACTCTTGAAGCTTGATGGGCTCTTGCGGGCGCGCGTGGTGGGGCAAGACGTGGCGGTTAGTGCGGTTGCCGACGCCATCCGCCGCGCACGCGCGGGCGTGAGAAATCCCAAGCGCCCGATCGGCACGTTCTTTTTTCTTGGTCCCACGGGTGTGGGAAAGACCGAGACCGCAAAAGCGCTCGCCGAGGTCTACTTTGACAGTGAAGAGGCAATGGCGCGATTTGACATGACGGAGTACCAAACTGAAGAGAGCATGGAGCGACTCATTGGCTCATTTGAAGCGCGGGAGCCCGGGCTTCTGGCAAGTCGCATCCGCACATCGCCGTATACCGTGGTGCTTTTGGATGAATTTGAGAAATCGCACGCGAAAATAAAGAACCTTTTTTTACAAATCCTTGATGAGGGATTTTTCACCGACCATCAAGGCGAGAAAATCAACATGCGAAATACGATTATTATTGCAACTTCAAACGCCGGCAGCCAGATGATTTGGGATTTTGTGCGACAAGGAAAAAATCCTTCGGATGCAAAGGAAGAAATTTTGGAAGACATCCAGCGACAAGGTATCATGACCCCTGAACTCCTGAACCGTTTTGATTCAATCGTGATTTACCGTCCGCTTGATCCCGAGTCGCTCACGAAAATCGCGCGCATTATGCTTGAAAAGCTCGCGCGCCGCATGCGGGAACAACACATCATTTTGAAAATTACTGACGAGCTGGTGGACGCCGTTGCCAAAGGAGGATACGACCCCGCGCGCGGCGCGCGCCCCATGCAGCGCTGGATCCAAGACCACATAGAGAAAGTGATCGCGGAGAAAATCATCAAAAAAGAAATCGTGCCCGGAAGTGAATTCGCCTTCACCTCCGACGACATTTCCTCTCTATAACCCTTTACACCCATTTTTTAGCTATAGCTAAAAAATGGGTGTAATTAGAGGGTGAAGAATCTAAGCGCCCTTTTCTCTGCGGTTCCTAAGGTTGATGCTTCTATATATTGCACATATCGTTGTACGTCCCAGAATGAGGTAAGAAAATGTATTTCGTCACGGCAATGGTATGGATACGCGAACACACTCTTTTGTAAATGGAAACATCCGAGAGATTTCAGATGCTGCCGGAATGCCGTACGGGCTTTTTTTCTGTCTTCGGGAATATCAAAGAGAATAAGCCGCCATTTCTGATCCCATACACCTTTGGGAAGTTGAAAATCGTCAAGACTGAGTCGCGTAAGGTAGCGTCTTCCTTCTTTTGTGAGCAATACCGCTGTGCCGCCGTGTCGGACGGTATGGGATATAAGTCCGCGCTGCACAAGAGAGTTCATCGTTTTTCGTATACGCTCTTTGGCGTAGTTACTCCGTTTCCCTTTTCGTAAAAAGGGCTTGAGAAGTTGGAGCGCATTTGGAGCGACTATCGCCGTGGTAAGTAACGCCCCGCTTGTCAGGATCAGCAGTATCCCTTTTCCAAGAGTTTTTACATAGGGGGGAAGAGTATCCGGAAGTGTAGTTCCCATATTTCTAGTTTACACCCATTTTTTAGCTATAGCAAAAAAGTGGATGTATAGGGAAAGGAGAACTATACGATTTTACTCTCTTTTGAGAGCAGGTTCTGTGTAGACGTTTGACGCATTCCACAATAGCCAGCCGTGCGGCTCTACTTTTTCCGCCCCATCTATTTGGAGGCGGACTTTTTTTGCGCCATACGGGTTGCCGAGGGATTTATCCGCATCGTGAAAAAAGTCCTCAAGCCACGGGCGGAGACGGACTTCATGCCTCTTTTCTACGGGAGTGGTTGACGCAGTGGTGCTCGCGAGCTCATCAAGAAAATTCCGCGCGACAAGCGAGGAGCGATACACGACCGTACCCGGGTTTCTCCGCGCGCCGTTTTTATCCAAATTGACTGCCCCGAGTTTGTACGCAGGGTCGGCTTCAAGATACAGGCCGCTGTAGTAGTGCGATGGGTAGACCATAAAAGACACATAATCAAACGTGCTCCCAATATCTTCAAGCCGCTGGCCAATGCCCACATCCCCCGCGCGTATTGCGGCGTATCCGAAAAGATCCGCGGAAAGGATAATATCAGGCTTGTGCGCGCGGAGCTCTTTACCCAAAAACTCAAAAAAGCTTTTCATGACCTGGTCTTTTGCTGTTTTTTTTGTCCATGCGGGGTATATCGCTGCCGCCACATCTCCATCCGACGGGAAGCGGATGTAGTCAAACTGGATTTCGTCAAAGCCAAGGTCAATGATTTTTTTTGCAAAATCCGCGATGTATTGTCGTGCGTCCCGCGAAGCGGGATCAAACCAATAGCCGCCTTTGTTATCACGCCAATAGGCAACCCCATTTCCTGCGGTGCCCGGGGCGCGCAAATTGGTTTTGCGCGCGCATTGGTCGCTGACCGCAACGGCGGAGGCACGCTTCAAGTACCATTCAGGGTGTACGTTGATTTGGGAAGAGTCCTTGAACGCCACGATGCGCGCAATTGCCCAGATTTGTTTTTTATGGAGCTCGGCAATGAGTTTTTTGAGGTTTTCGGCGTCATAATCCGGGCCGCATACTTCTTTTACATCAATCACGATGCCATTGATTTCTGTCTCATCAGCGATCCGAATAATATTTTCACGAATCCGCCGCGCGCCCGCATCGTCATAGCTCGCAACATCCGCGGTCATGTAGAGCCCCTTAATATTTTTTGATTTCTCAAGCGCTTCGGCGCGGAGCTCCGCCGGAGATTTTTTCCTTTCGGGAATGATTTGCTGAAGGGTCTTTGCGGCTGATTCAAGGTTTGCTGAACTAAAATATCGCCATCCGGTGAGAGCGGCAAATACGAGAAGTCCCGCGCCGAGGGTATAGAGAAAGGCGGATTTCATCCCGTTAGAGATCCAATGAGAAGAAGTGTCATATATACACGATGCCCATTGGGTGTATCTTTAACGAGGTTATATCGCATAGTAGAAATCTCTAACGGGATTCATTCGGCCCTACCGGGGATCGAACCCGAATTTCGTCCTTGAAAGAGACGCGTCCTAGCCATTAGACGATAGGGCCTTGAAAACACATACATAGTACCAGAATTATTGTAAAAGGCCAATATTATCGTTACGATAAAATGTATGAAATATGAACCCGTCATTGGCTTAGAAATCCACGCGGAGCTGAAAACCCAGACCAAGATGTTTTGCTATTCCAAAAACGACCCGGATGAGAAGCATCCGAATATAAACATCTGCCCGATCTGCATGGGGCATCCGGGAACGCTTCCGTATATAAACAAAGACGCGGTGAAAAAGGTGATTCAGGTGGGGTTAGCACTCCATGCGGAGATCCCTGAGTTTTCGCAGTTTGACCGCAAAAATTATTTTTATCCCGATTTACCAAAAGGGTACCAGATCAGTCAATATAAGTATCCGCTCGTTTTGGGAGGGTATCTTGATATTGCGCCTTCCACGAAACGGATACGTATAGAGCGTATACATCTGGAGGAAGACACGGGGCGATTGATTCACCCCGCCCTTGCCGGCAAGAGCGGGGTCCATGCACAAGGGGGCCCTTCAGCGGGCTCAGGACGACAAGCTTCGCTTGTCGACTTCAACCGAGCGGGCGTGCCGCTGATGGAGCTTGTGACCGAACCGGATTTGCGCTCAAGCGAGGAGGTGCGGGAGTTTGGCGAAGAACTCCAAAAAATTCTCCAATACCTCGGCGCGTCGGATGCAAATATGGAAAAAGGTCAGATGCGCGTGGAGGTAAACATCTCACTAATAGACACGAATACTCCACGAATCACACAAATACCTGAAGACGGAAAAATAGACGAATACATTCGTGATCTTAGTGAAAGATTCGTGCATATTCGCGATATGGGGACCAAAGTGGAGATAAAAAATATCAACTCGTTTCGGTACGCGGCGGATGCGGCGGATTTTGAGATAAAGCGCCAGTCAGCGCTTTTAGATAAAGGAGAAAAAATAGCGCAGGAAACACGCGGGTGGAATGAAAATAAAAAAGAAACCTTCTCCCAGCGCTCTAAAGAGGAAGCGCACGACTATCGCTATTTCCCCGAACCGGATTTGCCGCCGCTCACAATACACCGCGAGTGGGTGGAGGCGCTTCGCGCAGAACTCCCGGAGTTGCCGCAGGCAAAGCGCGCGCGTTTTGAAAAAGAATACGGGGTGCCATCCGAGATCGCAGTATTTTTTGCGGGTGACAAGGCGCTTGCCGATTATTTTGAAAAGACGGCAAGCGAACTTGCGGGATTTATGGAGAAGTCGGGCAGCGCGTCGGGAAACGATGCATATAAGGCGCTCGCATCGCTTGTGGCCGGCGATTTTGTGAGGATTCTGCGCAACGCGTCTGCCTCGGCATCCGAGATCCGCATCACGCCGGAGAATTTCGCCGAGCTTGTTTCGTATATTTTAGAAAATAAAATTTCAAATACTGCGGCAAAGCAAGTGCTTGAAGAAATGTTTCGTTCGGGCGATGACCCGTCGGACATCATTGACCGCCTCGGCCTCTGGCAGGTGTCGGACGCCGACGACTTGGAAGACATCGCGCGCCACATTGTGAAAGAAAATCCGAAGGCAGCGGAAGATTATAAAAATGGGAAAGAGGCATCACTTCAGTTCCTCGTGGGACAGGTGATGAAAGAATCCCGCGGCAAGGCAAATCCGAAAATGGTGCGGGATATTGCGTTGCGCATCCTTGCGGAATGAGGTAGATAATAGAGAAGTGCGAACGTAGTTTAGTGGCAGAACTTCTGCTTCCCAAGCAGAGAGTGCGGGTTCGATTCCCGCCGTTCGCATCGGGTGTTATGGGTAGTTCTTTAGAGGAGTATCAAAATGAAAAAAGGCACAGGCCAAATCAAGAGAGAGGCCTTGGAGCGCTTCGGCCGCTTCGTGGACCTCAAAGAGCAACTTCGTGATGAACCCATATGCGGGTGTGGTCAATGTCCTGTTACATTTCGCGATCTTGAGCTCGTGGTACGTCTCTTCACGTCGGATCGGAAGGTTACATTGGAGGACAGGGAAATGGACCGCATTTCAGCAATTGGTATCCGCATCCGCACGAAGAAGGCACAACTTGTATAACAGTATTCGGGCGTCCTCGTGGCGCCCGCACATCGCGCGCTTAGCTCAGTGGTAGAGCGACTCGTTTATTCACCCCGTTAGATTTATGGGCGTTTAGCTCAATGGTAGAGCGTCTCGTTTACACCGAGAAGGCTGTAGGTTCGATCCCTACAACGCCCAAAAATATCTAACGGGGCAAGCCGAGAAGGCCCAAGGTTCGATCCCTTGAGCGCGCATCGTAGATAATCTGCGCCCATAGCTCAGTGGGAGAGCGCGTCTTTGACATAGACGAGGTCTGAAGTTCGATCCTTCATGGGCGCATATCAACGTTATCCACAAACCAAACCCTCCCGGAAGCGGAGAGCGCATTGCGCTCTCTTTTTATTTGAAACGCCCCCACCAGGAGTCGAACCCAGATCTTTTCCTTAAGACGGAACTGCTCGTTTCGCCCCCTCGGCGAAACCCCGGGTATTTCTATACGCTCGCCACGGAGGGCTCGCTGAAATGCCCGCCGACGCCAAGCAGTTGGCGTCGGCCCATTGAGCTACTCAATTGTCCTCGGCAGGAGTCGAACCTGCATCAATGGCTTAGGACGCCACTGTTCTGTCCATTGAACTACGAGGACCCCACTACGCTCTGATTCACATCAGAGCTTCGAGAGGGCAAGCATCTAAGATACTAAGTTGCTTGTCCATCCGAAGCTCGGACACAAAGGACGCGCGGAGGAGGAAACTACGAGGACGTTTTTTTACTTTCGTGTATATGCTACAATAACCTTATTAACTTCTCAAACGCAATGCAGTACGAAGACAAAATTGTTTCCGTCATAGAAAAGACCATGCCTGCGGTGGTGAGCATTATGGTGGGCAAGGACTATGAGGAGATTTTGAAAAAACAACCCTTTGCGCTTATGGCGCCCCACGGCGACCACGTGGAGCTCCCACCGCCCGAGGACGAGCTGCCCCATACTCCGGGAGGGAAGATTCGCGTGGGCGGCGGCTCGGGATTTGTGGTGGATGCGTCCGGTTTAATTTTGACCAATAAACACGTGGTGGTGGACCCGGAAGCCGAATACATTGTGACGACCGCAACCGACGACCAGTATCCCGCGCGGGTGCTCGCGCGCGATCCCTTAAATGATGTCGCAATTTTAAAAGTAGAAACCGACGGGCTGCCGATAATTTCGCTCGGGAACTCCGACACTGTCAGATTGGGGCAGGCGGTGCTCGCGATGGGCACGGCGCTTGGCGAGTTTCAAAATAGCGTATCGTCCGGCATTATCTCCGGCTTGTCTCGTTTGATTACTGCGATGACCGACATGGAGGGACACTCACAACGGCTTCGGGGTTTGATTCAGACCGATGCGGCAATTAACCCGGGCAATTCCGGGGGGCCGCTCATTAATTTAAACGGCGAGGCGATTGGGATTAACTCCGCGGTGGTGTTTGGCGCAGAAAATATCGGGTTTGCGATTCCGATTAACAAAGCCGTGCACGACCTAAAGGAGTTGAAGGGATTTGGGCGGATTCGCAGGCCCTTTCTTGGCGTGCGCTACCTCCTCATAAGCCCGCTCGTGCGGAAGCGCTTGCGCCTTGCGGCAGAGCACGGCGCCTTGGTGCTTCGCGAAGGAATGACGCAAAGCCCCGCAGTGATTCCCGATTCCCCGGCAGCGCGCGCCGGAATCCGCGAAGGAGATATTATTCTTACAATGAACGAGTGCCCCGTAGATGAAAAAAATGCGGTGGAGGATATTTTGGAGAAAATTGACCTTGGCACCACTTTTCCGGTAAAAATTCTTCGCGATGGAGCAGAGCAGACACTCCATGTTGCCTGTGAGGAGCGGCCATTGAACGTGGGGTGAGGGTGGAGTACTATAGAAATAGCGTACCCAACACAAAAGAAAGGAGGACGTCATGCGTCCGAGAGATTTTGTGAGTATAGAGTTCTTCGTGGAGGTTACGACCGAATACGGCGTAATCAAAAGGCGCATAATCGCGTTTGATCCCGAGGACGCACTTTCACAATTACTCGCGTACTGCGACGCAGAAGGGCTGACTACATTATCGTCTAGTGTGAAGTAGAAGGAGGTAAAAGTGTTCAAAGTAAAAGGGCTCACAGCGTAGTGAGCCCTTCTTCATTTCTCTTTTTTATTTTTTCATTCACATCCCAAGCGCCTGCTTCACTTTCGCAGCAATTTCGGGAAGGGTATGATTTGTTTTCACAAGGTAGTCAAGCGTACCAAGGCGTTTTGCTTCCTCTATGTGCTGGCTTTCGCTTAAATTTGAGAGGACAACAACTTTCGTCTGGGGACCTTCCGGCATACGGCGAATTTCTCGAAGCGCTTCAAAACCATTTTGATCCGGAAGCAGGAGGTCAAGGAGAATAAGGTCGGGCACTGCTTTTTTATACTCTTCCACTCCTTCGTGGCCGGTGCGCGCCACGGTCACGTCAAAACCCGCCTTTTTGAGTTCCATCACCAAGAGCTCAATCATAAAGGTGTCGTCTTCAATCAAAAGGATTTTTGGCGCTTTTTGCTCCATAACGGTCACGTGCGGTGTCCTATATCTTTACTCTACCACCGCATGGGAAAAAGGGGAAAATGTTATCCACAGGGCGACTAGAGGGAGTTGAACCCTCTCCAGTAACTCCACAGGTTACTGTGCTAAACCGTTACACCATAGTCGCCATAAACTTTTCTCGCTCTTTGGGATGTCGATGTATCAGGAAGTGGCAATTATGACATAACCATACCAGATTTTCCAATTTATTATTAGAATGTTTATGATCTAAATGATGTACCACTAAAATCCTTTTATCATTAATAGCGCATCTATTACAAGTTTGTTTTTGACCCGACCGTCTTAAAATGCCCCTATATACATCATTAGAAGAACCCCCTCTCCAATTTGGATGGTTCGGCCCAATGTGCACTATTGAATTTCTCCAAATGGTTTGGCAGGATTTACCGCAGAAATATTTTCCGCTTTTTGATTTAAAAAAAGTGCGCCCCGGTTTATACACTTCTTTATTGCACATAAAGCAGTTGATATTTTTTCCGGTCTTTTGACCTTCTCGTTTGCAAGCCATTGAGCAGTACTTGCCGGCTCCGAGAAGTAATGCGCTGGGTTTTCTATAAAAACCCTTATTGCATATTTTACATTTTACTATAGGCATAATCATAATATGTAGCACGTTTAATGGAGGGGGGCAAGTAAACAAATTGTAGATTAAATCCACAGTTTGTTTAAGCGCCTTGTTCGTGATATGGGTTTTATGGTAATGTGGCGATATGCCAAAAAGGGAATCGGTAAAAAAAGAAAAGCGCATTGAGCCGAAGTTGCCCTCCGGCTTCCGCGATTACGGTCCACGGGACGCGATCGCGCGGCAAAAGATGATTGAGACAATCCGAACGACCTTTGAGCGTTTTGGATTTGACCCCATGGAAACGCCGGCAGTGGAGCGCACCGAGGTGTTGACCGGCGGAGAGGCGACCGCAGGGAAAATTATTTTTGGGGTAAAAGGGTCGGAAGAGAAGGAAGAGGACCCTGACGGGCGGGCAAGCAAATCGCTTCGTTTTGACCTCACGGTCCCGCTCGCGCGATTTCTTGCGGCAAATCCGGACATTCCAAAACCATTCAAGCGGTATCAAATCGGCAATGTGTGGCGAGGGGAGCGTCCGCAGGCAGGCCGCTTTCGCGAATTCATGCAGGCGGATGTTGATATCGTGGGGTCAAAATCAATGGATGCGGACGCGGAAGTTATCGCGGTGATGTATGACGCATTGAGGGCCGCAGGTTTGGAGCGGTTTCAAATAAACGTAAACTTCCGTGATGAGGCATTTGCGCTCATGGAAAATTTTGGAATTCCTGCGGAAAAACGGATAATAACACTCATTGCAGTGGATAAAAAAGATAAATTAAAGTCGGGTGCGTGGCAAGAAGAAGTGGGGCGGGCATCCGGTCTTGCGAAAGATGTGCTTGAAAAATACATTGCGGGTCTTTTAGGTGGAGGAAAGTCAGAAAATGCAGAGGCGCTTTTTTTGAGGGTTGCGGCGCTTGGCCTACCCGAGGGAATCATCCGATACAATCCCGCTATGGTGCGCGGCCTTGCGTATTATACCGGTATGATCTTTGAAGTGATACTTTCTGATGCGCCGGATATCGGCTCGGTCTCGTCGGGCGGCCGTTATGACGGACTCACCGCGCGATTTTCGCCGTTGGATCTTCCTGCAGTGGGCGCCTCCATCGGTGTGGATCGTCTTTTTGCGGCGCTTGAAAAACTTGGAAAAATTCAGGAGAAAGAAACCAACACGCAAACGCTCATCTTGAATCTTATGGAAGGGGAAGGCGAATATACGAAGATTGCCCGTGAGTTACGGGGAGCGGGCATTGCAACCGCCATATACCTCGGAGATGACCGCGCGTTTCAGGCGCAACTCGCATACGCCGTGAGAAAGGGGATTCCGTATGTGATAATCTACGGGGAAGAGGAAAAAAAGAGAGGAGTGGTGCAAATAAAAAATCTCGCAACCCGCGAGCAGAGAGAAGTTGCGAGAGAAAAAATCGTAGAGTATTTTAGAAAATAAACTTGAGTCCCTATAGTTCAACGGATAGAACGGCTCCCTTCTAAGGAGCAGATCTAGGTTCGATTCCTAGTGGGGACGTCCGTAGCTCAATGGGCTGAAGCAAACTGCTTTGCTTCAGCGGGCATTTCAGCGAACCCTCCGTGGTGAGCGTATAGAAATGCCCGGGGTTTCGCCGAGGGGGCGAAACGAGCAGCGCTCTTCTAAGACGTTGATGTAGGTTCGATTCCTACCGAGGGCGTAGGCAAACGGCGGGCAGGTAAGGCGTTGATGTAGGTTCGATTCCTGCCGAGGGGGTTGATAAAATTAGAGAAATAGTGTACTCGTCAAGGAGCGTCCGTTAGATTCGAATAAAGGAGGATCGGCTGTGGAGAAGAATGTTGAATGGCAAGGACTTCTCAAGGAGTTTCAGGAGGCGGTCAATAGGATTGTAACCTTGTCCCTTTCTGGGCTCGTTCCAAAATGGAAAATGTTAAATGAGTTCAATATGAAGTCATTTGACATTCAGAGAGCATTACAAAATACAGGGGAGGGAGAGAATGAGCTTGCAAGTTTTGTGCGGCTCGTATCCCTCGTCATTGCCCTCTATGATGGGGTGGGTGTCCACGTATTTACTGACATAGTGTGGGAGGAATACCTTCGCGATCTAAAACTGATACGCGATGAGATGATTCCTTCTGTGCTTGTGGAAAAGCAGCGGTGCGGGATAGAGACAGAACTTACGGGGCGTATGTTTAAGTACTACGCCTACGAACTTTTTGGGATAAGATAAAGACGAGAGCGGTTCTGCGGAGCCGCTCTTATTTCTTTCTAAGAACCTTATCAAACCGCGCTTTGCGCTCATCAAAGATTTTTATGACCGCGTCAATATCCGTAGAGGTGAGCGTCTGTTTTTCCGAGATTTCCTGCATACCCGACGGCCGGAAAAATGTCTGGTAGAACACATAGCCGTCAAAAAGGATAACGGCAAGAAGCGAGACAACAAGTATGAGCACGCCCAAAACGAGCACGTCATCTTGCGTCGCGGGACGGCGGCGAAATGCGGTGGCAATGAGAGAACGGATATCCTGCATGTTACTTCGTGCGTACGCGAAATCCTACTGTTAACCGATGGCCGATAACTCCCTCCCCAAGGGGCACTCGCTCCAGACGCATGGTATCATACGTGATCGCGTAGGGCAGGAGTTCAAGGAGCCGGAGGTAGCGCATGACGCTTGACTCCGTCCCTTCCACCATCGCGATGAATGCGAGTTCCTGCTCTCTGCGGCTGTTTTCATTTAACGTGAGCTCAAGCCGGTTGCCCGTGGTTCTCGCAAGTCCCTCAATTGTTTCAATGAAACTCACCGGGCTCTCGCGATCAATAAGAAACGCGGTAATGCGCCCGATGTCTCTCCGCCGCTCCTGAAGAAGTGCGGCCACCGCCCGCGCGGATTCCTCACCGTTTTTGAGAAACGCAATTCCTTGCTCCACGTCGCGGATCGCACGCTCTCCGTCGCGTACCCCCTTGAGGAGGATGCCGTAGACGAGTGTGAGCAAGACCAGTGCGGCACCGACCAGCGCAAGCGTGGTAGAAAATTTGTGGGGCGTGTAACTCATAGGGCGTACGAAGGTTTTAACGTGCCTTCAATAGAGAAATTAATCGCGGTCTCCCGAATAATGTTTGAGAGCGGGGATGAGATATCCTGCAGGCCGCCGTCGGTGCGAAGTGCGGCTTCAAAATTTAAAAGATCGCGGCGCGTCGCGGCAGTTCCCTGTATGGTGACTTTTCCTCCGGGCGCAATCGCAAGGTAGGTCACGATGATGCCCGGGCGCGGCGCGAGAAAAAGCATCATGGTATCTGACGGGGCTTTGGGTCTCTCTATAAATCCCCGGAGTGCGGCGATGGAACTCCGGACGTGTTCTGCCTCTGCCATGTGCTCGCGTACCCGAAGGGCAGCGGCAGCCTCCTCCTCAATTGCGAGCGCGCGCTCGGCCTCTACTCGTACAAGGGTGAGTGTGAAGTAGGATGGCAAAAGCAGCACGCAGCCGAGGATCAGCACAAAAGAAACTCCTACCCCAAAGAATACGATAACGCGGCGCGTGTGCTCGCGGTTGAGTGTATTTTTATAGAGTGGGGGAAGGAGGGTGGGGGTAAGCACGATTCGTGTCGTATTAGCGAATCCCGCGCAGCGCGAGCCCGAGTGGGGCGTTGAATGCCAGCGCCTCGGTTTTCGCAATCGGGGGAACCGTATGAGAAAAGAGCGACCCGATCTCCAAGAAGGGGTTTGCGGTGCGCACCGGAATTTTGAGAATACTTGAGAGGAACGTCGGAAGTCCGAGGAGATTTGCATCGCCTCCGGTCAAAAGGACCGTGTTTATGGTTTCGCTCGCACCGTGGGTATGCACCGTATGCTCGCGATAGTAGCGGATGGCTTGGCGCATCTCATCGGCGAGCACCGAGAGCGTGGGAACGAGCGCGCCGTACACTTTTCCGTCAAATGCCCGCCGCGAGAGCCCCCACTCTTTTTTTAACGCGATCGCTTCGTTTGGCGGAACCCCGAGAATCCGCGCGATCTGCGACTCAAACATCTCGCCCCCGACTTTCACGGTCGTGGTGAAAATGAGCGCGCCCCCGGAGAAAATAATAAAACTGGTGCGGGTTCTGCCGACATCCACCACGATCGTAACGGGTTTTTCGCGGAGATTCCGGATCGTTGCGCGGACGATCGCCTGGGATTCAAGTTCAAGTGCGGCAATGGAGAGGCCGCACCCGGCAAGCACCGAGGCGTAGGGCTCAACCACGGCTTTCGGAAACGCCACGATCATCACATCCAAATGGTCGAGGTGGTCTTCCAAAGGTTCAATAATCTCGTAGTCGTAGAGGAGATCGGCTGCGGGCAGGGGGATATTTGATTCAATTTCCCATCGGATCGCATCGGCAACCGTACCGCGCTTCACCTTCGGGATCTGAATAATCCGAAGAAAACTTTTCTCTTCGGGGAGCGATGCGACAACCCACGAGGAACGAAGTTCCCGTCCGCCGCGAGAGAGCCAGTCGCGAAGAAGCGTTTTGAGATCGTCTGCTTTTTTTATCTCGCCATCAACAATCACATCGCGCGGAATCGCGAGTTCTCCGTATGCCGCGAGGCGCAGCCCGTGTTTGGCGCGCACCACTTTTGCGTACTTCACACTCTGGTCAGAAATATCAAGCCCGAATGTCGGGATATCAACACGCGAATGGGTGAAACGAAGAATCTGTTCCCGTATCATACTCATAGTTGTAGGAATTAGTCGCGTTCTTCACACTCCTCCACCCCGCGTTTTGGTTAAAGTAAGGTATGCGGGTGCCCCCTCGCCCCTCATGTGTCGGAAAGACGCTCGGCGGGGTGAATGCGTTCTCCTCTGTGTTCCCCGCCTCGCTAAGCGTCCGTGCCGCTCGTACGTTATCCCCATTCCTCCTCCTCATTGACAGCGGCACTTCCGATTCTTTCCTCCCCCATGAGGGGCTTGACCCCGCCCTCTCTACAAAACGCGGGGTGGGGGGAGGATATGAGAGCGCGGTCGAGCCGTCTCGCTTAGGGCGGCGCTTGAAGTTCTGTCGGGCATGGTCTGTCAAGGCTCTCATTCGTTGCCGTCCGCAGGACATACTGCCTTGACAGCCGACAGAACTTCACGCGAACCCAAAATCCTCGCTGGGGATTTTGTGGTGACCGCCATGAGCGAGGCGGCGAGGCCTGCCTGCTGGCAGGGAACTGCACGTTCAAAAGTGTGAAGAACGCTTTGACCTCTTACCTCTTAGTATACCATACGCGCGCCTACTCCACGCGTTTCCAATAGATAATATCGTAGCCGCCGCCGGGTCCCGCGCTGAACATCACGTTTTCAAGTCCCCGCTCATAGACGAGCCCGGCGCTGTTATCAATGCTCACCGTGTTTCCGACAAGCTCGGTGACCTCCACATTATTGTGAAGAAAAATCATTCCGTGCCCCGCATAAAAAATCGCCCCGGTCGCGTTGTTGTGGAGGTCCATGGCGGACCCGTGGTGGCCGCCGCCTGTTGCGGTGGAGAGAAGCATGAGGTAACTCCCTGTTTTTCCCGACCCTTGGAACGCACCAGTATTTTGCAAATGCATCCATCCATCGGCGATGAGCACGCCCGATGCGTCGCCGTACACGGGGTCAAGCCTGATGGTGGCGCCATTTGAAATATCCACATTGCACTTCACAAAGACCGTTCCTTTGAGAATGAGTACTTGGTTGTTCGTGAGTTTGAGCGTCCGCTCAATCACGCCGCCCGAAACCGTATAGGGAGATTGGGGAGGTGTCCACTCATTTGCGCAGGTGCCCGAAGAAATCGTGCCAAGTCCCGCGGCATCTTGCTTCCATTTTGCCACCGTTTCATCGGAAATCGGCAGGGGGAGCGGTTCCAACTGTGCGGGCGCCTGCGAGCCGGGGAATCGGGAACCCAAGACCACACTCGTGCGGTCAATCAGACGGTAATAGGCGTCGCGGTTTACTTTGGTATCAACGAGTTCATCGGCATGCGCATCTTTTCCCACGATCACATCCACGAGTTTTGTGGTTGACGACGCAGAGCCCCCAATGGTGCTCTGCTCAATGCGGGAGGCATGGGCATTGCCGTTTACCGTAATGTTTTTAATTGTGGTGGTGCCTGCCGCAAACGCATCCCCGGTGATCGTGACACCCTGATCTCCCGCGATCGTGCCATTTGAAAATACGCTCCCTTCAATACGGGAATTGTTCTCCATCGTAAGTCCGCCCTCGCCCACTTGCGCGCCATAAAAGAACTTGGCGTTGGTGGTAACAAGGAAGATACGCGCCTCCATCCGCTGCTGTGCGCTGCCGCGCGCTGACGCCACCTGGAGAGTTTTTGAACTGCCCGCAGTGGTGAGAGTGGCGGTGATCGTGGACGAACCGATGGTTGACGTTTCAAGAGGATCTATTTTTCTGCCGGTGACCGCCCGATAGAGCATGTCCTCCACACCGCCTTCTGCCGCGGTTCGCGCTTCAATGGAGTCGCGAAAGAGCCGGCTTCCCTGCACCTCGCTCAATGTAAAAAATGAGAAACTGGTCAGAAGGGTGAGCGAGAGCACGAGCACCACCATGGTTGCGGTGATGGCGGCGTAGCCTTGATTTTTTTCCGCCCTCCGCCAACTGGCGGAGCGGATTGATTCTTGATTCATAGTGTCAGTAGTTTCCCCGCAGTGTTGCGGTGGTGATGAGCGTGGAGGAAGCATTGGGGTGCCAGGCGTGCGCGAGGGAAATGGTCATTCGTACGGACTCGCTTGCGGATTGAGGCGCGAGGCGTTGGAGATAAAAGCGCGTGACGCGAACAGTGGGCGAGGAGAGTGCGAGCGCAGGAGCCCCTTCGCTCTTCATCCAGAGGCGTCCGTTGTCAACCCAAAAATCAACATAGGAAACGGCGTGTCCCGGAAGGGGAGCGACCGCGCTCACAAGGGAGAGCTGGCTCGCGTCGGTATCAAAACGGCTTGTAGGCGCATAGATGGTTTGAGATTCCTGCGCGGCGTGGACAACCGTATCAATGAGAAGCCGGGCATTCACGAGAATGTCGCGCTCGGCGCGTGCCTTGCGATACGCAATCGCCACATGCGAAACAGACGAGAGAATCCCCACTGAGAGCACACCCAAGAGCGCCACATACACCACTGTTTCAATGAGGGTAATCCCTTGCCGGTTTTTTTGACTGCGTGTTGTCATCGGAAATCTGCGATATAGCTTATGAGTTCAACCTGCCGGCTGGGCGTGCCCCACGATACGCGCGCCGTCACTTTTTTTGTCCCCGGGTCCAGTGTGCCGGAGGCGCTGATCCGACCCTCTGCGTTTCGAGAGACCGCATCAAACACCACGCGTTGGGTGTATTTTCCGGAAATCGGAGCGGGTGCGGTGGTGGAGAGCTGCCATTTGCTATTTTGTATGACGGGGTGGTAGACGGTGCCAATTGCGCGTGGAGCGATGGCGCTTTCCCACGATTCATCGCGCATCGCGCGCACTGCCTCAAATGCCTCATCTGCAAGGAGCGCTGCTTCAAGCATTTCTTTTTCGTTCCGGAGAAGTTTTATTGAAAGTGTGTATGCCTGAAGCAGACCGAAAAGAAAGAGGGCGGCCACCGCAGTCGCAATTATGATTTCCACCAATCCGAATCCGGTTTGCCGAGCTTGTAGCGTGTAGGGTGTAGGGTGTAGGGTCATGAAGTTTATTTATTCGTTGCCGCGTCGGATTTATTCCGCGCGGCAACGCTACCTTGGAAGGGGAGGCAGCGAAGCGTCGGAGGGGGTTGAAGCAAACGTCTTTGCTTCAACGGGCGATTTAGGCAGCTATTCTGCCGTAAAAATCGCCCTGGGGTTTGCCCATGAGGCAAACAACCCCGTTTTGGGGTTCCCCCTCCGAGCTGTCTCATGGTTCCGTCATTATCCCGCCGAAAAGTCCGGGGGTTGCGGTTACGCAGTCCGCCTCAAAGGTCGCAATGTCTTTTGCGTCAATCTCAATCTTTACTTTCTTGGTGTTCAGGCGGCAATCGCGGTCAATGTGGAGCACGGTGTTTGTTGCGCTGATGGAGGCCGCGTGTATGCGGAGTGTCTGCGTGGTCGTGCCCACCAAAACCCCTTCCGACCAGTCAAACGTGGCGCGGGGTGCGGGAGGATCCATACTCACGATCTTTACGGTATCAGCATTCGGAGGATTTGAAAAAACGAGCTTCAACGCCGATGCGTTCTCAATGCTCCACCCGAGCGCAAAGGCGCGATGCCGCGCATCTCTGATCCGCGCTCCGGTCTCGCCCGCGCCCGCCGCGCCCGCAAATACTTTTCCCGAAGGGTCAAGGACCACTCTCACGGTTTTCTCGGGCTCTGCGATCACCTGCATATCAAATGCGCCGGACTTTGTGGGAGTGCCGGTGAGGCGGCGAAACACCACTTCCTGTCCTCCGTCTTGAAGCGCGATATTGACAATTTCAATGGAGGAGGGAAGCGCGTATACGCTGGTGGTTGTAGCACCACTAAATGACGACCCCCGAAAAAGAACCGTACGGCTCCCTTCAATTTTCACCCCCCATGCCGACGACCCTTCTCCTGCCAGTGCCCTGGCTTGCGCCAGACGCATAACCGCGAGCACCCGTTCACGGCCTGAAATGAAGTCCTGATTCCGCCTTGCGGAGAGAAACGACAAAAACGTGAATGTCGCAATAATCCCGAGAATTGCAACTGAAAAAAGGAGTTCCAGGAGTGTTATGCCGCTTCGTGCACTCATAAGTTCCCTAAACTTGAGTAAATGGGCTGGAGCATGGAAACCGCAAATACCCCCACCCCGATCCCGACCATCACCATGAGGATGGGTTCTATTATTGATGAGAGGTTCTTGGTCGTGGTGCTCACTTCTTCTTCAAAAAAGAGGGCGAGGCGAAGCAGCATATCCGACATTTTTCCGGTTTCCTCTCCCACCTGCACCATTTGCACAACAAGCGACGGAAACACGCCGGGAGACGCCAAAAGGATCTGATGGAGCTGAACCCCGGTCTGGATTTTTGTTGCCGCCCCCCCGATCGCTTCGCGAAACTGGGTGTTCCCGAGCACCCGGGAAGTGATGTCAAGGGCCTTGGTGATGGGCAAACCCGAGGAAAGGAGGAAGGAGAGCACGCGCGAGAAGCGCGCGACATTGAAATGGAGGACCAAGCGGCCGAAAATCGGAATTTTGAGTGTCACGCGATCAAAAATCTTTTTCCCGCGCGGGGTTTTAATGAGACGCCAGAAACCCACTGCGAGTAGTACTAACGCCAAAAGCAGCCAGAGAATGTAGGCAACCACGAAGTCCGAAAATCCCATAATGACTCGCGTGAGAAATGGGATCTCGGCGCCCAATTCCCGGATAGTTTGCGTGAGGGTCGGAACCACATAGATCATCATAAGGGTTGCGACCGCACTCAACGCCCCGATGATAATTGCCGGATACACCATCGCCCCCTGCACGCGTTTTTTGAGGTCATGGTCTTTTTTCATCTGGCGCGCGAGCATTCGGAGGATCAGTACCAATTTCCCGCTGGATTCGCCTGCGGTCACCATGTTGATGAAGAGCTCCCCGAAAATTTTCTCGTGTTTCTGCAACCCTTCGGCAAGTGTTCCGCCCTTCACCACCGCCGCATGGACGTCAAGTATGACCCCCCGGAATCTCGGATTATCGGACTGCTCCGCCAAGCCCGTCAACGCCCGCGTGAGAGAGACGCCCGCCGCAATCATCACCCCCAAGCTCTTCACAAAAAACATTTTCTCAACGATCGTCACCGGCCGCAGGCGCGTAAGCGCATCCTGAAATCGCGCGGAGAACGTGCGCGCGGAATTGGACGCGAAGAGATTGGACGCGGATGCGGCTCCTTTTTCTTTCACCTCAAGGGGAAAAAGACCCTCTTGTTTGAGCGCTTTTGCGAGTGCGGCCGCGTTTTCCGCTTCGCGCTCGCCTTTTGTTTCCTCTCCTTTTTCATTGGAAGCGGAATAGGTGAAGGTCGGCATACCCCGTATATCAACTTCCCGTGCCAAACGCCCCTCGGGACTTTTGGTATTGGGTAAGTCGTAGTCCTATAAATCTATGACCTTGTGTGGTTTTAAGATAGTGTTCTCGGCGTTTGGCATCTCTGTGGTCAAGGCACCCTTCAAAGTAGATGAGTCTCCACGGACGCCGAGGTGCGGTGGCAAATGATTTCCCTCGTTCATGCTCTTCCAATCGTTTCTTCAAATTCCTCGTATACCCAATATACAAGTTAGCATCCTTTTTACTTTTCAATATGTACACATAGTGGAAGAGCATGCGGGAAGTTGTATTACGGGGCATACCCTTCATTATATCACAACACATTGCATCTTTACCCTATGCTTGGTACACTGGCGCGGGAAAATAGAGGAAAGGAGAATAGGGAAATGAAAATGACGCGGAGGAAATTCCTCTTTACGGCAAGTTCATTCTTTTGGGTGGTTGCATGCGGGCCGCTTGTGACGCCCGCGCCAAAGGCAAAAGAGATCTTGAGCGCGGATATCGCGCTCAAAGGTGAAATGGAGGAAATCGCCGCGACCCTTCAGACGCAAGCACTCAATGGGGTAGAAGAACTTTTGAATGGCACGCGGCGCGAGCTTCGAGTAGGTCTTGGGGGAGAGCGCGTCATCACGCTCTCTCTGTCAGAGGAACGAGGCAAGCGGATTCAACTCCATGACGAAACCACCGGAGAAACAAAGATCCTTGCGTGGGGGCTTGAAGGAATCCGGCCATCCATACGGCTCCTCAACGATCGCGGAATCGTGGAACAGGAAATACCGTTTCGCATCCCGCAACTATCAGACAAGGTGTCTGCGAAAGAATTCCTGAAAATAGGGGTTGCAATTGTTGCCCTCGCGCTCGTGGCGTGGCTCGGCGTGGAAATCGCGGGACTCCTCGTTCAGGGTCTCGCGTTCCTTGCGTTTCTTGCACTTGCAATGGGCGCTCTGATCTTTGCCGTCACCCTACTGAAGCCGTTCTTTGCAGCGATCGGGGTGAATGTCTCTGACATCAAGAAGTTCTTTGAAGGGGGAATTGATGCTCTCCTCAAGCTCTTTCGGGAGATTCCGCCATTCCGAATGAAGGATACGGAGGAGCGCACGTTGGTCTAAAAATCGCGACACGCCTGCTTTCAAACGCAGGCGTGTTTTTTATGGACACAAAGCGGAGAGGGTGGGATTTGAACCCACGCGGGATTTTTTAGATCCCCACGGTTTAGCAAACCGTTCCGTTTAGCCACTCCGGCACCTCTCCGCTTTGTGTCCAATGCATAGCGCGCCCGCAAAACGATTTGTAATCGTTTTGCTCACTCCGGCACGCCTCCAATAAATTGTACTCTACCACCCATGGTTTTAATTGAAAAGAAGCAGATGTTGGCGTACTATAATGAAGATTCGGGCCTATAGTAAAGTGGCATTACGCCTCCATGGCATGGAGGAAGCCGGAGTTCGATTCTCCGTAGGTCCACCATCACAAAACCAGTCCCGCATGCGGGACTGGTTTTGTGATTGGCAAATGCTTATGCGCGTTTTACATTCGTCGCATTCGGTCCTTTGGGGGACTGTTCTACTTCAAAAGAGACCGCGTCTCCTTCGTGCAATTCCGAGAACTGCACATCTACGAGAGAGTTTGAGTGAAAGAAAAGATCTTTCTCAAGTCCTTCTGCCGAGATGAAGCCGAAACCTTTGTCAATGAGTTTTTTGATTACACCGGTCATTGATTTCGTCAGTTAAAGAATAAAAAACAAAATGAAAAATGTGTGAAAAATCGACTCTTTTTTCAAAACCACAACTTCTTATTTTGCTTTTATAGTATACAGGATAAATATATTTCTGTCAACTATTTTTGTATAGTGCGGTTCGTATCGGTGGTAGAGCGCTTCTATCGCATAGAAGAGGCCTCCTGTTCAATCCCGGTACGATCCGAAATTATTTTCCCTCCACCCTGCACTCCGGCGCTTCCTTTTTTGAAACAACCGTCTCCACCACACGATTGGTGATTGTTTGTGTGATAGTCGGCTTTGCGTTAAGTGTTTCAATTTCCTCAATCAACTTTTCCGATTTCGTGATTATTTCGGAAACAGACGCACTTTGACCACTCCCCATCCGCGGTGTTGAAGTCGCCGGAGAACCTCGGAGAAGAGGGGCAATCGCCTTGTCTTGCTTCAACGCATCCAAGTTTTTTCTCAACTCTTGTATCGCGATTTCCCGTTTCTTCACCGGATTTTCCGGCACCACTTTCGGGACAATCGCGTCAAGGGCACTCTCCGCCAATTTGCCGCCCTCCTTCACCCCAAAATCCACCGCAAGGCCGATAAACGCTTTTGCGCGTTCTCTCCACTCCTGCGGGGCGTAGTACCAGCCGCCCGCAATCGCACCGATGATTAAAAATGCGTAGAGAGTAGATCGTTTCATATCTCCTTTATCCGCGATACGTCGCCATAAAGTATGGAGGGCTTCATACCTAAAATTGAGTCGGAATGTACTATCGCCTATAGTGCCCGTTTTGCTGCCAAGTCGTAGACAATAGAACGGTGTCGGATGACAAAAATTTTTATTTTTAATCGCTCAATTCTGTAAATAATCCGGTAGTCCCCGACACGAAGTTTCCAATAGCCCTTGAGTGAGCGGCGGAGCGGTGTACCGAATACTTCAGGTTTTGTAGCTAATTTATCCCCAATGGCAGAACGAATTTTTTCTTTCCAAAGTGGAGAAAGCCGCGGGATGTCCTCTTGTATGACAAGATGATGATAGAGGACCTCAAACATTATTTCCAGGCGTGCCCGTGAGACAGAAAGCGTGCTTTTTTAGTATCTCGCTTTGCGGCGAGAGCGCCCCAGATTTGGTCCTCTTCAATTTCAAGGGCAATTTCAATCAAACGAGCCGCTTTCGTTGCTTCCGGAATGCGATCCCGCATAGCAAGCTTCTTAAGCGCAATTTTCATCTCATCGGAAACGCTTATATTTAATCTTGACTTTGTCGTAGGCATAGAGTGGATGTCGCAAGATAAGTGTATCAAAAGTGTATCACTATTGTCAAGGGTCGAGCTTCCGCCTCCGCGACCCGCCCCGTTGCTAAACTACGCGGGGGCTTGCCCCCGCGTAGTTTAGCAGCTTTATAACCACACTACTCATTACCCCACTCAATCCATTTATTTATTCCGCTGTATACCTGATTGATGAGTGACGTACCAAAGATTGACAATAAATTAAGGATCGTTTAAGATTTTTTCTGGAACAGAGCAAAGCATTTTTGCTCAAAGTACCTTTACAGAAAGGAGAATTTGATGAGGAAGAAAAAGGCGTTGTTCTTAGGTAGATTTCAACCACCAAGTATAGCTCATCTAGAAACAGTTAGAACAATTCTCAAGCAGTGGGACAATCTCACTATTGCGGTTGTGTATAACTCCCCGCGACCGAAAAATGTTGATCCTAGATGGGTGAGACCTCTGGAAATAGAAGACGCTAGCTCATACTCTCAACCAAAAAACCCATTTTCTTCTACAGAAGTCGGTCTGATGTGGGAAGAGTGTTTGAAAGTTGCGGGGGTTACGTCAAGGGTAATGGTAACGGAAACCCTGCGACCTCAATTTTACCCCTTCAACGAACGTTTTCCTCCCGAAGGTTTCAATTGGGTATCAATCACCCCGAACGAGAAGAATAACAATTCGTTGGACCGTCTTCAGATGTATGAAGAGTTATTTGGAAGAAAAATCTGGTTGGTAAAACCGGAATTTGAACTCCACAACACAGAGATTAAAAAGATTGTTTCCTTGGGCAGAAGTTGGAAAGAATTCATACCTGCAGGCGCTTTTGAGATCTTCATTGAGGTTGACGGACCCAGTCGTATTACCGCTACAATCAGTTAAACTCCTCGGGCCTAAGAAACAGCCCGAGGAATTTTATCTCACAATTCCTTTCAGTCCGCTCAAATAATCCTCAAATACCATCTTGTGGTGTGCCATTATTTTTTTCGCTTTTTCAACCGGAATATACTTTATATCAAGTGTCTCTTTTCCGTCGGGTTTCTCAAAGCCACTTGAATCTTTTTTGCATACAAATACAAACAGTGCCACTTGAGCCACATCTCCGCTTGGATATCGCTCAAGTCCCCGATTGGAATACACTCCCTGAAAGTGTTTTATGTGGACATTGAGGCCTGTTTCCTCAAAAACCTCCCTTCGCATAGTATCTTCCGCTGATTCTTCTAACTCCATCATTCCTCCTGGTAACCCCCACACTTCTCCTTCTCTATCTCCGCGTCTTATAGTCAATATATTTCCACGATTATCTTCAATCAAAGCAACGGAGGCGATGAGGATAATTGGTTCATGTCCCACTCTTTCTCTAATCCATCTAATGTAATTCTTTTCCATAAACCCTACTGTTAGTTAAACAATTTTAACATTATGGGCAACAAAAGAAAAACAGTTTATATAATTAGACACGGAGAAGCCACTTCAAATACTGGAAACGTCAGAGGGGATAGTAATGCTAAATTAACCCCCAAAGGTATAAAACAATCTTTATGTCTAGCGCATAAATGCAAAATATTTAATGCAGATGTTCTTTACTCAAGCAAGACAAAGCGGGCAAAAGAAACCGCGGAGATTATATCAAAAGTATGTAAATTGCCTACCAATTACTTGAGTCTGCTAAACGAAAGAAGGCTGCCTTCAGAAATAAGAGGAAAAAACAAAGACAATCCAGCGGTTGTTGAAATAGATCGCACAATTAGAAGTAATTTTCATATTAATAATTATCGTTTCTCTGACGAAGAAAACTTTGATGATCTAAAATCGCGTAGTTTGCAAGTAATTAATCTTTTAGATCAAAATCAGAAAAGTACTTTTATCTTGGTAACACACGGTATTTTTATGAGGGTTTTGGTTGCCTGCGCAATCTTTGGAGAAAATATTACCGCTCGTGAATGTGAAATGTTTATAAGAGGCCTGAGAATGGAGAAGACGGGAATTACTACCTTGAAACTAAATACTAATTTAAAAGAGGAGGGTTTGGCGTCACGTTGGCAACTATGGGTCTGGAACGAACATACTCATTTGTATAAACAGGGAGAATCATTGATTGAATAGATAATATTATGCATAAGATATATTCGGATTCAACAAAAAAACCTTTAGGAAGACTATTAGAGATTGTCACAAAAGTCTATGGCTGGTATTTAAAAAATGCTTTTGTCACATACCAGCCGGTAATTGTTGGGTCCAAATTGTACGGGGGTGTACGCCCTACAATTGATCGTTGGGGGTTAATTAAAAAAGAGATAGAGCCGAAAAGCAGCGTACTAGATATAGGGTGCGCAGAAGGACTTTTTACTTTATTAACTGCCAGAGATTTACACTGCGTGTCACTGGGAGTTGATATAGACAGAAGAAGATTGGCTTTCGCACAATATCAATTGTTATCCCAATCAGTCGAAAATGCTGGATTCATTTATGCTGAATGCACTATTGAGTTTATATCTAAACTACCGAAGTTTGATTATGTTATTTTTCTATCCATTTTTCATCACTTAACAGCTAGATACGGGATTGACTATTCGAAAGAATTTTTGACCGAGGTCCGGCGTCATACAAAAAAAGCTATGTTTTTTGAAACGGGTCTTTCTCGTGAAGAAACCAGAACAACAAAAAAGATACCCGACATGGGAAAAGATTATAAAACTTGGCTGACAGAATTAATTTTATCTACGGGATGGTCCAGGATAGAAACACTGGGAGAGAGTCCTTCTTATGCTAGAGATGCTTCTCGACCAATACTAAAAGTGTGTCCGTGAGGAGCAGACTGAGAAAAAAGGCTGGGTATACCTTAACATCCTAAGGCAAACCCCGCAGTTTCCGCTTCGCGGCTAAAAATTTCGCCTGGAAATGGACCGTGCGAGAATCGAACTCGCGCCTCCGCAATGCGAATGCGGTGTAATGCCACTTTACTAACGGCCCTTATAATACTCTCATGTCCCAAATCTCCGCTCTCTTTGCGCGTACTCGGCAAGCGCTTTTTCAAGCGCTACCTCGTCAAACGCCGGCCAGAACGTTTCCGTGAAATAAAGCTGAGAATTTGCCGTGTGCCACATCATGAATCCGGATGACCAATGCGGCTCGCCTCCGGTGCGGATCACGAAGTCAACCGGCGGCAGATCGCGCGTCCACAGGCACGAATGCAGTGTATCGGAATCTACTTCTTCGGGCAATGCCAGAGCGAGACGCCCCACCGCCTCAAGCATTTCGCGCCTGCCGTCGTAGCCAAAAAGAATCGTTTGGTGGCGCGCGGTATATCCCCGCGTTTTTTCTTCCAGCGCATCAATGCGCTCGCCGATTTCCGTATCACCCAAAATCTCGCGCCCCTTGCCAAATATGCGGAACCGGATCTGTTGCTTTTCATAGCGCTCCGAATTAAGCGCATACGCGGCTTCTTCTTTGAAAAGTGACGCAAGCACCTGCACTTCCGCAGGAGTGCGTTTGGTCAAATTATCCTCCGAAGCCGCCCAGAAAGTGAAGTAGGGGATTTCGCGTTGAAAAATCGCGTCGGCGATTTCCCGATACCGCTTCATTCCCTCGCGATGCCCGTCCCACGGCAAAAAACCTTTTTCGCGCGCCCAACGCCTGTTTCCATCCGGAATAATTGCAATATGCCGAGGTAATGCCATATTCTATGGAACTCACAGTTTGCCCGCTTTGATTCTCTCGCGTACTTTCTCAACGAAGGTATTGAAATAAAAAAGATTGTGGAAAGTGAGGAGGCGGAGGGCGGTTATCTCTTTCGCGCGGAAGAGGTGCGCAATATAACTCCGCGTATATGTTTTGCATACCGCACATCCGCACGCTTTGTCCAGCGGATTTTGGTCGCGCAAAAACACGGTCTTTTGCATATCCAGCCGCCCCTTGCGTGTAAACGCAATGCCTCTACGCGCGTAGTGTGTTGGCATGGTGCAATCAAATGTGTCCACTCCTGCTTTCACAATTTCCTCAATATCTTCCAAGTGGCCGATGCCCAAAAGATGACGCGGTTTTGATTCTTCAAGTTCTGGAATCACCCAGTCAAGGATGCGGCGCATATCCGTTTTCGATTTTCCAAGATCTCCGCCAATGCCAAAACCGGGGAAGTCAAGGGCATTGGTAAAAATCGCCGCCTCTTTGCGGAGCTCTTTGAAATGCGAACCCTGCACAATGCCAAAAAGCGCCTGATTGCTTTTCTTTGATTTCACGCATATCTTTGCCCATCGGTGCGTGCGCTCCAATGCTTTTTTCGCATACGCGCGGTCCGCGAGCGGGGGCGTGCACTCGTCAAACGCAAACATAATATCCGCGCCGAGTTTCTCTTGAATCGCAATGGACTCTCCTGGCCCCAGAAATACATCCTTGCCATCATACGGCGAGCGGAAATGCACGCCCCCATCCGTGATGCGAAGATGCTTTGGTTTGCTATGCGCGGACACCACTGTGTCATCTGACTTTCCCGGGAAGTACTTAAAAATTTTCCCTACATCCAAATCATGCCCAAACCCCAAGCTGAACACTTGAAACCCGCCCGAATCGGTCATAAGCGCCCCGCGCCAATTCATAAATTGGTGCAGACCGCCTGCGCGTGCCACCATCTTCTCACCCGGCTTCAAATGAAGATGGTAGGTATTGGCAATGAGAATCTGGCACTTTGCCTCGCGCGCTTCCTCGCTCGTGAGGGTTTTTACCACTGCCTGCGTTGCCACCGGCACAAGCGCGGGCGTCTCCACAATTCCGTGCGGCGTTTCAAGCACCCCAAGCCGGGCGCGGCTCCTTTTTGACTTTTTGAGGATTTTTAAATAAATCATTCAGTAAATAGTCTATATTATAGAAATGTAAACAAAAATGAACCCGTTGTATAGCCGGGCTCATCGAAATTCTTGAATGTACTCGCTGAAATACTGATACTATAAATCAATGGACTCGTCAAGTTTTCGGGCTGCTGGGAATCGAACCCAGACTACGGAGTCCCGAACCCCGCGTACTGCCACTATACTACAGCCCGTTATTCTACTCTTTCCTTTGAACAATAACAGCGAGGAAATGTGGTTTTCAAAACACTTGGATGGTCGAGCGGCCATGGTTCCCGCCGAAGGCGGGAGAGCGAGACCTTCCGTGATGAGTCCCGCCGCGGTGGGGCGGGACGAAGATTTTGAAAACTACTTTCCGAGCGTCACTTCACATAATACTTCTTCTTCATCTCTCCCACCCGTTCCTCCTCCAACAACTGCACACGCTCCTGCACTTGCTTTCGCATTTCGGCAAGCTCCTCATCCGATATCTGGTGCAGCTCTTCCGCCCGCTTCAATAAATACTCACGCGTGTTTTTTTCCGGTGAATCAAGCGCTTCCTCAAGAAGCGTATTCAAGATATACCCCACGCGCGGGCCCGGTGGAATACCGAGCCGCTCCATCACATCCGTGCCGTTTACCGCAAGCATCTTTACATTCGTCGCCTCGCCCTCGCGAAGCACTTTCTCCACGCGAAACTGAAAATGGCGAAGGCGGTAGGGAACGGCCTTGGGAACTCCGGTCGCAATCCTATCACACATCCGCACCTGCACCAAGTCATGAATATATTCCGCGCCGACATTGCGAATGAGCCGCCGAATTGCAGAATCCGTGGTCTCCTGCGCGTCCGCATCCGAGTCCTCAATATCTTTCTGATTCGGGTCCTCACCCATGGCGAGCAAATCTTTTTTATACTGCTCGTCCGTCGGGAGTTTGTAGTTAAACAAATGCCAACGCACGAGATTTGCGATGATTTCCGCCTCTTTTTCTGAAAACCGGAGCCGCATTAATATTTGATACGCCATTTTGGCGCCTACCACATCATGTCCGTAAAATGTCCAGATGCCTGCGCGGCGCACGCGCGTGCGCGCTTTGCCAACATCATGTAAAAGTGCGGCAATCCGCACGCGCGTTGAGAAATTTTGCGACACCGCATAATCAAGCGCGCGCAGATTATGTTCCCACACATCGTATTTGTGCGGCCCGCGCTGGTCCATGCCAATGCCTTCCTCAAGCTCCGGAAGCACATATTTCAAAAGCCCGACATCGTGCGCGAGCTCAAGTGCGGATTTCGCATTTTTGTCTTCAATGATCTTCACAAGCTCATCCCGGATCCGCTCTTTTGCGATTGCCTGCAAGAGCCCCGCATGCGCCCGAATCGCGTCTTGGGTCTTTGCTTCAATAGAAAAACCAAACCTCCCGGCAAACCGCACCGCCCGCATCATCCGAAGCGCATCTTCATTGAAACGCTCTTCTGGATTCCCGACCGCACGGATGATTTTATCTTCTAAGTCTTTTTGGCCGCCGAAAGGATCTATTAGGTTGTAGGTCGTAGATTGTAGGTTGTAGGTACCTATATCTAACGCAATTGCGTTTATCGTGAAATCGCGGCGCGACAAATCTTCTTCTAACGTTTTCGCGGGCTTCACCTCATCCGGATGGCGCTTGTCGGTATACCGCCCTTCGGCGCGATAGGTCGTCACTTCCACTTCTTTGAGCACCGGATCTTCGGAGCCGGTTTTTACGGTTACGGTAAAAAACTTGTTTTCATAAAAACTTTCAGGGAAAAGCGTTTGGATCTCCTCCGGCTTGGCAGAAGTCGTCACATCCCAATCAGCCGGCTTCTCTCCACGCAAAAGATCCCGCACACACCCGCCCACGGCGTAGGCCTCAAACCCTGCATCGCGGAGTTTTTGGATTACATCGGCAACTTCTTTTGGAATTTCCGTATCCGTTTTCATCCCTCAAAGTGTAGCGAAAAAATTGATATTCTTCAATTTTTATAGTAGCGTGAGAACGCGTGCCCTCGTAGTGAAATGGATATCACGCGACGCTTCGGACGTCGTATTCCGGGTTCGAATCCTGGCGAGGGCGATTGACGGCAATATAACTGTCGTATATACTTCGGTCATGAAAACACTTATCAGTATCAAGATAGACAGAGATACGAAGACCCGGGCGCAGATGGTCGCAAAGGATATCGGGCTTCCATTGAGCACCCTCGTCAACGCATACCTTAAACAGTTTGTCCGCGAGAAACGGGTAGATTTCGCGCTTCCGCTCCGGCCTAACAAGAAGACCGCAAAACTTCTTGACCGCGGCCGCACGGACTATAAAAAAGGTAGAAATATCGCGGGACCTTTTGCAACCGCAGAAGACATGGAGGCATATTTGAACTCATGAAAATCGTCCTCAATGTAATATAAAGCAAAAGGTCTACTCATACATTCTTAATACTAAACAATATCGCCATGGAAAAAGAAATCGGCAAAGTGATCCACTACTACGACAAAGCAGGGGTCGCAGTGGTGAAGCTCACCGCTCCGCTCGTCCTCGGGGATGAAGTAACGATCAGGAAAGGGGAGCATGAATTCACCGAAAAAGTTGAATCCATGCAGGTGGAGCACACATCTATTCAGTCCGCCAAAGTAGGGGACGAGGTCGCGATAAAAGTGTCGCAGAAGACAAAGGAAGGCGCTACTGTGTACAAAGAGGAATAAATCCTCCGCCCATAGCTCAATCGGTAGAGCAGTTGCCTCTTAAGCAAACGGTTCCAGGTTCGAGTCCTGGTGGGCGGATTTGAATTGAAATTGCAGAAAATCCCAAATCGTGCTATTCTCTCTCTATGGCATTAACCGCAAAAGAAAAGTCAAAAGTGGTTGAGAAATTCCGAACCCACGACACCGATACGGGTTCAAGCGATGTGCAAGTAGCACTCCTCACAAACGAGATCAATCACCTTACGGAGCATTTGAAAACCCATAGAAAAGATGCGCACTCCCGCCGAGGGCTTTTAGGCATGGTGTCGCAGAGAAAAAAATTGCTTGACTATCTCAAGGAAACCAATCTCCGCCGCTACACCATTCTCATAAAGAAACTCGGCCTCAAACGTTAATCCGTTAATCCGCACATGGCAGCTATCAAACATAGGGCACAGCGCGTCGCGGTGCTCATAGACGTGCAAAATCTCTACCACTCCGCGCGCAATCTCTATAACGCCCGGGTCAATTTCAAAGAAGTCGTGAAGGCAGCCGTAGGCGACCGGCAATTGGTGCGTGCGCTCGCCTACGTGATTAAAACCGAATCGGGCGATGAAAAATCGTTTCTTGAGGCGCTCGGCAAAATCGGGATAGAAATCAGGATAAAAGACCTCCAAATTTTCCCCGGAGGTGTCAAGAAAGCGGACTGGGATGTGGGTATTGCAATGGATGCGGTAAAACTCGGCGGCAAGGTGGATGCAATCATCCTGATGTCGGGCGACGGCGATTTCATCCCGCTCATTGAATACCTCCACGAAGTACACGGTGTGCAGATGGAAATTGCCGCATTCGGGCGCTCCTCTTCACAACGGCTCAAAGAGACCGCAGACGATTTTCTTGATATCGGCGGGGATCCTAAAAAATTTCTTATGCGTATACGGTAAATAATAAAAAGTGCAGAGAGAAATCGGAAACGCGGAGCACTCAAGAGAGAAATGCGATCATTCATGCCTCCCCACGGACCAACCCGCGGAGAGACACGAATGATCCTCGCTTCTTGTTTCCCGATGATTTCTGTAAAAAGAGACAGTGGAGAAACATACATATACCCACACACTTGACGGGAAAACGATCACGGTGGATCTCACCAACTGGGCAGAGCAAGCAAACGGTTCGGTGCTGGTGCGGATCGGTGACACCATGATACTCGCAACCGCGGTCATGAGCCCGGGCGCGCGGGAGGGCGGCGACTTTTTCCCGCTCACCGTGGAATACGAAGAGCGCTTCTACGCGACCGGGAAGATCTTGGGCTCGCGGTTCATCAAACGCGAGACGCGCCCGTCGGAAGAAGCAACTCTTGCCGCGCGCCTGATTGACCGCTCCATCCGGCCGCGCTTTGATATGCGGATGCGAAATGAAGTGCAGGTGGTCATCACCGTGCTCTCCATTGACGAGCAAAACGACCCGGACATCGCAGCGCTCCTTGGCGCGTCTTTGGCGCTCTCTCTTTCCCATATCCCCTGGAACGGCCCTATTGCGGGCGTGCGCGTGGGGAAAAAAGAAGGAATGCTCATCACAAACCCCGTTTCTCAGGAACGGGAAGGGGGGGTCTGCGATGCCATAATTTCTGGCACGAAAGAGCGCATCAATATGATGGAAGCGGGCGCGCATGAAATCTCCGAAGACGAATGTGCAAAAATCGTAGAATTCGGATTTGAAAAAATAAAAGAACTCGCGGCATTTCAGGAAGACATCATCCGCGCACACGCGCCAAAAAAAGCAGAGGTACCGCTCCTCGGAGTGCCGGATGATCTCACCCAGCTTCTCAAAAACGAATTCTCCGCGCGGTTGGAAGATGCCGTCTACGCAAAGGGAGACAAGCATGACCGGGCCGAGGCGCAGGGAATCCTCAAAGCGGAATTCGTCGCACGCGCGAAAGAAACATATCCTGATATCTTTCACAAAAACGCAATTGATTTTCTCTGGGATGAGGAAATCAATGACATTGTCCATCGCCGGATTATAGAAAAGAACGAGCGTCCGGACGGCAGAGCCGCGGATGAATTGCGCCCGGTGCGGGGGGCGGTCAGCGTGCTCCCGCGCACGCACGGCTCCGGCCTCTTTATGCGGGGAGAGACGCACGTGCTCTCCACGCTCACCCTCGGCGCGCCGGGAGACGAGCAAATCGTGGAAGGCATGGAGATTCGCACGAAAAAACATTTTCTCCACCACTACAACTTCCCGCCCTATTCGGTGGGTGAGGTGCGGCCCATGCGCGGTCCCGGACGCAGGGAAATAGGGCACGGCGCGCTTGCAGGCAAAGCGCTCCTTCCGCTCATTCCCTCGCGCGAAGAATTCCCCTACACCATCCGCATGGTATCGGAAATCCTCTCATCCAATGGCTCCTCGTCCATGGGGTCGGTATGCGGCTCGGCGCTCGCACTCATGGACGGCGGCGTGCCTTTGAAAAAACTTGCCGCGGGCGCTGCCATGGGCCTCATGGTAAATGAAAAAGGGGAGTACCGGGTGCTCACCGACATCCAAGGGCCGGAAGACCGTCACGGCGACATGGATTTCAAGGTGGCGGGCACGCGCGAGGGCATCACGGCAGTGCAGATGGATGTAAAAATTGAAGGCATCACCATGGAGATGCTCACCGCTACGCTCGCACAAACCAAAAAAGCGCGGCTTGAAATTTTAGACGTGATGGAAACTATTATTAAAGCGCCGCGGCCTGAACTCTCCCAGTGGGCGCCGCGGGTTGAGATTGTCAAAATAAATCCGGAGAAGATCGGCGCGCTCATCGGCCCCGGAGGCAAAGTGATAAACGAGATCATTGCCCAGACCGGCGCGCAGATCGATATTGAGGACGACGGCACGGTATTTATCACGTCGGTCACGGCAGAGGGCATGACGCGCGCCTTGGAGCGCGTAAAACAAATCACGCGCGAACTCAAACCGGGCGATATCCTCACCGGCAAAGTATCGCGGCTCTTTGAATTCGGCGCCATGGTGGAGATAGGGCCGCGACAGGAAGGCCTTGTGCATATTTCAGAACTCGCGCCGTGGCGGGTTGAAAAAGTAACTGATATAGTAAACCAAGGAGATGAAGTAACGGTAAAAGTCAAAAACATTGACGATCAAGGCCGCGTGAATCTCTCGCTCAAAGACGCGCCCGGCCGCTACAGCGAGGAGGAACAGGCGCGCGGCAGGGAAGAACGCGTGCACCATAATGTCGTGCATCCTCGCGGCGGGCGAAGACCGGGAAGGCCGCGACGGTAAACGAGAAGCATGAATTACGAATTATGAATTAAGGGGAACAACGAGAACCATAATTCGTAATTCATATTTCATAATTCAGTCTATGTCCGACCAATCTCCGCTTTCATCAGAACACCTCACGCTTCCAAACGACCCATCGCATGAACGGAAGCCCGCAATCCGGACCATGAAGTCCGATGTGGAGACGCTCTTCAAAACCACCAAGCCCTCGCTTTTGGATCTCGTCGGCAGAGAAGCGGCGGCGGGAGCTCGGCACCTGCCGATTCCACGACGCGAGTTCATCTCGCCGCATTTTTTGATACTGCTCCTTGGCGGTATGGCGCTCGCGCTTGGCGCGGGCGGCGCCGCATGGTGGTTTCTCGCGCCCTCGTCCTCGCTCCCGCTTACTTCCCAAAAACTCATTCCTCCGGCTCCGTTTTTTGCAACCGAGAGCAGCCGCACGGTCACCGCAGACATCCGCGATCGCTCCTCCTTTATGTCGCTCATGCAGGATGCCGCGCGCGAGACCGAGCGGGAAGGCACTGCCGCGCGGATCATTCTCAAAGTGAGAGACGGAGAAGAGGAGCGCTTTGCAACGCTCGGGGATATTTTCGGACTCTACGGCATCACGCCCCCGGAATGGTTTTTCTCGGAGGTGGAGTCCCCGCCCATGCTCTTTTTTTGGTATGGATCCGGCGGACCGCGCTTCGGATTTGCCCTACGCATCCGGGATCCGGATCGCGTATTCAGCCAGATGCTCGCATGGGAATCATCGCTTTTCATAGACGCGCGGCCATTTCTCTTTCAGGAATCGCCCGAGGCGATCGTCGCTCCTTTTGAGGACCGAACGTACCGCAATATTGACTGGCGTTTCCTGAAACTCTCCCAGACCGAGGACCTGGGCATGGGCTATACCGTATTTCCTGTGGGAAATATTCTCGTGTTCACCACTGCGAAGGGTGAGATGGAAACGGTGATCAATCGCTTGTTTGATGCGAGATAATATCGTAGAGTGTCGGTAATGGACCGCGCACTCATCCAAGAACTCAAAACCGCGCTTGCGGGTGAACGCGACCTCCTTATCGCGGAGTTAAAAACCATTGCGGCTCCTGATTCAAAAATGCAGGGAAACTGGAATGCGCAATTTCCGGAAAAAGAGATCAATGTGTCGCTTGAGGACCGCGCCGAGGATGTGGAGGAGTACGAGGTGCGGCTTGAAGCCGAACACAGTTTGGAATCGCGGCTTCTTGCGGTCACTCACGCGCTCGCACGCATTGCCGACGGCACCTACGGCAGGTGCAAAAAATGCGGAAAACCGATTTCCGAGGCGCGCCTGCGCGCAAATCCTGCGGCGGAGTGCGATATTAAACATTCAGTATAAGTTAAAAATCTAAAATAGCCGTACTAAAAAATCGTCCCGCTGAAAGCGGGATACCTACATTTTGCATTTTGATTTTTGCATTTTGAATTTCGTTTCATGCCGGTAACTATCTATTCCGCACAGGTGGTCGGGCTTGACGCCCGACTGATTGCGGTAGAGACAGACATCACGCCCGGGCTCCACTCGTTTACCATTGTTGGGCTCGCCGACAAAGAAGTGCAGGAATCGCGCGAGCGGATCGGTGCGGCGATAAAGAACGTGGGAGCGCTTGCCCCGCATCAAAAGGGCCAGCGGATAATCGTAAACTTAGCGCCCGCAGACATAAAAAAAGAGGGGCCTGCCTTTGATCTTCCGATTGCGGTTGGCTATCTCTTGGCATCCCGCCAAGTGGCAATGCCGCCCGAGAAAACCGTGTTTCTCGGAGAGCTCGGTCTTGACGGCACGATCCGAAAAATATCCGGCGTGCTCCCGATTGCGCTCGCAGTGCGCGACGCGGGATTCACTAACCTCGTCCTCCCACAGGGCAACGGGAGAGAAGCCGCACTCGTGGAGGGGCTTACCGTACGGGAAGCCGCGCATCTCGGAGATGTTGCCGACTACCTCGCGGGCACAAAAGATATTGCGCCTCTCCCGCACATTCCTCCTGAACACACCCGCACAGAACCACCGCACGACCTCAAAGACATCCGGGGACAGGAAACCGCAAAACGCGCGCTCACCATTGCCGCGGCAGGCGCGCATAATATCC
>CAZCSJ010000006.1:0-21991 GCA_964501445.1 uncultured Candidatus Saccharibacteria bacterium
GGACCCGCGCGGAGAGTAAAGGTAAAAAGGTCAATCTGAAAAGTGTCGACAATGCTTCAATTTCTTAAAAGTAAACATATGATGTACGGATACGGCGCAGGAGGCATGATGAACGGCTGGGGGGCTCTCTGGGGCACCCTCGGTTTTCTCACATGGTTCATCTGGCTTACGGTGGGGATACTCCTTGCCGCCTGGCTCTGGAAACAGATCCAGAAAAAATAATAATTTTTCTCTATGTATAAGATTCTCTTGGGAATAAGTGTTCTCGTCCTTGGTATTGCTGCTGTCTTCTTCCTCCCGAATCTCCGACAACCCAAGGAGGAGAAACCAAGTGAGCCGATCGCACACTACGAAGTCGCGCCCGGATACAATTTCCGTGTGAAAGTGTTTGCCGAAAATCTCGGGCAGATTACGCGGATCAAGATTACGCCCGATGGAAACACGATGCTCGTCTCAACCCTTGCCGAGAATATTTATGCGTTCCGCAAAAACGAGCAGGGTGAATTTGTAAAGCAAGACACACCATTCTTTTCTTTGAAAACCGGGCTTCCCGGCTTTCCGCCCGAAGAGAGCGGGCTCTCGGGGATGGTGCTGGGTGCGGACTTTGATGGTTCGACGGGCTCACCATCCGACCGACGCGACATCTTTCTCCTCCACACTGCGGTTGCGGGAGAAGAGATACTAAAAAACAGGATCACCCGAATCACATTCACGGAGAAGCCGGAGGGAGTATTTGGCGAAAACCCGGTACAGATTTTTGAAGGGAACACCGATTCCGAACTCTCGCACCAAATTCAAGGCGGTGTGGGTCTTATGATTCAAGAAAAACCGCACCTTCTCTTCAACATCGGCGACGCGGTAAACGCCAAACAATCGCACGACCTTTCAAAAGAAGCGGGAAAGGTGATGCTGATCCAGCGCGACGGCTCCGCACCCCTTGGCCCGCGGCCCTACCCGCGCTTCCCGAAAGTGCAGGCAATCGGACTTCGCAACGCCTTTGATATCGCAGTAAATCCCTTTGATCCTTTGAAGCGGTTTGCGATCGGCGACACGGGAACGGATCGGTTTGACCGGTTTCTCTACGGCAAAGTAATTGATCTTGACGGAAAAAAGCAAAATCCCATTGACCTTCGGTGGGATGGCAGCAATGAATCGCTTGAAAAAGAAGTGCCGGACACCAACACAAAAGGCGCTCCGGACATGGCGCTCCATCGATGGGATCCGACCGAGACCCTTGATGATGTGGTGTTCTATTCGGGAGGTACGGGCGGCATCCCCGGATCAAACGCGAGCACGTCCTATATACTCCTCGCACTCTGGGGAAAAACAGGGTCTACCGAACTCACACCGGGAAAAGCAGTGAAACTGGGCGTGCTCACGGGGTTTGACGCCCAACCGACACTTGAACTCCGCGACTTCATCCGCCGCGCGCCGGCAGGCGAGGGAAAAATGGGGCATCCGCTTGGCGTTGGGGTAGACCCGAAAACAAAAATAATTTATTTTGGAGATATCTTGGAGGGGAGAATATACAAGGTCGAGCCCCTTCCGTAACAGTGTGTGTCATTCTGAACGTAGTGAAGAATCTTATCGGGGATTCTTCACACTGTTTAAAATGAAGAATTGAATTATGAAAGGAGTTATTATCGCAATCGTGGTGTTGGCACTCGCCGGCGTAGGGTACTATTTCTTTGTCGCCGCGCCGACCACCCAAGCGCCTGAAGGGGAACAAATGATGCAAAAGGCGGAAACCATGATGCCCTCCTCCGTTAAAACTACGGAGGATAAAGAATCGGGTGAAAAAATGATGGAAACGGGCGGGGCAATGATGGGCGCAGAGACAAAAGCCGCGATCAAAAACTTTGCCTTTGGGCCGGGTGAACTCCGCATGAAGGCAGGCGGAAAAGCCATGTGGACCAACGAGGACGTCGCAGGCCACACGGTAACGGCAGATGACGGTTCGTGGGGAAGCAAAACGCTCTCGCAAGGAAAAAGTTTCTCGCAGGAATTCGCAAAGAAAGGAACATTCGCGTATCACTGCGAATTGCATCCGAGCATGAAAGGAACGGTGATTGTGGAATAAGAGAAAAACGTCCCGCACCCGGGACGTTTTTCTTTGAGGTGTGGGGGGTGTGCCCCGTATATCAACCCCGACTGTCCCGCCTTTGGCGGGGCTCGTTTTGGAGTGATAGGTTATGTGATTTCTTATGCTTGTATACAATAGTCATAATTGTGTGGGCACCGAATACTACGCACGACTACCGAGTCGGGGTTGTATTACGGGGTGTGGAAAACTCCTCTTGCATATATCCCCGTATCGCCTGCTATACTAATCAAGGTGAAAAAATACATAAAAATATACATGGTATTACTACTATTAAAAGAGGTCGTGTGGCCGCCGCAAGGGCGGTATTTTTTTATTCTCCTTCGCTTCCAAATTCCTTTATACTCATAGCGAAGAAGAACCCATCCGAAGCTTTAGCGAAGGAGGGTCACCCGCCTGAAGCTACGGAAGAATTAATCCACTAACTATCTTCCACTTTATGAGTACACTCACACTCACCATTGAAAACAGAATGAACGCGATGCCCTTTGACCGGCACTTTGCAAACCTCGTGAAAACGGCACAAAGCATATTCCATCACTCGGTCGCCCACTACCGATCGCAGGGCCTCACCTATATGGACGTTCCCGCAATCGTCGGAATCACGGGCGCGTGCGAAAACGTTGACACCCTCTTCCAAGTGAAAAATCGGTGCGGCATTCCGCTCTTTTTCACCCAGACGGGGCAACTGGCGCTGGAACAATCCCTCCAATACCACGACGGCATGTATACCATCATTCATTCCGGGCGGGATGAAGAAGCAGAGGATCTGCGCCATCTCCGCCAATTCCGGCTCACGGAGGAAGAATTTTCCTGCACCATGGCGGGTATGTCGCGCGAAACATACGACGAAGACGCAATGTATGAAGCGCTTCTCGCGCATATTCAAAACGCCGTGCAGTCAATGATCCAAGGGGTGATGAAAGAAAATGGAGAGGCGCTCGCGATGGTCTATGGGCGCAACACCGCGCGGCTTGAAGAAGCCGCTTCAACACCCTTCCTTCGCATTTCATATGAAGACGCACTCGTGCTCCTCAAAAAACACGGATACCCGGATGTGCGATTCGGCGATGATCTGAAATCCGAGCACGAAGCGGCAATCGTGCGGCTGCTCAATACCCAAGAGAGCGAGTTGCCCGTCTTCATCATGAAGTATCCGAAGGAAATTAAATTCTTCAACATGAAAGTTTCTGCGAGCGATCCTCGCGTGGTGCTTTCCGCAGACCTCATCTTACCCTACGCCGGAGAAGCAGCAGGATCGGCAGTACGGGAACATGAGTTTGAAAAGTTGAACGAACGCCTCTTGAGCTCGCCCATGTTTCAGATGCACCTCGCGCGCGGCGGGACATACGAAGATTTCGGATGGTACTTAGACATCATCAAGCGGCAGGGAACTCTCCCGCATGCGGGCTACGGCATCGGAAACGAACGCGTCATCCAGTATATCTTCGGGGAACGCGACATCCGCAATGTGTCCATTTTCTCGCTTCTGAACTCCCAAACAGGGGACTACGACCCCGGACGGGCCGCAGTACCCGAGGCGCTCCGAATCGCGGTACCGATCTAAGATCGGTACAGACGCATTGTCAGAACCCTTTTCTTATTCTCAATTTTATGCTATAGTGGGCAAAATCGCCCCCTATGAACGACTCGGCTTCCGAGCCAAAAATGCCGGAGTTGCGCCGCCGTATTCCCCATTACTACGGGGACAGCGTGCGCGTGTTTTTTGTACTCGGCGCAGTGTTAATTCTCATCCTCTTGCCGTTTTATCCGGATGATATTTTTATTTCAACACCTGCCGCATTGATCGCCATTGTGATTTTCACGTGCGCAGCAGGCCTGACAAACCCCCGCCACGCATGGACATGGGCGCTCAATATGATAATCGCGTCGCTCGCAGTCATTCTTTTTGGATACTCCGCGATTCTCTCGTATATTAAATATTCGGCGTTTGAACCCCTCTTTTGGGCAAATCAGGCGCTCGCGCTAAACTTCCTCCTGGCGCTGTATTTCGCGATCAAAACCATACGCGGGATGATGGTACCCGACGACCGCGACAAAGAAGAGAAAAAGAAATAAGCCGTGGCGAGTAACTTTCTAGTAGTTTCTAGTAATTTTCTAATAGTTTTTGATGTGTGTATTATCAACACTTCAAAACGATCGTTTTATATGGAGATTGCATATAGATGCTATAGCGGTTATATGCAACATTTTAGTTTCGTATGGAAAACATACTTCTTGTAGACAAACCAAAAGGCATCACCTCGTTTGATGTCATCCGAATTCTCCAAAAAAAACTGCATGCGAATAGCGCGCCTCCGCACTCTCCGCCAGCTGGCGGATCGCACTCCGGCAATGCGAAAGCGCCCACGCGAATTAAAATGGGTCATGCGGGAACCCTTGACCCCTTGGCAACCGGCCTCATGGTTATCGGGGTGGGGGAGGGAACAAAAAAATTAAACGAGTATTTAAAACTTCCAAAAGAGTACGAGGTGGAAATTCTTTTAGGCATCCGTACTGATACGGGCGACTTTGAAGGAAAAATCCTTGAATCTGTACCGATCTTAGATCGGTACAGTGAAATTGAGAAGCGCGCGCCGATGGTTATACAAGGTGTACAAGGAAAAATTGCGCTCCCTGTGCCTATCTATTCTGCGGTGAAGCGCGGCGGAAAACCACTCTATAAAGCTGCACGGAGAGGTGAAGTGGTTGAACCCCCGATAAAAGATATGGAAGTATTGGCATCCGTATTCCATGGTATCCGCCGCGAGGGGGAGCACGCCATCATCTCCTGCGCCTTTGAGGTTTCAAGCGGCACATATATCCGCTCGCTTGCCGAAGAGCTCGGCCGCCGCCTCGGCTGCCCCGCAACCGTAAAAGAATTAAGGCGTACCAAAATTGGGGCATTCTCTGTGGAAAAAGCGATGCCAATATACGAATAGCGTTATTAATTAGTAACATTGGTATAATTCGTATATTCGCATCGTATGGTCGCGAATGATATACTATGTGCATGAACGACGGCATACCCAAAACCGAGGAGGAATGGCAGAAAAAACTGACCCCTGAGCAGTACCGCGTGCTGCGGGAAAAGGGTACGGAAGCGCCGTACACCGGCACATACTATAAAACCAAAAACAAGGGGATGTACCGGTGCGCGGCGTGCGGCAACGAACTTTTTTCCTCCAACACAAAATTTGATTCCTATACCGGCTGGCCGAGTTTTACCGAGCCGGTGAATCTTGAACACGTGGAGTTAAAAGAAGACACGAGCCACGGCATGAAGCGAACCGAGGTGCTTTGCAAAAAATGTGGCTCGCATTTGGGGCATGTGTTTGACGACGGCCCAAAAGAGCAGGGCGGCAAGCGCTATTGCATCAATTCCGTATGCTTGGAACTTGAAAAAGAGTCCGAATGAAATATCTCCTTCCAGTCATTGTTATCGTCATGGTCATCGCTCCTGCCATATCGCAGGCCGTTGACTACTTACCACTCGCGGCATGCGGCTTAAAGGAGCAGCCGACCGATGCGAGCGGCAATCGCACAGGCGACCCCTCCATTGATTACACCAAAGCGTGCTCCACTTGCGATTTTTATCGGGTGCTCAAAAACGCCGGCGACTTCGGGCTCTATATGCTCCTCCCCTCGCTCCTGATACTTTTTCTTGTCATCGGGGGGATTCTTATGATCCTTGGTGCAATAGTAAACGACTCATGGCGCCTCAAGGGCCTTCGCATCATCAAAAACACCCTCATCGGAGCGCTTATAGCCCTCACGGCGTGGCTCCTCTTAACCACCCTTGCAAAACTCCTTGCCCCCAACCAATCCGATGCGCCGTGGTATATACTGAAGTGCGAAAAACTGGAGGAGGTATTCAAAGTCCCGGAGTCGGCAATCAAAGAGAAGGCATTCTACTGGACATACGGGAGGTTGCCTGAGCCAGAAACTATACCGCCAGAATCTTCGCAAATTGATTCCACGTCGGTCACTGCAACTCGCGGCCTCAAATGCGCAGGTGGATTACAATGGCGAGGATCATATTCTGGATTAACGGCGGAAAAAATTGATGCGATTTTACGCGGTGCAAAAAGTCCTATGGCGGGGTCAGGGAATAACATTCTTGCGGCTGCACAAAAGTATAATATTGACCCCGCGCTTGCACTCGCGGTGTGGATAAAAGACAGCAGTATGGGTACTGCTGGTGTCGGTAGTTATATCAAAAACCCCGGTAACGTAACCGCGGGCATTAATGAACGGGTGTCCGGAGGTAAAGGATGTTTTATCTCAAATAGCACAAGAGATACTACTATCTACAGCACCAATAACTGTCCCGGCGGATGCGCAGGCGATCGAAGCTGGTTCTGCTATGACTCGTGGGCTGTGGGGGCAGCCGACTGGTTTCGTTATGCGGACCTCTATAAGAGAGAAAATACAGTCAATACTTTTATTAGCACATATGCACCAAATAATGAAAATAATACGCGTCTCTATATTGATCAGGTATGTGAACGTATCGCTAACATGTCGGTAGATAAAAATAAAGTTTTGCAGTCCTGTGGATGCCGATAAAAAAGTGATATACTACCGATAATGAACGCCATATACCCTCGCATTCTTTTCCTCCTGCTCCTCACCGTAACTCTTGCCGGAACATTTATCCCGTTTTCGGCATACGCCGCCGTTCGTGTTGACCCCCTTGTCCACTGCGGCACACAGAAAGACGCGTCAGGGCAGATCACCAACCCCTGCTCCACCTGCGATATCTTTGTCATTGGCCAGAGTTCTCTCAACTTCATCTGGAAGTTCATTGCGATGCCAATTGCGGTTCTCATGCTCCTCTGGAGCGGATTTTTAATGATTGTGCCGATAGTCGGCGGGGAGGGAGGACCGATGTATGAACGGGGCAAAAAAGCCTTTTTGAATACCGTCATTGGCATCCTCATTATCTTTTTTGCGTGGGTTGCGATCGATACCGTAATCAAACTCCTTGCGGGGCAAATCGGAAGCGGGAAACCGGCGGAGCTGAATCAATACGGCCCCTGGAATACCATCAAATGCGAGAAACTGGAAGAAGTATTCAAAATCCCAGAGTCGGCAATCAAAGAGAAGGCAGTCTACTGGACATATAGGAGATTGCCTACGAAGGAGGAGGAAACGCAGCAATCTAGTGCTGATACCGGAGGACCGGCTGCTTCAGCAGGAACCCTTACCAGAGCAGTAGAAATTGCTGAAACAGAATGGAAAAAAGGAATATGTAAAGATATGAATGCTGATGAAATTACGAAGTACGGGCCTGGTGTGGTTGACAACGGGACTGCGGCGTGGTGCGCGGCAGCAGTCTCTTATTTTCATGAAAAAGCAGGTCTGAAGTGGGGGGTAACGAACAAATATAATGTTCCGAATATTGTAAAAGAGTGGAAGGGTCTCAAATATAAACCAACGGATATTTTGAATAAAAATGTCACCGTTTCACCAGGCGATCTAATCGCATATGATTTCGAGAATAAAGGATGGGAGCATATAGGTATAATTACTGGATTCGATTCCAACAACACCATGACCGTCATTGAAGGTAATTCATCGGGCTTCCTTCCCAACGGAAAAAGACGCGACGCAGATTGTTTAGGGAAAAAGTACCGGAAACTAACCGATACCTCACCGATCATTATTCTTCGACCCCCACAACAATAATATGTCCGCAAAAAAATATTTTATAGTTATTTTGGCCATCTCTGCGTGTTTATTACTGGGTATTGAGATTTTTTATATTATTTTTACTCTCCAACAAAAAACATCAACAGAAAAATCAACCACGCAAAGAGGAATTACAGTAGCTCCTTCAAAACAAATACCAACCACTGGAACAGCTGCATCCACTACGGGAACGATCGATTCCTATCCATTGGAGAATAATTTTGAGATTCCTGATATAGAGGACCACAAAAGAGATAGAGAGAAATTAGAAAACCTTTATGCCCCCCTCTAATACTCATGAAATGACCCCCTCCCTTCAAAAACTGCAGCGCGAAAAGACGAAAATTGAAAAAGAAATACGCGATCGGGTAATCGCGTATGTCGCGGCCGCCTTTGGACTTGTGGTAGGGCTTGCATGGAACGAAGCGGTGAAATCGCTCATTGAATACTTCCTGCCGCTCGGCGGGAACACCATTTTTGCAAAATTCCTCTACGCCGCGATCCTCACCTTCATCGCCGTCATCGGCTCCGTCTACGCCATTCGCCTCCTCAAACAGAACGAGTAAATTAAGTAAATCACACACCAGGTGCAAGAAGTACAAGTAGAAATGAACATGCGAAAGATTGCATATAGATGCTATAGCGGTTATATGCAATCTTTCAGGCATCAAAAGACATCAAACAAGGATGGCTCCAAGAATTGCTTTGTTGCCGCGGAGAAAAGCGGGGGCGGAAGCTGTTTTTCTGCCTTCAATGGTGAGTGTTTGAACCGCAAGAGATCCGCGGCCGGTTTTGACCAAAAGAGGATGCGAGGCGGTCTCTGATATAAAACCAAAACCGCCCTCGGAAATCTCATCGGGAACCGCCTCTGCGGATTCAATCCGGAGGCGGCGCAGCGCAGCACCACTGTCCGGCCAGATAGTCCACGCGCCCGGCCACGGGGTAAATGCCCGCACCATCCGTTCAATCTCTTCGGCGCTTCGCGACCAATCAATACGGCCGTCTTCTCTTGTTAATTTTTTGCAATATGTGGCCTTGGGGTCGTCTTGCGGAATTGGAATAATTTCACCCGCAAGATATTTCGGCAAAGTATCAATAAGTAATTCAGCTCCGAGTTTTGCCAATAGATCATGAAGTTCCTGATAGGTCGTTTTCGAAATTCCCAATCGTTGCACAGCAACGATCGGCCCATGATCCATCAACTCATCCATTTTTATAATAGTTACCCCTGTCTCTGTATCCCCATTCAAAATCGTATATTGCACGGGTGAAGGTCCGCGCCAACGGGGGAGGAGAGAGGGGTGGATATTGAGTGCGCCGCGCTTTGGGATATCAAGAACCCCTTTGGGAATTATTTTCCCGTATGCCGCCACAACTATGAGATCGGGGTCTACATCAGAAATTTCTAGAAGAAAATTACGATCCAGAGTTGCGGGCTGAAAAATCCGTATCCCTTGCTTCTTGCTTCTTGCTTCTTGCTTCTGTAAATATGCCTTCACCGGCGTGGGAGTAAGAATGTTTTTCCGCCCTGCGGGTTCATCGGGATTCGTCACGACTGCGACAATCTCATACCCGTTCCGAAAGAGCGCTTCAAGCGCAGGAACTGCAAAATCGGATGTTCCGAAAAACACTACCTTAATTCTTAATTCATAATTCATAATTCACGTCTCTGCGCATCCACCACATCGCGCGCCTTATCAATAAAAAGCGTCCCTTCAAGATGGTCAAGTTCATGTTGGAGTACGCGCGCAAAAAAGCGCGAGCGGCCCCATGTACGCACTCGCCCGTGTTCGTCGTACGCCTCCACCGTAATTTTTTCATACCGCTTCACAGTGCCGAACTTTCCTCGCACCGAGAGACACCCCTCCACGCCCTCATCCATCCGGCGCGCGCGATTCTTTACCACAGGATTTATAAACACATAATAGTCCCATTCTTTTTCCTCATAGGGCTTCTCCCGCACCTCGTCCGGCGATTGCTGAGGACGCCGCTCGTATCCTTTTTTTGATGCCGCATCTATCATCTCTGCCTCTTCGGACACAATAAAAAGGCGGAGCGGCTCTCCGACCTGGGGTGCCGCAAGCCCCACGCCGTCGGGAGTAGCGGCAATGGTCGCCTTCATATCCGCGATGAGCTGCTGGATTTTTTTCTGGCGGATCGCATCACGCGGGATCTCCCGCGCTTTTTTGCGGAGCACTTTTTCCTGGAGTTGTACGATTGGCAGTTTTTTTCCCATGGTTCTTTTTCTTCTTTCTTTTTGATACGCGGGTGCCCTGCTTTTTCACGAGGCCTCGGAGAGCCGCAAAAAAATATTTACCGCGCGCCTCGCGGGGCAGATCGGATTTTTCTAAGACAACCCGAAGCAGTCCGCGCAGATCCGATTCGTCATACAATTCCGCAATACCCAGATATGCGGCAAAACGCTTTGGCTCGCCAAGAGCCTTGGACATATCATCCGCAAGCACATGCGCGCGGGAATGGAGCTTGGTATCCGGCTCCCATTTCATGTATAAAATATAGCAGAATTATGATACTATTTCCACATGCGTATCCACTTCATTGGCATCGGAGGTATCGGGGTCTCCGCACTTGCGAAATATTATCTTTCCAAAGGGGCCGCTATCAGCGGATCTGATTTGACGCATTCGGAAATCACGGATGAACTGGAAACGCTCGGAATAAAAATCGTATGCGGCGCGCATAAAAAAAGTAATCTCCCGCAAGACGCGTCGCGCGTGATCTACACGCCTGCGGTACCAAAGGATAATCCGGAACTTACTGCCGCGCGCGAGCGCCGCGTTCCCGCCCAGAGCTATCCGCAAGCGCTTGGCGCGATTACCAAAGATCACCGCACCATCACGGTCTCCGGGACCCACGGGAAAAGCACCACCACGGCATTGGCGGCACTGGTCCTGGAAGAAGGATATTGCGATCCTACCGTGATCGTGGGAACGAAGATCCGCGAGTTTGGCAATTCAAACTTTCGAAAAGGAAAAAGCGGGTACCTCCTCCTTGAAGCGGATGAATGGAATAGATCGTTTCTGAAATACCACCCGCTGATCGCGGTCGTCACCAACATTGATGCCGACCACCTTGATACCTATAAAACCGTGGCGCGCGTGGAAGAGGCATTTGCGAAATATCTTGCGCGCGTCCCGAAGGAGGGCGCGATTGTGGCAAATGCCGACGACCCGCGCCTCAAAAAAGTTGCAGGCAAATTTAAAAAACTCGTCCGTTGGTACTCGCTCAAAGATAAAGAAACGATGAAGGTGCGGGACGCGCTTCGCGTCCCGGGCACGCACAATGTGTCAAACGCGATGGCTGCATACCGCGTAGGCGAACTTTTGGGAATCCAAAAAGCCCATATTCTAAACGCCATTGCGCGTTTTGGCGGCACCTGGCGAAGGTTTGAATTCAAAGGTGTCCTCAACGAGGCGTTCTTTTTTACCGACTATGGCCACCACCCGACCGAAATAAAGGCAACGATCCAGGCCGCACGCGAGCGCTTTCCCCTGCGGCGCATCTGGTGCGTGTACCAGCCGCATCAGTACCAACGGCTCTCGTATCTCTGGGAAGATTTTCTCACGGCATTTGACATGGCCGATCGCGTGGTTCTTTTGCCGGTCTACGACGTCGCGGGCAGAGAAACAAAAACCGCAAAGGCAAAAGTCAACTCGGAGAAGCTCGCGCATTCGCTCCTCACACGCGGGAAAAATGTCTCGCATCTTGATTCGTTTGAAGCCGCACGCGATCTCCTTTTTGAAGAAGTCCACCCGTCAGATGTGGTCCTCATCATGGGCGCGGGCGATATCTATGAACTGAACGGACTGCTCGGACTCGCATAAAAAAAGTTGACCACGCCGCACAAAAAAGAGATAATGGAATGGTTATGCCCCGTCTCAATACCGATCACTTGAAACGCATAGGACTGATCGCCCTTGCCTTTGCGATTATCGGCGCGGCATTTGCGGCCGGCGCATGGTACGGCTTTGAGAACCGCCCTGCGGTGGAAAAAGTGCTGAATGTCGCGGGGCAAGAGCCGGCGCACAATTTTCAACAGATCGACTTCAATCTCTTCTGGGATGTCTGGTCGCGGCTTGAAGAAAAATACGTTGATAAAGACAAAATAGACCGCCAGGATCTTGTCTACGGGGCGGTGGAGGGCCTCGTGAAGTCGCTCAAAGACCCGTATACCGAGTTCCTTCCGCCCGCCGAAACCAAACAGTTCCAGCAGGACATCAAGGGATCATTTGACGGCATCGGGGCGGAAATCGGCATCCGGAGAAACACTATCACCATCATCGCACCTCTCAAAGGAATGCCTGCGGAACGCGTGGGGCTCAAATCCGGCGATAAAATTTTGAAAATCAACGCAACGAGCACCGCGGATATGGCGCTTGACGAAGCGGTGCGCCTCATCCGTGGACAGAAAGGAACGAAAGTCATACTCACAATTTTCCGAGACAGTTTCAGCGCCCCAAAAGATTTTGAAATCGTCCGGGATACGATAAAGATACAGGTACTCACGACCGAAAAGAAAGAAGGCGGAATTTTTGTGATCAAACTCCACAGTTTCACCGAAACTGCGCCCTACGAATTCCGCAAGGCCCTGCAGGAGTTTCTCAACTCCGGCTCCACCAAACTCATCCTGGATCTGCGAAATAACCCCGGCGGCTTTCTTGAGGTATCGGTGGATATTGCGAGCTGGTTTCTGCCTTCGGGCGACGTCGTGGTGCGGGAAAAATTTGCCGATGGCAATGAAAATATCCATCGCTCCCGAGGATTCAAGCTTCTTGAAACGATCCCCACCGTAGTGCTCGTCAATGAAGGGTCCGCATCGGCTTCCGAAATTGTGGCAGGGGCTCTCCGAGACACCAAGAGCATCACACTTATCGGGACAAAAACATTTGGAAAGGGATCGGTGCAGGAAGTAATAAATCTTCCCAACGGCTCATCGCTCAAAGTGACGATTGCCAAATGGCTGACGCCCAAAGGCGAGGAAATTAACGGCAAGGGACTTGAACCGGATGTCACAGTAGAACTCCCAAAGGAAGAAGACCAGGATCCCGTAAAAGACCCAATTTTGGAAAAGGGGATTGAGATACTGAAAGGACTATGAATTATGAAGTACGAATTAGGAATTATGGTCTCGGCCGTTCCCTTAATTCATAATTCTTAATTCCTAATTCAAAAACATCTGTTATGAAGGTAATTTTATCAAATGATATCCGACGTTTGGGTAAAAAATATGATATCAGGGATGTGAGCGACGGCTACGCACGCAATTTCCTCCTGCCGCGGGGCCTGGCGATTCCCGCAACGGCCGATGCGCTGAAATCCCTTGATGAAAAACGCAGCCGGGAAGAACACAAAAGCGCGAGAGACGAAGCGGACTATCGCGCGCAGGCAGAACACATTGCCGGACTCACCCTCCGCTTCAAGATGAAACTGGGGGAAAAGGGAAAAACGTTTGGTTCGGTGAGTGAGCGCGATATTGCAGACGCGTTGCGGCGTGAAAAAATATCGGTGGAGAAGGAGTGGATCGCGCTTGATGAACACATCAAGACCACGGGGGAACACACGGTATCTCTTAATTTTCCGCACGGCATCAAAGGAGAAATAAAAGTGGTGGTGGAAGCGGAATAATACGATGCGAATATACGAATTATACCAATGATACGAATAGTAAGGAGGATTAGTATAATTAGTATGCATTAGTATATTAGCATCGCGTATGACTAAATACATCTTCATCTGCGGCGGCGTGATGTCGGGCATCGGGAAGGGGATTGCAACCGCTTCCATCGCCCGAATTTTGAAAAGCAGGGGATTTCGGGTGAGTGCCGCAAAAATCGACCCCTACGTGAACATAGACGCCGGCACTATGAATCCCGTGGAACACGGAGAGGTGTTTGTGACCGATGACGGCATGGAGTGCGACCAGGATATAGGGAATTACGAACGGTTTCTTGCTCAAGACATTCCGCGTGATAACTACATGACGACGGGCCTCATCTACTCCACCGTGATTGCCCGCGAACGGAATCTTGGCTACGGCGGGAAGTGCGTCCAAGTGGTGCCCCATATCCCCCAAGAAGTCATTCGACGGCTCGAGCGCGCGGCAGAAAAAGCTCGCGCTGATTTTATGCTGGTTGAGGTAGGAGGAACAGTAGGGGAGTATGAAAATATTCTTTTTTTGGAAGCTGCGCGGATGATGCACCTCGCGCGGCCGCAAGACATTCTCTTTGTGCTCGTCTCTTATCTGCCGGTGCCCCAAAACCTTGGTGAAATGAAAACAAAACCCACCCAGCATGCGGTCCGCGCGATGAGTGCGGCAGGAGTGCAGCCCGACATCATCATCGCACGCTCATCGCTCCGGATCGATGAGCCGCGCAAACGCAAACTCGCGGTGTTTTGCAATGTTCGGGAAGAAGACGTCATTTCCGCACCCGACACACAGCTCATTTATGAACTTCCGCTCATGTTTGAACGCGATACGCTGGGGGATCTCCTACTCAAAAAGTGCGGCCTCAAAACCAGACGCGCGCGTGTGAACGACTGGACGCGATTCGTGAATCGCGTGCGGCGCCTGAAGCGCACCGTGAAAATAGGAATTGTCGGGAAATACTTTGGCACGGGCGCATTCACGTTGACCGATTCCTACATTTCCGTCATTGAAGCAGTGAAGCACGCCTCGTGGCATGTGGGACGCGCGCCGTTGATATCATGGCTTGACGCAGAAGCGTATGAGCGCGAATCAAAAAATCTCAAGGAACTCAAAACGTATGACGGCATCATTGTCCCGGGCGGATTCGGGGGAAGGGGAGTGGAAGGAAAAATAAAAGCGATAGAATACTGCCGGAAACAAAAAATCCCGTTTCTCGGCCTCTGCTACGGTTTGCAGCTTGCCGTAATAGAATTTGCACGAAACGTCTGCGGGATTAAAGGAGCCCACACCACCGAAATTGATGCGACGACACGACACCCCGTGATCGACACCATGCCCGAACAGCTTGCAAACATCCAGGAGAAACGGATGGGCGGCTCCATGCGCCTTGGAGCATATATGTGTGAGGTAAAATCAAAAACGAACGCACACCGCGCGTATCAGGCAAAACTCATAAGCGAGCGGCACCGCCACCGCTATGAGGTGAACAACGCCTATCGCGATATGCTTGAAAAAAAGGGGTTGGTGTTCTCCGGCGTCAATCCAGAACGGAATCTCATTGAAATCATTGAACTCAAAGACCACCCGTTCTTCATGGGAACGCAGTTCCACCCCGAATTTAAATCGCGGCCCTTGGAGCCGCACCCTTTGTTTCGCGAGTTTATCAAAGCCGCCGCTAAGAAGTAGGGGAGAGGACGCTCACTACTTTGGCAGTACGGATAGTCCCGTCAAACCGCACTTTCCGACGGGTGGTAAATTTTACCACACCCTGACGCATCGCATAGAGCGTGTCATCGCCTCCGCGCTTCACCCCTTCGCCCACGAGAAATTTTGAACCGCGCTGGCGAATCACAATTTCCCCGGTCTTCACTTTCTGGCCGTCGGATCGCTTTACACCAAGATATTTTGGCTGCGAGTCGCGGCCAAACTTGCCCGCACCCGCAGATTTTGTATGTGCCATAGACGAGAATTATGAATCAAGAATTATGAATTATGGTATCTGATACTCTCGGAAAAGTCAACTCGTGGCTTGCAGAACATAAAGAAGACCTCTTCATCGCCGCTCTCATATTCTTCACCGGCATGGCGGGGTTTGGATTGGGGCGGTTGTCAGCGGTCTGGCCCGTGAAGGAGCCGATCACCGTGATGGAGAATTATGAATTAAGAAGTAAGAATTATGGGACAAAAAGTACTGCTTCCGTGGTCCGTAATCCAACTCCAGTAATTCGTAATTCACAGGGTCAATTCGTTGCGTCAAAAAACGGGACCGCCTATCACTACCCGTGGTGCCCGGGCGCACAAAAAATCAAAGAGGAAAATAAAGTTTGGTTTCAGAGTAGGGAAGAGGCGGAGGCAAAAGGATACAAGCCCGCCGGGAACTGCGAGGGGCTGTAAATTTTGACGTATCATTATTACAGACATTCCAACATTCTGCAGAATGTTGGAATGTTGAAAATGAGTTAAACAGTATCTCCTTCCGGAACCGACTTATTAAATGACGCGTGAAGCGCCGCGTATTCTTTCTCCACGCGCCGCGCGTCTTCGATCGCACGCCGGATCTCTTCTGGCACCTCGCGCATCACCTTCTGAAGTTTCGTGGCATCCGCTTTCAACACCTCCTCCCATTTGCCGATGGGGGAGAGGATGGTTTTAATTTTCTCAAAATCGTACTCATAGCGCTGGACTATTTTTTTTGATACTGTTCCCTGATCGCCAAATACTCGCGTGAGCCCCTCGGCGTCCATATAGTCTTTTATATACGCCTGCAATTCATCAATCCGCTTTTCGTTTTGCTGGGTGAGTGATTTAAGCGAAAAGTATTCCCGTAAAGTATCTTCTATCTTGCCTTGCTCCTTACTACTTACTACTTGCTTCTTGTAAAGATGTTTCCACGCCGGACACATGGGTTTATACGCGCACCAGTCGCAAAGCGGCCCGGGCATTGGCTCAAAATCTTTTTTCTCGGCGATGCGCGTCTCAATTTCACCAATGGCAGCGAGTACGTGTGTCTTGGTGCGCTCAACCGAGTGGGGAGTCGGCTTTGTGCTCAATTTTTCTTGATGGGCGAGGAAGTATAAACTTAATTTGACATCTTCGGTTTTCAAATGCGGCCAGCGTTTCTGAAGACCCATGGCGTAAAGCGAAAGCTGAAGGTCGTTATCAATATTCTCCTGCGAGGGCATGCGTTTGGAGGTTTTGTAATCAATAATTTCATATGCGCCCTCGTGCGTTTTATCAATCCGGTCCATGATACCGGCAAGAATATGTATGGTGCCTGTTTTTTCATCGGCAAGGGTAATTTCAAAACGCGATTCCAGATCCACCACGCTGAAATTCCACGGCGCGTTTCTCTCGTAGAAATTTTTGAGCATTTTTATCCCGCGCTCCAGATAAATTTTTTGCTCCTCAGCAGTCCACGGAAGCTTCAACGGATCATTCTTTGATTCCGCTTCAAACGCTTCGCGCGATTGCAAAAACCCCTGCCGGAAACGATGTACCACTTCATCCAACGTAGGAAAGAGGGGATCGCGGGAAAACATGAAACGAAGGGCGCTGTGGATGAGCGTCCCAAAAATCGCCTCGCGGGATTTGGGCATCCGAATTTTATCAATTGCCTCAAATTTATACTTCTGCGGGCACTGGAGATACGTTTGGATTACCGAATACGACGTGCGCATGATGCATGTACTATATCACGAAGAAGTGCTTGTGGATAATCTCTACTTGCACACTCGCATTTCCATATTATAAACTGAGTGTAAGGGATATTATACTCACTTCAATATTTCACTTATATATGGTCATAGGGCTCCCGCATCTAGACGATTTTCTCTTAAATCTCCAGACCAATAACTACTCCCCTGAAACGATCTATAACTATGAGCGCGATCTCAAAGTATTTGAGGATTTCCTTGCCGACTCCGACATTGCCTTCTCCCACGTAAGCAAGATGACACTTTTACACTATAAAGCCTATCTCATCTCCCGCGACCGCAAAACCCCGAAATCCGAAACTGCAGAAAAACGCCTTTCAAGCTTCTCCATGAACCGGATGCTCTCCGCCCTTCGCTCCTACCTCAAATTCCTTACCGAAATGGACTATGAGTCGCCCGTATCGCCGGATATGGTAAAACTTTCCAAAACCGAGCGAAAACACCTGCGGGTATCGGAATTTGATGATGTCCTGCACCTGATTGAATCCCCTCAAAAGCTTGAAAAAAATGAAACCGTAGCATCGCGCAATCGTGCGATGCTCGAAACCCTCTTCTCCACCGGCATGCGAATATCCGAACTCTTGAGTTTGAAAATAAGCCAGATTGATGATACCGGCCGAGTGTTCATCCGCGGCAAAGGTAAAAAAGAGCGATTTGTGTATTTAACGCCTCGCGCAAAAAAACAGATCAAGGCGTATATGAAAATCCGAGGTCCGCACCCCTCTCCCTATATCTTCATCCCCTACCGCGGTAAAAATGTGGGGAAGAAAGAGAAACGGATCTCCCCAAATTATTTAGAAGAACGCGTAAAAAAATACCGCGAACTTCTGCGATTGAATATTCCTATCACGGTACACGGCATCCGCCATGCGTTTGCAACATATATGGCAGAGAGCGGTGCCAACCCCGCGGCCCTCCAAATCCTCCTTGGCCACGAATCGCTTGATACCACAACCCGTTATGTCCACGGCTCGGATCGCTATGCGGAAAAAACGCATAGAAAATTCCATCCGTTGAAAGAATAAATCCTCTCTCCTATAAAACAGGTGGGCCGGTGCAAAACACCAGCCCTATTGGATACCCATCCACAGTCAGCCCCTGTATATCACGATCGAAGCGAGAACCACCTCACCATCATCTTCTTTAGAAGGGGTGGGCGTGGGTCTCGATGCGGGAGTCGCCGTCGGAGACGGGCTCGGCGTTGATAAGAACTCCGGTTTCTTGATGCGCCCGGTACGCGCCGCGGGCAATAATCCCGCGTCTTCCGCGACCCCTGCGATAAAAACCAACAGACCGAAAGTCATCACTAGATCAAACCTGCTCATCACAAAGTACCTCCTTCTTACAAGATAAAATAGGACGATCCCTGCAATTCGTCAATCACTCAAAAGAACGTGTTGAAAAACCCCAAGAGCCACTGGAATGCGCGGATCAAAAAATTGAGGATCAGCGTAATGACGCCGATGATCGCCCAAAAGATTTGAAGTAAAAGCGAAATGAGGTCCATGTTATGTTTTTAATGAAGATTCTTTTGCCATAAATCGTTTAATCTCCTCAATCGTACTCATGAGTTGCGCCGGGAATATAATGGTGGAATTTTTCTCAATACTGATTTCGGCCATGGTCTGGAGGTTTCGGAGCTGGAGCGCTATCGGGTGCGCGGCAATTACATCTGCCGCATCCGCGAGCTTTTGCGAAGAGAGAAATTCCCCTTCCGCGGCAATAATTTTTGCCCGCTTCTCGCGCTCCGCTTCCGCCTGTTTTGCCATGGCCCTCTGCATGCCCTCCGGAAGCTCAATATCTTTAATCTCCACCACAGGCACCGCCACTCCCCATCCTTCCGTGTGCGAATCCAAAACCCGGGTAATTTCTTTATTAATCGTCTCGCGCTCGCTCAAAATCTCATCAAGCTGGAAGCGGCCGACAATATTTCGCATAGAGGTCTGCGCAATCTGATTTATTGCTGAACGCACATCTTCAATCTCCACAATGCTCTTTACCGAATCCGTAATGCGGTAGTAGGCAACGGCCGATATATCCATGGATACATTATCCTTGGTAATAATTTTCTGCCGCGGAATTGCGAGCGTGACGGTTCGGAAATCCACTTTTTGCAGCCGGTCAATAATCGGAATAATCCAGTTGAGCCCCGGATTCTTTATGCCGACGATCCGCCCAAGCCGAAACACCACGCCCTTTTCATACTGCTGGACAATTCGAAGACCCAGCACGACGAGGAAAAAAAGTATTCCGATAATCCATATATACCCCATATATGTGTGGTTATGTGTTAGTAAACTCTTTACTATTTCGGACCCCCTGTGCCATACAGCCGAACTAAGTACTTCCCTATTATATCAAATTCAAGGTTAACCGGCTCCCCCGTCCTTTTGTAGCGAATCGCCGTATGCTTCAAAGTATACTCCACCAAACTCACGGAAAACCAGTCCCTCGCCGCATCCACGACGGTCAAACTGATGCCGTCAACTGCAATCGAGCCTTTCGGCACAACGAGCCGCGCGAATTCTTCTGGAAAAGAAAACGTGTATAAAACCCCCGACGGCTGTTTTTGAATTTTTTTGATGCGGCCGATTGTATCCACGTGCCCGAGTACTAGATGCCCGTCAAGCGGATCGCTGAGATGTAGGGATTTCTCAAGATTCACGCGCGTGGGCATCCACACGCCAAAATAGGTCTTTTGCAGCGTCTCAGTCATCAATTCGCAGGTATACCTCCCCTTCCCCACTCGCGCAACCGTAAGACACACGCCGTCGGTTGCGATTGACTCGCCCGTGCGCACGCGCCAACCTTTGGGCGTTTGAATCGTCAAAAAAAGCGAGCCACCCTGCCTACCAGCAAACAAGGTTTTCTTCTCGGCCTTTACCACGGGACTTACTGTGCGAATGATTCCTGTGAACATAGATAATTTATTCTAACATTTTTTAACACTACATATCCAGATTGCATATAGATGCTATAGCATCTATATGCAATCTTTAACTTTTAAGAGCTTGCAGGGCAAGATGGTCATTACAAGATGGTCCTTAGATTAGAATAGAGACTATCGATTCTCACTCAAGTTGCGAAAAACTTACGCGCAATCCGTTCGTCTTCCCGCATCGCGGCAATCAGATCATCTTGGGTATCAAATTTCTGATTATCGCGGATTTTTTGCAAAGCCGTTACGCGGAGTTCCTTTCCGTAGAGAACATCCGAGAAATCCAAAATATGCACTTCGGTGAATCGTTCCTGTGCACCAAACGTCAGGGCTTTACCGATAAACACAAGCGAGGGCAACAGGCCCTCGCGGCCGATCACTTCTGTTTCTCCGGTATAAATTCCTTCTGGAATCTCGTCAAGGCACCGAAGATTTGCCGTGGGGAATCCAAGATCCCCTCCCCTGCCGATATTTTTTACCACGATACCTCTAATAGTAAAAAGGGGCATTTTCAAACGAGGCGAGATAAATCGCCATTGATAATTACCGGCTTCATCCCCATTATCTCTTGTTTATGAGAAAGCTCTGATGAAACCGGATTCAATATGTAAATCTTTTTCTTGAGATAGAAAGCAACACCAATTTCAATCAAGGTATTGCCCCCAATATATCCGTCAATACCTCTTTTTTCATGGTTGACGACTAAAATTCCATCACACCAATCAATTTTTTTGTAATGATCGTTAATTGCTCCTTCTTTAAGGTTCCAAATCTCGTGTCCTGCTGGAAACGCATCAATGCCACCATTCTGTTCAATGTACTGACCAAAGTAGACTTTCTTACCACCTCCAAATTCTTGCGGAACTTCAAGGGCGAGCTCAGGTATTTTTACTTCGTGGCCATGCTTTACCATATCATCTCTGGCTGACTCCATTTCTTTATAAAATCCAATACTTCCGCAGAGTGTGATTTTCATATTTGTTATATCTTGGCTTTAGCGTAGTACGGAGCAACAAATTCTTTCAGAGTTTTCCTTCCTTTATCAATTCGATTGACGACTTTCCAATTTGGACTTTGAAAATTGCCTCTCTATCATCTGCAATCGCGTCTCTGATTCTTTCAACTTGCTTTGGGGAAGTATTTGGCGGGAGTTTATCAATTTCAAAAAATTCAATTTTATCGGCTTCCTCGTTGAGCGTAATTTTGCCACCAATTTTTTTACAAATGAAAGAAAAGACAATTTCATTTTTATTTGGTTTGCTATAGACTCCCGCCAACTTGGAAATTTCAACTTCCAAACCAGTTTCTTCTTTTACTTCTCGTTTCAAGCCGTCCCACGGCGACTCGCCATTTTCCATAGTCCCGCCGGGCAAATTCCATAAGTCATAATCGCGTCTACGACAAAGCAAAATTCGCTTCTGTTCATCAAAAATAATTCCAAATATGCCGATGGTGAATTGTGGTTTCATATTGGCGATTCCTTTCCTAACTGGCGGAGGCGGGAGGATTCGAACCTCCGATACCTTGCGGTATGCTGCCTTTCCAAGGCAGTGCACTAGGCCACTATGCGACGCCTCCATTATTTTAATATGTGGAGGAAGTTCTTCGTTCAATCTGATATACAAAAATCACTCTCTCGTCTGGAAATAACTCAAATTTCAGACGATAGGATCCCACTCGTCTCCTCCATATATTTTTTTCTCCTCCCATTTTCTCTGTATCTCCACCAAAGGGGTCGGATGCCAATTCTAATAGTACCGCTTCAATTCGTTTTTTATCTTTTCGCGGGATCTTATGACACGCTTTCCGTGCCTTATCGCGTACCTCCACGCGCCAATTCATGCCGTAACTCTTCAAGAGTAATATATTTACCGGCC
>CAZCSJ010000006.1:22001-39433 GCA_964501445.1 uncultured Candidatus Saccharibacteria bacterium
CCGCCCTGTCACGACGCGCTGCCTCAAGTTCGCGTTTTTCTGCTTGCGTGGGGCGGAATGTCCGTATCTTCTTCCGTTGTAAAAGTTCCTCATACTCCTTACGCGGAATCAAAACAAGTTCCCCCTTTTTTGCAAGCGCTTTTGGTATGGTGAGTGTCGTCATATATTTTATATTACCATGAAAAACACAGAATATCCAGCTTACTTTTTACGGTGTTTCTTCTTGAGGCGATAATACGCCAGCGAGGGGTTTTTATTGCCGCGAAAAAGGTGTGCCGGATACTTCTTTGCGTTTTTCTTCAACTTCCGCTCCACCACCCCCGCAATATCAATATCGCACTCCGTAGCAAATTGCAAACAGTAAATCAAGACATCCGCAAGCTCGTCGGCAATCTCCTGCATTTGCGCCTTTGACTTCTTCTCGTAGTCCCGATACCCGTCCCACTGAAACTTTTCTAAAAGTTCGGCGGCCTCAATTACTATAGACACCGCCAAATTCTTTGCGGGCGGATGCCAGCCGCGTTCGTCTACAAAATCTGCAACTCGTCTTTTCAATACTGCCATGGTTACAGTTGTATCCCGCATATGCCTTTTTATTTACACCCTCATCCCCTGCAATGCCTTTATCCTATCCTCCAACGGCGGGTGGGTGGAAAACATCCGAATAAGCCAATGGGTCTTTTTGTGGTCAGCACCGAATGGATTTTCAAAAAACAGATGCGCGGTGGCGTTGGTTGCAGTGCGGATGGTGCGCGGATCATCAGCGATTTTTTGCAGGGCAGATGCAAGCCCCTCCGGATAGCGCGTAAGAAGCGCGCCCGAGGAATCGGCCAAAAGCTCGCGGCGGCGGGAGATTGCAAGCTGAATCAACTGCGCAATCAAAGGCGCCAAGATGGAAAACACAAGGCCGATAAGAAGAATAAGCGCATTGGAACGATTGTTATCGTCTCTGGAACCAAACCACTGCGCGCGCCAGAACATGTCGGAAATGATGGAAATGAATCCTACGAGCACCACTGCAACGGTTGAAATCAGCATATCGCGATTGCCGATGTGCGAAAGCTCGTGCGCGAGCACGCCTTCAAGCTCCGAGCGATTGAGACGCTCCAAAATGCCCGTTGTTACCGCCACCACCGCGTGCGTGGGATTGCGTCCCGTGGCAAAGGCATTGGGCGCCGGGTCGTCAATAATATAGAACTTTGGCATCGGGAGGCCTGCGGTAATGGAAAGATTTTCCAAAATGCGGTAGAGCTCCGGATTTTCATTGAAATCAACGGGTTTGGCGCGATGGAGCGCCAGAACTATTTTATCCGAAAACCAGTAACTGATGACATTCATCAGGATACTGAAAAACACCGCAAAATAGAGAATCTCGGGCGCACCGTAGAGTTGGGCAAACACCCAGCCAATGCCAATGACCACGCCGAAAAACACGGCCATCAAAAGCCATGTTTTGAAAATGTTTCGAGTTTGCTGTGTATAAAGGGTTGCCATATAGTTTCTAATAATTTTTATTTATTCCATGTTCACGCAGATACATAAGGATGTGACCGAGAAAGTTACGGCCCCGTCCATTACATATACCCCAAAAAGTATCATCCCATGTATTACCCTCTACAAGATACTTACCCTCTGTTTCTTTCAAATGCTGCATAAGAATTGGGTCTGTGAATTTTTGTTTCAAGAGGTCGATCATGAGAACCATTTTATCATCATCCCACCCCCTTCGTACATATCCCCATTCCCGTAGCATCTCTGCAATTACTTTCACGCTCCCTGATGAGTTATTCGGATCTCTAAATACTTCGTGCATACTGTCTATGGAATGGGGGTGTCCACGCATTTTTAGAACCTCATTTATTTCTTCTAATTGTCTCGCCGTAACTTTATCAAGCGCTTCGGGGGTAAATTTTTGATCTTGATATGCGTGCTCTACCGAAGGATACTTTACGCCTTGATAGATAATGGGAATAATATAGAAATTAGAAAGAAACGTGTGGCGAAATGAAAGAATCGCATTTCTTTCATTTAATTGATCAAGTTTTTCTTCCGTTGGTTCCTTAAGATTTTTAAGAAACATCTCATAGGTGATCCGTTCGTTAGCGGTTCCTGCGGCTTTTAGTTTTTCTTCGTAAAATGCTATTAATTTTCTTTTCTCTGAAAGTTCTTTCATATCATGCTTAGGCTTTATATATTTTGATACGGGCAATATATTAGTTGCATATTCATAAACCGATGGGGTAGCTATATTTGTTCGTTTTCTATTCTTTTTATCAAGAAGCGATCGGATAATATCTATTTCCGCGACAGTAGCCATAATTTTATGTGGTTTTGTCACCGAAGAAATTAAATTATGCACACCTTGTAAGGTGCGCCCCGTTGATGAGTTATCGTCGGCAAGTAGAACCTGTCTTCCGTTTAATAAGGGGTCATGCTGCCGCAAGTATGCGGTGACTTCATTTTTTGATACATCTTTACGATGTGTAAATTTTTTAATTGAATGCAACGAGAAAGGAAGGACTAATACATCGGGCTCGTTATCTTTTATTAACGAGTAAGCGTATTGTAAGGCGAAGGCAAGTTCCGTACCACCGACTGGCATTCCGACAATAGTGTCGGTTTGCGGAATCTTTTTTGCCATATTATATACTGCAGACGCCACAACTAACGGATGGGAAGCTTCTGGCCTTACGAATGATCTCGAAGAAACACTGCCTGATACATACTCATTTTCGATATACGAAACAATATCATAAATACTGTCTGGATTGGCAACTAAATTTTCTAATGCGTGGGCATAATCGCTCTGTCTCCCAATTAAATGGGAATAAAAGAGTCTGATAGATTGCCTGGCAGTACTAACCGCTTTTCGCCTTGCATCTTGATATTGCGCATCGTCTAGTTTGAATTCATCAATTTTCTCCTTGTATATCAATATATTTAACAAAGTGGCAGCCGCATTTTTTATATAATCATTGACTCCCAACTGCAATAGGAAATCCTCCCCCGAGAGAATTCGGCCTTGTGTTTCGGTAGAAATACTATTGACGCCATCAATAAAATCCTGCGACAAGATTCTTAATTTTTGACGTACTTCTAAATTAGAATCCAATGACGTTACATACCGTACCCCTCGCAGATAATACTCATCTTGCCTTTTTTCAGTTCTCCCGTCTGCGATAAAAAATTTATGAAAGCGCTTGGTCGGATCATTGAGATCCTCTTTAGTTATAATGGCACCGTCATAATGAAATCGTTTTTCAAAATCCGGTATCGTTAAAATGCTTTCGCAATCCTTTTCTACGAGCGTATGGGCCGATTGCGCAAACTGAAGATTATGGGTGACGATATCACGAAATTTTTTTATATCCAAAAGCTCTTCTAATTCGGCATCTGAAAGTGTCTTTTTCTCTACCGAGAAATTAGCGGGTGCATGCTCCATAACCTATATTCAGAATCTCACCGCTACCGCCTCCTGCGCGGGCGATTTGTCGTCAAGGTCAAAAAACTCGCGTTTCGCAAACCCAAACATTCCGGCAATAAGGTTTGGGGGGAAGGTCTCCATCATAATGTTATAGTCGCGCACATTGCCGTTGTAGAAACGTCTAGCTGCCTGAATTTTGTTTTCCGTGTCCGCGAGTTCCCGCTGAAGGTCAAGGAAATTCGCGTTGGCTTTCAAGTCCGGATATGCCTCGGACACGGCAAAGAGCGATTTTAAGGCGCCGGTAAGCATATTCTCCGCTTGTGCATGCTCTGTAGGAGTTTGCGCGCCCATTGCCGCACTTCGCGCGGCAGTCACGTTTTCAAACGCGGTTTTTTCGTGAGTCGCATAGCCCTTCACGGTCTCCACCACGTTAGGAATCAAGTCATATCGGCGCTTTAACTGCACCTCAATATCCGACCACGCTTCCTCAATACGGTTCCGGCCCGCCACAAAGGAATTATAGGCCCAAATCGCCCAAATGATGATAACGGCAAGAATGCCGAGAATGATATAGAAAGTAATGGTGCTCATATATCGCTATTATAAAGTATTTTCGTTTTCTTGTACAATGGGGTAAAATTGTTCTATGGAACCCGCACTTCTCGCTCACACCACCCTCCTCATCCTCATGTGGTTTGGCACATGGGCGTTCTTTTTCTTCTACCTCTTCTCGCGCGGCATCAACTATATTGACCACCACGAAGTCACGACCCTCTATTTCCTTTTTGTCATCATCACGGTTATCGGGCTTTTTGGGAACCGCCTTGCGCTCTTTGTCGCCGACTACGACAAATTGCCTTTTGGGATTCTCGCGGCAGCATTTCTTTTGAATATTGCAATCTACTACTACACTCCCCTGTTTCTCAGGCGGCCCACCACGCTCATACGAAAAAACCCGTCTGCATTTTTTCTCACATTTGACTACCGCTATCTCATTTCAAAAACATTTGATATTCTCTATCAGCAAATTTTTGTAATTCTCCTTGTCGCGGCCCTTGACCGGATGGGATTTACGATCCCGCAAATCATTGGCGCGTTTGCTCTGCTTTTCGGACTCATCCACGTGCCGCTCGTTTTTGTTGAGGGACGTTTCTGGGGGCTTTACCACACCACCGCGGCTCTCCTTTCCGCAATCGTTTTTCCCCCACTCATTCTCATGGTCCCCTACGGCTTTATCTACACATTCATCATTCATTGGGGGTTTTATACGCTCTCGGGACTTCTTTTCTGGCTCGTAGCGCCTCTATTAAAAAAAATGCCCGGGGTACGACAGCATAAAACATAAAATCATAAAATATGAAGCAGCCTTTTGGACATCCGGATCGGATTCCCCTTGCAGACCTCCACAGCCACCTCGGAGGTGCGGCGCACCCCGCGGTCCTCTGGACGCTCGCGCACGACCAGGGCATCACACTCCCCACGAAAGATTACTGGACATTCAAAAAAATGGTCACAATCCCCCGCGGCACGCATGTGAAGGGGGTTACTGCGCTTGACCGCGACAAATACCATTGGACAGAACTCATCCAATCCTCCCCGCTTGCGATGGAACTCACCGTGCAAAACACCATCGGCGGGGCATACCGCGCAAATAACGTGGTGCTCCACGAGCTTCGCTTCAACCCGATGAAGCGAAACCGCGCGGGCGAACGAGACCTTGACTACACCATCATTGCCGCGATCCGCGGCATGGAAAAAGCGCTCTTTGAATATCCGGGCGTGTCAGCAGGGCTCATCATGATGCTTGACCGCTCATTCCCATACAAGTTAAACGAAATTATTTATGAGAAGGTGTTGAAGTACCAGCGCCGGGGCATCATCGGCATTGACATTGCGGGGCCGTACACAAAGGGCTTCTCGCTCAAAAAATATCTTGACCTCTTTTTGGATGCGCGTGCACGCGGGCTTGGGGTTACCATCCATACCGGCGAGGAAGGAGCGCTTGATGAAATGCGTTTTGTCGTAGAAAAAATCCAGCCGCATCGCATAGGCCACGGATTCTTGGCGGCGCGCGACACACGGCTCATGGGGGCACTGAAAGAGCAGGGCATCACGCTTGAGCTCTGCCCCACCTCAAACTTGAATATCGGTGTTATCAAAAATATCCGCGAAATGAAGCACCTCTACCGGCGGCTGTATGACGCGGGAGTGAAATTAACAATCAACAGCGACGGCCCGGAGATGCACGATACCAATCTCTGGCGCGAGCTCACATTTCTCCAGAAAAACAAAATCTTCACGCGCCGCGAGCTTCAAGGCATCCGCGAAAATGCCGTACAGGCGACGTTCATTCGACATTAACAGCACCTTGAAAGAGAATAAAAAATAAGTATACTCAAGATATACTCCCTAAGTCTTTGGTGCTCCCTCGACTTCACTCGGGAGATATTTCCTGAGCCTGTCGAAGGATTACTTCTTTATTCTCATTTATGAACTACAAATCCCTCCCCATCGGAGAAAAATATCCGGAGCGCGTGACCGCGGTAATTGAAAATCCCAAAGGTACGCACAATAAATACGAACTGGATGAAGAGTTAAATGTCATAAAACTTGACCGCGTGCTCCATACCGCCATGTTTTGGCCGTTTGATTATGGATTCATCCCGCAGACACTCTCCGGCGACGGAGACCCGCTGGATGTCATGGTACTCACCGACAGCCCGACATTCCCCGGATGCGTTGTAGAAATACGCCCTATCGGGGTGCTTATTACCGAAGACGAAAAGGGGCAAGACGAAAAACTCCTTGCGGTACAGACAAAAAATCCGCACTACAGCGAAATAGATTCTCTTGAAAAAGTGCCCGCGCATATTCTCAAAGAAATCGCCCACTTCTATGAAGAGATGAAAAAGCTTGAGCCCGGCAAATGGGTAAAGGTAAAGGGGTGGGAACCAAAAGAGAAAGCGCTCACAATTATACGGGAAGCGCACGAGAATTATACAAAGAAGAAATAAACCAAAAATCCCGCATCGCGCGGGATTTTTGGTTTATTTATTTTCCTCTTTCTTCTCCTCAAATTCTGCGTCCTTGACGTTATCGCTTTCTGTATTCCCTGAGCCTGTCGAAGGGCCTCCTCCCTGCTTATACATCGCCTCCCCGATCTTTTGCATCGCTGCCGAGAGCTCCTGCGAGGCGCGTTTGATGGCTTCAAGGTCGCTTCCGTCTTTAACACTTTTGACGGCCGCGACTTTCGATTCAATATCTGACTTCACTTCTGCCGGCACTTTATCGCCCGCGTCGCGGAGCGCTTTTTCCGCAGTGTAGACCAAAGTATCTGCCATATTGCGGGCGTCAGCGAGCTCGCGCTTTTTCTTATCTTCCTCAGCATGAAGTTCCGCGTCTTTTTTCATCCGTTCAATCTCCTCTTTTGAAAGCGAACTTGATGCTTCAATCCGAACCGACTGCTCTTTTCCGCTTGCCTTGTCTTTTGCCTTCACAGACAAAACGCCGTTTGCGTCAATATCAAATGTAACCTCCACCTGCGGCATACCGCGGGGCGCTGGAGGAATCCCGTCCAAAATAAACCGCGCAAGGGTTTTATTGTCAGAGGCCTCCGCGCGCTCGCCCTGAAGCACATGGATTTCAACCGATGTCTGGGAGTCGGCCGCGGTTGAGAAAATCTGCGTTTTCGCGGTCGGCACCGTGGTATTTTTCTCAATGATTTTTGTCATCACACTCCCGAGCGTTTCAATTCCGAGCGACAAGGGGGTCACATCCAACAAAAGCACATCCTTCACATCGCCCTGCAAAATCCCCGCCTGCACCGCAGCCCCAATTGCCACCACCTCGTCGGGGTTGATGGTACGATTGGGCTCTTTGCCGTTAAAAAGCCCCTTCACTGCGTCAATGATTGCGGGCATCCGAGTTTGCCCGCCCACTAAAATTACTTCATGTATGTCGGAGAGCGAGAATCCGGAATCTTTCACGACCTGCCTTGTGATCGCGACCGATTTATCGATCATATCGCGCACGAGCTCCTCCAATTTTGCGCGCGAGAATTTCATTACCAAGTGCTTGGGCCCCGATTCGCCCGAAGTGATAAACGGGAGATTGATTTCCGTCTCCGGTGTGGTGGAGAGCTCATGCTTTGCCTTTTCTGCCGCTTCTTTCAAACGCTGGAGGGCTAACGTGTCTTTAGAAAGGTCAATCCCCTCCTCTTTTTTATACTCATCCGCAATCCACTTGATAATCCGCTGGTCAAAATCATCGCCGCCCAAGTGCGTATCGCCGCCCACTGCCTTTACCTCAATCGTATCGGCAGAGACCTCAAGCACCGAGAGGTCAAAAGTGCCGCCGCCAAAGTCGTAGACCACGATTTTCTCGTCTTTCTTCTTATTGAATCCGTATGCGAGCGCTGCCGCGGTGGGTTCGTTTACGATGCGGCGCACTTTCAAACCCGCGATCTCGCCCGCGGCCTGTGTCGCCTTTCTCTGTGCATCATCAAAGTATGCGGGTACGGTAATGACCGCCTCTTCAATTTTTTCTCCGAGCTTTTCTTCCGCATCATGCTTCAACTTTTGGAGAACCATTGCGGAGATTTCTTCCGGACGATACCACTTGCCTTGTCCCGAGCTTGTCGAGGGGTCTCCCATTTTTATTTCCACCCCGCCATTTTCCGCTTGCCGCAATTCATAGGGCAAAAGTTCTAAATCGCGCTTCACCTCCGCATCGCTGAACTTGCGTCCAATCAGACGCTTGATGGAGTAGAGCGTATTTTTCGGATTGGTGACCGCTTGCCGCTTTGCCAAAAGCCCCGCAAGCCGATCGCCCGACTTTGAAATCGCGACCATTGAAGGGGTCGTCCGATTCCCCTCTTTGTTTTCTATGATCCTGGGCTCGCCGCCTTCAATTACCGCCATTGCGGAGTTCGTCGTGCCGAGGTCAATTCCAAGAATTTTTGGCATAAATATATTATTTATTCTAATAAAATCTTGACCGAAACAACATATTTTTCAAACCATTATGGAGGCGCGCGGCTTGGAGTCCGATGTACATCGGACCGCGCGCCGAATAGTGAGCGAGGACGCCGCAGGAGCGGACGAGCGCGTTTGAAAAATATGTTGTTAAGGTAACTATTTACCAACCGATAATCTCACCCGCGCCGGTCTTAAAACTCGGCCTCTCAGCATGTATCCTTTTTGTACCACTTCCGCCACAGTGCCTTCCGGCGCGTCCGACTCCACCTCTCCAACTGCTTCATGTTTCTCCGGATTAAATACAGTACCCTTTTCGGCTGAAATCTCCTCAAGTCCGCGTTTTTTTAATATATCTGTGAATTGCGAACGAATCAGAAGCACACCTCTCTCCACCTCCGCCGGTAATTCATTCCGCCGGCTGGCGGACAACGCGAGTTCAAAACTATCCAACACCGGCAATACATCTTGAACGAATCCCGCGGTGATAAAACGCGCCATATCCTCCATCCGTTTTCCCTCCTCATTCCGGAAATTGATGAAGTCCGCCTTTGCTCTCTGCCAGCCATCCAAATATTCTCTCTTTTCTATCTCGCATTTCTTCACATCGGCTTTCAGTTTCTTTATTTTCCCCTGGAGTTCCGGCGCCTCCCCTTCCTCGTCAGGAATTACTTCAAGTTCGTCATCCATAGTGCTCTGAAAATTGTTTAATCCCATTAAGCAACGCCCTATGCTTTCCATAATTCGTACGCTTCGGCCCGACCATTGCAAAAAATCCTTCTGAGCCCTTTCTGTTTTTCCATGTGGAGAGCACCACCGTACAATCCCGTCCTTCCCGCATTGGGTTCTCACCGCCAATAAAGATACGCTCCTCTTCGCTCTTGTCAAAGAAGCTGCGCACCGATTCATTAAACTCATCCATAAACCTACCAAACATCTTGAGTGTGCGTTCATTGCGAAATTCCGGCTCGTCAAAAATCTCCGAGAATCCGGCATCATAGACCGCATCGTCGCCAAACCTGCCGACGGTCGTGAAGGTATTGGAAATGTGCGCCACTCGCTTGCCAAACTCTTTCAAAAAGTCCTCTTCATCATCCATCAAAAAAAGCTCTCGGAGCAGATGCGCTTCCTCGGCGCGCAAATCCGTCTCCTGAATCAGGTGGTCCACAAAAAACCGGTATCCTTTGTCGGTCGGCACACGGCCCGCAGAAGTATGCGGCTGTTCCAGATACCCCCAGCGGTCAAGACGGAGCATTTCATTTCGGATTGTCGCGGGTCCAAAATCAAACTCTTCACGCCTTTGAAGTTCTTTGGAGGCGACCGGCCGCGCGCTCCGGACATACTCCTCCACAATCGCCGAGAGAATTGATTTTTGCCGCTCGCCGAGCGGATGGGCTACCATAATAACCCATTATAAGAATTTAGCACTCTCCTGTCAAGAGTGCTAAACGAGTTCTTGACAGGCGGTGTATTCAACTTCGTTAACCGGTATGGATTTGGTTCTCATTCTTTGCCGAGCCGTTTAAAGACTTCGCCGTATTGTCTCGTAACTCGTTTAATTACCTTGTCTATGTTTCTTTTTTGTCCACTAGTGAGCAACTCGCCCGCTGCTTTAAGCACGTCCCTTTTTTGTATTATAAAATTTCGCCCAACCTTCGTAGCTAGTATTTTACCCAATTTTATCTTATTAAAAACCGCTATCCTGATAGTGCCCTCGGCTGGGATTGAACCAGCTTCTCTTGCTTTTCGAACAAGCGCTCTACCGTTGAGCTACGAGGGCAAGGCCTGCTACGACTTCGGCCCCGTTTGACGGGGCCATTGACGACTACGGGCACTACAATGGATTACTCCGAAGTGGCGATTGAATATTAGCTTAATTTGCGCACTCTGTCTAATAAAAAATCCAGAAATAAAAAACATATTTATCGCACGGGAGGTCGCCAACTCCTCCATCTGTCATCTCCTTTCGGAGAAGCCCGCAGTAGCGGCTTTCTGCATTTCACGCGATAAATAGACGAGGTGGGACGCCCAATCCCCACATACCTGCATCTCCGTAAGGAGACGGCCGGGGGGCGACTTTCCGGTCTTCTCTGCTCTTTATATACTCTATATACTCTACACACGTTGTAAAGACCTTTTATCTCTACCCTCCCACAGTGAGATGTTATGTTATACTGAGAGTCAGGTATAACCGACTCGAAAATCCATGAATCTCGTAAACGAATTCCTCCTTCTTCTCCTCTTACTATTTGCAATCGGGCAGAGCGCATCGTGGGCAGTGCGCGCATCGGTGGCGCTCGCGCACCGCGCCGGGCTCTCGGAGTTCCTCACGAGCTTTCTTGTGGTCTCCTTTATTTCAATCCTTCCGGAAACATTCATCTCAATCATCTCGGCATTCCGGGGCGTGCCGGAAATCGGCCTTGGCACGCTTCTGGGCTCCAATGTGGCCGACCTCTCTTTTGTGTTTGGGGCGGTGGCGCTTTTGGCGCCCCATGCGCTGCGCGTGGAATCAAGCTTCATCAAAAACGATTACCTCTTCCTCGCGTTTCTCACGCTTCCGCTGCTCCTCGGATCCAACGGGCACTTCTCGCGCGCGGAGGGCATCATCTTAATTCTTTCAAGCTTCCTTTTCCTCTGGGCGCTCGTGAAGTTTGACGGCGAGTCGCACCATCGCTTCCCCAAGAAACTCAACATCTCGCTCGCAAAAAATATCGCGATGCTCACGGTGAGCTTCCTCGTGATGGGAGCCGCCGCGCACTATGCCGTTCTCTATGCGGGACGCCTTGCGCAAGGTTTCTCCGTTACCCCTGCGCTCGTCGGCCTCCTTGTTGTCGCGCTCGGCACCTGCCTGCCCGAACTCCTTTTTTCCATTCGGGCGACTCACAAAAATCACGAAACACTCGCGTTTGGCGATGTGCTCGGAACGGTCATCATTGACATCACATTTGTCCTGGGCCTCATTGCAGTAATCCACCCCTTCTCCTTCAATCCCCGCCTCATTCTTGTAACCGGCTTTTTCATGCTGCTCTCTGGGCTCCTCGCGCTCTCGCTCCTCCGCTCGGGAAGAAAACTCACGAGGCCCGAAGGCGCGCTCCTTCTTGCCTTCTATGCCTTATTCGTTACCATTGAATTTATGCTAAGGAATTGGAATCCATTCGGCTGATGGAAAAAATTACACTCTACAATACGCTCGCGCGAAAAAAAGAGATTTTCAAACCCCTCCGAAAAGATTGGGTGGGGCTCTATACCTGCGGACCCACGGTGTATAACTTTGTCCACATCGGAAATTTACGCACCTATATTTTTGAAGACGTGCTCCGCCGCACCCTTGAGTATGCGGGATATAAAGTGAAGCATGTGATGAATATTACGGATGTAGAGGATAAAATTATCCGCGACGCAAAAAAATCGGGGAAAACAATTTATGAATTTACGCGTCCGTTTGAAAAGGCATTTTTTGAGGATGTGAAAAAACTCAACACGGAGCACGCCTGGAAATATCCGCGCGCGACCGAGCACATGAAAGAAATGGTCGCCATTATCCGCACGCTTCTCAAAAAAGGAACTGCCTACAAAACCGATGGCTCCGTGTATTTTGATATCTCAAAATTCAAACCCTATGGTCGCTTAAGCCACCTCAAACACCGCGAATTGAAAACAGGCGCGGGCGTACGCCCTGAGCAAAGTCGAAGAGTGGATGCGGACGAATATACAAAACACGATGTGCAGGATTTTGTGCTCTGGAAAGGGGCAAAACCCGACGAGCCCTCATGGAAAACTCCTTTTGGTAAAGGCCGCCCGGGCTGGCACATTGAGTGCTCGGCAATGTCTATGAAATACCTCGGGCAAACCTTTGATATCCATGCGGGCGGGGTTGATTTAATCTTCCCGCACCACGAAAACGAAATCGCACAGTCAGAAGGGGCGACGGGAAAACCCTTTGTGCGGGCATTTGTGGAGGGCGAACATCTTTTGGTCAACGGAAAAAAAATGGCAAAATCGCTTGGCAATTTCTTCACACTCCGCGATATGGAAAAGAAAGGAGTGAACCCCCTCGCTTATCGCTATCTCGTCCTTACCTCACACTACCGCTCAAAACTCAACTTTACATGGGAATCGCTCGCGGCTGCGGAGCAGGCGCTGGAACGGCTATACGAATTTGTGCGGGAAATAAATTCGCGGCAAGAGAAACAACGCGCTTCTGTACCGATCTTAGATCGGTACAGAAAGCAATTTGGAGTCGCGATCTTGAATGATATTGATACCCCGAAAGCCCTTGCCGTCATCTGGAATCTCATCCGCGACTATCACAAAAATCCCGCGCGATTTTCGCCCAAAGCACTCCTCGCACTCCTCTACGATTTTGACCGTGTGCTCGGATTGAAACTAAAAGAGGTGAAGGTAGCGCATATTCCTTCTTCAATCCTCGCACTCGCTGAAAAACGCGACAGCTACCGTATGGCCAAGGACTGGAAAAACGCAGACCGCATACGGCGAGAGATCGAAAAGAAGGGCTATCTCATAAAAGACACGCCAAAGGGGTCGCTTGTGACGAAACACTAGCCCTCCACATCTTTTCCCCTATTTCTATTTGCCGCCGGTTTCGCACTGCGCTAATCTAACTAATAACTGATAACTGGTAACTCATAACCCACGTGGCTTTCGTCTCCACCGAAAAATCCATCACCGAGGTAAAAATGCCGCCTCAAAATATTGAGGCAGAAGTTTCTGCGCTCGGCTCGCTGATGCTTGACAAAGATGCGATTTTTAATGTCGCGGACGCGCTCTCGCCTCACGATTTCTACAAACCCGCACATCGGGAAATCTATGAAGCGATGCTTGATCTCTTTTCGCGCCATGAACCAATTGATGTCCTCTCGGTCACAAACCGCCTGCGCGAGAAAGAAAAATTGGAGGCAGTCGGCGGATCCGCATACCTCGCATCGCTCGTAAATTCCGTCCCCACCGCGAGCCACGTGCTCCACTACGCCTCAATTGTCAGAAAAAAGCGGGTGCTCCGCGACCTCATTGATGCCTCGCACAAAATCGCGCGTCTCGGGTATCAGGAAGCGGAAGACGTGGAGGCGCTCCTTGACGAAGCGGAGCAGAGGATTTTTGGCATTGCAAAGGACTCGCTCCGGCAGGAATTCATACACATCCGGCAGATTCTTGAAGAAACGCGGGAACGGATGGATAAAATCGCGCAGGGAGACGATGCGCTTCGCGGCATCTCTACGGGATTTCCCGATCTTGACCACTACCTCGGCGGATTCCAGCGCTCCGACCTCATTGTGCTCGCCGCGCGGCCAAGCTTGGGTAAAACTTCGCTCGCCCTCCAGATCGGAAAAAACATTGCGCTGGAGGAAAAAAGGGCAGTGGGCATTTTCAGCTTGGAAATGTCGCGCGAGCAATTGATTGAACGCCTGATCGCATCGGAGGCAGGAGTTGATCTCTGGCGTCTGCGCACGGGACGTTTTCAAAACGACCGTCATGTCATTGAGGAAGCAATAAAAAAACTTGAACATACTCCCCTTTTTATTGACGACTCCGCTTCTCCGAGCGTCATGGAACTCCGCGCAAAAGCGCGGCGGCTCCAGGCGCACCACGACATCGGCCTCCTTATTATTGATTATCTCCAACTTATCCGGGGACGCGACCACATGGAATCCCGCGTGCAGGAGGTTTCGGAGATTTCGCGTTCGCTCAAGGCCCTCGCAAAAGAGCTCAATATCCCCGTGCTTGCCGTCTCCCAGCTCTCGCGCGGGGTTGAAATGCGCCATCCCGCAATTCCCAAACTTTCGGATCTTCGCGAAAGCGGAAGTATCGAGCAAGATGCGGACGTCGTCATGTTCATCTACCGCGAAGATAAGGACAAACGCGATACGGATAAAAAAAACATTGCGGAAATCCATATTGAAAAACACCGCAACGGCCCCACCGGACGGCTTGAACTCTACTTCAACGATGAGACCACCTCATTTCGTTCAATTGCGAAGCACTACGAAGAACCATTATAACTAAACCCCCAAAACGAGGAACCTGTGTTTGAAAACGCTGGGAGCCGGAGCGGCCATGGTCCCCGACGGTACGTCGGGGGAGCGACGGCGACCCGCGATGAGCTCCGACGCGGTGGGTCGGAGCGAAGTTTTTCAAACACAGGTTCCGAGTGAAAAAATGTATCCCCCTCCTCTCCAACGCCTCATTGACACCTTCATGCGCCTCCCGGGCATCGGGCCCAGACAAGCGGCCCGATTTGCGTTTTTTGTGCTCAAAGAGAGAAACGGGCTTTTGGACGACCTCGCGCGCTCGCTCAAAGAAGTCGGGGGAAGCGTGGCATTTTGCGCGCAGTGCTTCCGAACGATTGAAAACGCAAAGGGGGAGCGCTGCAGTTTTTGCGTGGACAAAAAACGCGACTCACGCACGATTGCGATCGTGGAAAAAGAGTCGGATATGAAAAATCTTGAAGCAACGGGCGCGTTTCGCGGGCTCTACCATGTGCTCGGCGGCACCGTCTCCCCGCTTGACCAAGATTCGCCAAAACATCTCCATCTCACGCATCTGTATACACGCGCAGGGGGGCTTGTCAAAGACGGCACGTGCGAAGTGATCCTTGCGACCAACCCCACCACCGAAGGCGATATGACCGCGCTCTATATCACGCGGGTGCTGGAGCCGCTCCAGGAAAAATTTCCACAGCTCAAAATTTCAAAGCTCGGCCGCGGGCTCTCCCTTGGCGCAGAACTTGAATTCACGGATGAAATCACCCTCAAAAACGCCCTTGAACACCGAATATAAGGCGTTCTAGCCTCACATTGCATATACTTGCTATAGCAAGTATATGCAATGTGAGGATAATCGACGCTCACAAGAGAATCTGCGGGTATTCTACAAAAGATAATGAAATCCCCGTTTTTTCTGGGATCTCATTCCTTACTTGCTGATTTTTGTAATTTCTACTTCGGTAAACGGCTGGCGGTGGCCTTTTTTCTTGCGGTAATGGGATTTTGCGCGATACCGAAATACAATCACTTTTTGCGCTCTCCCCTGCGTTTTTACCTCGGCCTCCACTTTCGCGCCGGAGAGGTACGGCGTACCTATTTCCATATTTTTCTCGTCAAACGTAAGAAGCACTTTATCAAACGAAATCTTCTCGCCTTCCTTTGCGGCGAGTTTTTCTACCTCTAATTTTTGCCCGGAGGTCACAAGATACTGCTTCCCGCCGGTTTGGATTACTGCATGCATATATGTGTGGAAAAGCGTAACAAAATAGGGCTAAAAATGCAAACTATTGATTTTGTTTGAGATTGTGGTATTTTGTATGGATGTTTCGCTCCTTGGGGCATAGATGACGGAGACACGTGTCGCAGAAGTCCAAGAAAGAAAGGAACAAGGAAAGAGAAAGAATGACATTAACAAAAACAAAAGAGAAATCTTTATTGGTTCAAGAATTACGGATATTATTTACGATAATACCTGTAAGTGAGTGGGCCAAAAAGATTTTTCAAGCACTGCTACACGACGGGAAAGGATGGACACTCGAGGAGGCGCAAAGCGAGTTAAAACGAGTTGCTCCTTATCGAGAGGAACATCCTCTTACGTTCTGGCTGTTGGGTGCCCTTGTGGCAAAACTCAACAGCTATCCAGAGATCGAAACAGAGTGCTTACTGGAAGTTAGAAACGTACTTTACCAAGGTGCGTAACTAACTTCTGAAAAAAACGTCTCCGTCAAAAAGTTGAGACCATCCGTGGATGGTCTCTTATTATTTTATCCTTATCCCTCTCACCTCGTCATCTTCCTATCAACGCAATCACCATGCCGACAATCGCGGCAACCACTCCGATTATCCAAAACCGCATCGTCACTTTATACGGCGGCCAGCCGATTGCCTCAAAATGGTGATGAATCGGTGCAATTAAAAATACTTTTTTGCCGCGAAATTTTTTTGACGCAAATTGGATAATGTTGGAGGCAACTTCCATCATCAAAATAAATCCAATAATCGGAAGCGCGAATACCGAATCGGTGAGGAATGCCACGACTGTCAACGCGGTTGTGAGCCCGAGCATTCCGGACTCGCCCATGTAAAAGCGCGCGGGCGGGATATTGAACCAGAGGAACGCGAGGAGCGCGCCAAGAATTACCGCGCAAAACGCCGCGAGGTCAATTTGCCCGCGGAAAAACGCAATCCCTGCAAATGCGGCAAAAATAGAACCAAACACTCCTCCGGCAAGCCCATCTATGCCATCCACCACACTTGAAGAAAAAAGGAGAATCATCACGGTAATGAATAGCGGAATGTACCACCCGTCTATGAACACATCGCCATAACCGGGAATAAAAATCGTCCGCCAGTCCAGTTTAAAATAAAACCAGAGTGCGCCCGCGAGTGCAATCAGAAATACCACAAACAGCCGATGCCGGAATTTAATGCCGCCCGATGCTTTTCCGCTTGGGACAAACACCTGAAAGAGGTCGTCGGCAAGACCTAAGAGAGATGCGGCGAGCATCACGAAAAGCGGGAGCCAGGTTTGATTACGCGAGAGAAATGACGCTTTATCCAAAAATGCGCTCCCCGTGATTTGTGCAAGTCCCCAAAAGAGAAGGGCGAGCCCAATCGTCGTCAGCCAAATGAGTACCCCGCCAAGCCGCGGCACGCGGGTTTCGCGGTCTTTATGGAGGGCGGCAAAAAGCGGGGTCTTGGAGCCGTCCGGAGCGCTCGTCCGCACTTCTTTGCGCCAGAGCTTGTAGCGATACATCACGTTCGTCAAAAACGGCGTGATGAGAATGGCCACGATAAAGGACAGCCCCGAGAGCCCGAATACTTTGATGACGTTTGTAATGGTGTTGAGTTCCACGATCAATTCGAATCAATACGATGCGAATATACGAATTATACCAATGATACGAATGGTTCGACTACGCTCACCATATATTATATTAGTATTTAGTATAATTAGTCCGCCAGCCGGCGGAGCATTAGTATATTGGCATCGCGTTTCAAAAATTCTCCTCAATCCACCCAATCAGTTTCCGC
>CAZCSJ010000007.1:0-15996 GCA_964501445.1 uncultured Candidatus Saccharibacteria bacterium
TTCAAAACACCGGTCGAAATATTAAAAGCGGTTCCAAGGTCTTGATTAGTTAACGGTACAAAATTGACAAACCCCATAGGTAAGCCATTTCTGCGAGTAAATAGCCAATGGCTTATAGCAAACATCTTATAACGACTACTCACAGGTGGCAATTTGCTATTTACTGTTTCGTATTTCCTCAACTTCGTTCGGAAAATATATTTTTTAATTTTGATTTGTCATTTTGCATTTTGATTTTTAATTTTTGATTTAAGTTTCATGTATCCTAAACGTCCTCCTATGCAAATCGCATCTGCCATACTTTACAAGCATTGCCCTGTGAAGTTTTGTCCCATACCCCTTATGCCGGTCAAAGCCGTACTGCGGATATTTTTTGTGGAGGCGGCGCATGAGGCGATCGCGCGTTACTTTTGCGATAATGGAGGCGGCTGATATAACGGGGATTTTTTCATCGCCTTTGATGATGGTTTGCTGGGGAATATGTTTTTCCAATTTCAGTCCTCCATCAAGCAACGCCAAAGGTAATTTCGGTATTCCCTCGACTCCGCTCGGGAAATATATTTTTTTTAGAGATATTCCCTGAGCTTGTCGAAGGGATTCATTTTGCAACTTTTTATACACACGCCGCGCGCCGAGAAGTGTCGCCTGATACACATTTATTTTGTCTATGATCTTTGGCGAAATCCGCGAAACGGCATATTCAATTCGGGGATGTGTCGTGAGAATTTGGAACCATTCTTCACGTTGACGCGCGGTAAGTTTTTTTGAGTCGCGTATATTTCTAAAATCCTTCCAAAATTTTGCATTTTGATTTTTGAATTTTGCATTTGAAGTCGTGGCAGGGATTCGCATGCGAATCCCTGCCACGACGACAGGCCCCGCGAGCGGCCCCCGCCCAGCTTCATCTATACCTATTATATAACGTGCCTTTTTTTGAGTTGCCGACATATAATTGGATGCTATAATGAAACCGCGATACTAATATACTAATGCATACGAATTATGCGAATATTTGTATCATTAGTATTCATTCGTATATTGGCATCGATGTTATGAAATTCACGCATTTACACGTACACAGCCATTATAGCCTGCTTGACGGCCTCGCTAAAATAGACGAGCTTGTCGGGCGCGCGGCAGAGCTTGAAATGGATTCCCTCGCCCTCACCGACCACGGCAATCTCTACGGCGCCATTGAATTTTATCAGAAAGCGAAAAAAGCCGGAATCAAGCCGATTCTCGGAGTGGAGGCGTATATCGCCGCAGAGCGGATGCAGGATATGCGGCACGGCATTGATGACAAACGCTACCACTTAACAATCCTTGCAGAAAACCTCACCGGCTATAAAAATCTCATCCAACTCGTCACCAAAGCGCACCTGGAGGGCTTTTACTACAAACCCCGCATGGATAAAGACCTTTTGCGGAAACACTCGGAGGGGCTCGTAGCACTCTCTGGATGTTTTTCGGGCGAGATCGGCCGCGCGCTTGCGGCAAAAAACATGGCGCATGCCGAGCGCATTGCGCGCGAATACCAAGATATTTTTGGGAAAGAGAATTTTTATCTGGAGCTCGGCGCGCACACCAACTTTGAAAACCAACGCGTCATAAATGAAGGGCTTGAGACGCTGCGAAACAAAATCGGCGCGCGGCTTGTGCTCACAAACGACATCCACTATGTCCGCCCCGAGGACTCGCAGGCGCAAGATATTTTGGTGTCGGTCCAGACCGGCGCGAAATTTGAAGATGAGAACCGCCTCACCATGCGCGAGGCAAACCTCTCCATGCGCTCGGCAGAGGAAATGGCAGCCCTTTTCCCGGACAAACCCGAGGCCGTCGCCGCGACCCAAGAAATCGCGAGCCGCGTGAATATTGAATTAGAACTCGGGAAAAATAAACTGCCGGTCTTTGATGTGCCGCAGGGATACGATGCGGATTCGTATCTGCGCGAACTCTGTCTTCGCGGAATCCCCCGCCGCTATCGCAACGCGACCCCAGAAGTCACCGGGCGCCTTGAATACGAACTTGCGGTTATCAAACAAACCGGATTTGCCTCTTACTTTTTAATCGTGCACGATTTCGTGGACTGGGCAAAGCAAAACCGCATTGTCGTGGGGCCGGGCCGCGGGAGTGCGGCGGGTTCTTTAGTATCTTATGTGCTGGGAATTACCAACATTGATCCGCTCACCTATAATCTCCTCTTTGAACGATTTTTGAACCCGGAACGGATTGAAATGCCCGATATTGACCTTGATTTTTCCGACACCCGCCGCGATGAAGTTATCTCCTATGTCGCAAAAAAATACGGGTACGACCATGTGGCGCAAATCATCACATTCGGAACCATGGCCGCGCGCGCCGCAATCCGCGACACGGGCCGCGCGTTGCAAATGCCGTATAGCTTCTGCGACCAAATCGCAAAACTCATTCCTTTCAACCCCACGCAGGGCGAGAAAACCGGGTGGCTCGCAAAGTCGCTTGAAAATGTGCAGGAATTTCGCGACCTTTACGAACGCGATGAGGACACAAAGCGGCTCATTGATTCGGCAATGAAACTTGAGGGCGTGGCGCGCCACGCCTCCACGCATGCCTGCGGAGTCGTCATTTCGCCTCGTCCCCTCATCCATGATGTACCGCTCCAGTACGCCACCCGCCACGGAGAGAAAAATACGGACGGGGAAAACAAAGTGGTTGTCACCCAGTACGAAATGCACGCGGTAAGCGACCTTGGACTCCTCAAAATGGATTTTTTGGGCCTCCGCAACCTCACTATTATTGAAGACGCGTTGAAACTCATTCGCGAACGGCGGGGAGAGACCATCAACATTGACGACATCCCACTTAACGACCCCGAAACATTCAAAGTATTCCAGCGTGCCGAAACCGGGGGCCTTTTCCAGTTTGAATCGCAGGGCATGAAGCGGTATTTAAAAGAACTCAAGCCCACAGAATTGGAAGACCTCATTGCCATGGTCGCCCTCTTCCGCCCCGGCCCCATGGAACTTATCCCTTCCTACATCCGCCGCAAGCACCGCAGAGAACGGGTAACCTATCTCCATCCGAAACTTGAGCCAATTCTAAAAAACACATACGGCATCGGCGTGTATCAGGAACAGATGATGCAGATTGCGCGCGACCTTGCGGGCTTCACACTTCCGGAAGCAGACATCCTCCGCAAAGCCATCGGCAAAAAAATTAAATCCCTCCTTGCCGAGCAGCAGGAAAAATTGATTACCGGCATGCGAAAGAATGGTATTGATACCCGCACCGCAGAATCGGTCTGGGAGCTCTTCCCGCCGTTCGCGCGCTACGGATTTAACAGAAGCCACGCGGCATGCTATGCGCTCATTGCCTATCACACGGGCTTCCTCAAAGCGCACTACCCCACGGAATTTATGACCGCGCTCCTTCGCGCCGAGGGATCGGATATTGAAAAAATTGCATTTTTTGTGGACGAGGCGCGCATGATGAATATGGAAGTGCTGCCGCCCGACATAAACGAGAGTTTTGAAAACTTCACTATCGTGGATGATAAGAAAATCCGTTTCGGGCTTGGCGCGGTAAAAAACGTAGGGAGCAATGTGGTGCACGCGATCATTGCGTCGCGGGGGAATAAAAAATTCGCATCCATTGAGGACTTCGCGGAGCGCGTATCGCATAAAGACCTCAACAAAAAATCGCTTGAGTCACTCGTGAAATGCGGGGCGCTTGATCGCATCGGCGAACGAAATCATCTGCTCGCAAACCTTGACCTCCTGCTTGACTACAGCCGCGAGTCCTCCAAAGCGCGCGAGAACGGACAGACCGGCCTTTTCAGCGCGAGCCCTGAAATTAAAATCGCGTCCCTCACACTCCGCCCTGCAGAACCCGCGCCCAAACGCGAATGCCTCCAGTGGGAAAAAGAGCTTTTGGGACTCTACGTGAGCGCGCATCCGTTGAAGGACTATGCGGAAAAACTCAAAGCAAACCGCGCGCTCCCGCTCCAAACCCTCACCCAAGAGAACATGCATAATCAACTCGTCTCGGTCGGCGGACTTGTGTCAAGCGTGCAGAAAATCATCACCAAATCCGGCGAGCCAATGCTCTTTGTGAAGTTTGAAGACCTGACCGCCCGAACCGAAGTGCTCGTGTTTCCAAAGGTGCTCGCGCGAAACCCCGCGCTCTGGCAGACCGAAAAAATATTGCTCATCCGCGGACGGCTCTCCGACAAAGACGGCACCCCGAAAATCCTTTGCGAAGACGCGGTGGAAATCGTATAATTTATTCTGCATCACCACTGACGATCGTCAGTCACTATGACGAATAAAATTCTTCGCTCTCGCAACTCACCGCCGCCTTTCACGCAAGAAATTCTTGAATTTCTTGCAGGAATGGGCCGAATTGCGGTAAATGGATTTTTTCCAAAGTATAAAGCGGGGTCCGGGCCCATGCGGGCGCTGGTCGGCTTGGATCTCTCCCCGCGCGAGCGAAACCGCCGACGAACAGGGGCCGCAGAGCAAAAACGTATATCGCGCACTCTTTCCCATCTTGCCCGCCAAGGATTCGTAGCAAGGGAGGGCCCCAAAAAAACCGCGCTCTGGAGCATCACGGAGAAGGGGCAAAAGATACTCTCCTTCTTACAGGCGATTCCGGAGTTACCGCCCGAAGATGGAATGATTCGCCTTGCAATGTTTGACGTGCCCGAGAAATATAGAAAAAGTCGTAATTGGCTCCGTGCAGAACTCGCATCATGCGGTTTTGAGATGATGCAAAAAAGCGTCTGGATCGGAAAACGGCCTCTCCGCAAAGAATTCATTGAAAAGCTCCGAGAACGGAAACTCGTGGATTATATTCATATCGTAGAAATTACCAAAAAGGGAACATTAACGGAATTGATATAAGAAAATTTATTCTGCATCACCACTGACGATCGTCAGTGGTGATGCAGAATAAATATTTATACATTCCTCCGGTACTACTGGATATAAAAATAAATATATACTACAATTGGTCCATATATTTCTCCCTATGGCTTCCCGATCTCGTACTATGGAACAGATAGAAAAAATCCGACACTCCCTTGCCCACATCCTTGCGATCGGGGTCTTAAAAAAATTCCCGAAGGCGAAACTCGGCATTGGCCCCACGATTGAAAATGGGTTTTATTATGATTTCAAACTCCCCCGCCCCTTAAAAGACGAGGAACTCGCGGAGATTGAAAAAACCATGCGCGAGGTAATCGCGCAAAATCTTGATTTCAAAGGAGAGAAATTAACCCCGCAGAAAGCCCGTTCTGTTTTCAAAGAACAGCCGTTCAAACTTGACCTCATCAAAGAACTTGTAAAAGACAAAAAAGCGCTCACGGGGTATCGTACCGGTACATTCTTTGACCTCTGCCGCGGAGGGCATGTGAAAAATACGTCCGAAATTAACTCCGACGCCTTCCGCCTCACTTCCATTGCGGGCGCCTACTGGCGCGGCAGTGAAAAAAATCCCCAGCTCACGCGGATTTACGGCGTGGCGTTTGATACCAAAGAGGCGCTTGACGCGCACCTCCGAATGGTGGAGGAGGCAAAAAAACGCGACCATCGGAAACTCGGGAAAGAACTCAAAATCTTCACATTTTCGGACTATGTGGGGCCAGGACTCCCGCTCTGGCTTCCTAAAGGCACGGCGCTCATTGATGTGCTGGAACGACTTGCGAAAGAAACAGAACGCGCTGCCGGTTACCACGAAGTCCGCACGCCCCACATCGCAAAAGAAAGTATGTACAAAACCTCCGGCCATCTCCCCTACTACGCCCAAACCATGTTCCCGCCCATGACCCTCACGGAAGAAGGCGGCGCAAAAGAGACCTACTACCTCCGAGCGATGAATTGCCCCCATCACCACCAAATTTACGCCTCCGAGCCGCGGAGCTATCGCGACCTGCCGCTTCGGCTCTCCGAGTATGGCACGGTCTACCGATATGAAAAATCAGGAGAACTCTTTGGCCTCATGCGCGTCCGGATGCTCTCTATGAACGATGCCCACATCTACTGCGCGCCGGAACAGTTTGAAACGGAATTTCAGTCCGTGAACGACATGTATCTTGACTACTTCAAACGATTCGGTCTCACGAAATATGTCATGCGCTTCTCCACCCATGACCCGAAAGAACTCGGAAAAAAGTATGTTAACGACCCAAAACTCTGGAAGAAAACAGAAGAGATGGTACGCCGCGTCCTCAAAGAGAATCGCGTGAACTTCGTTGAGGTCCCGAATGAGGCGGCATTCTACGGCCCGAAAATTGATGTTGAGGTCTGGAGCGCCATCGGCCGCGAATTCACCATTGCGACAAATCAGGTGGACTTTGCGGTGCCCGCGCGCTTCGGACTTACCTATGCCGACAAAGACGGTAAACCGAAAACCCCGATTGTCATCCACCGTGCGCCCCTTGGGACACATGAACGCACCATTGGTTTCCTGATTGAACACTTCGGCGGCGCGTTTCCCTTGTGGCTCGCACCGGTACAAATTAAAATCCTCACTATCAACGATGCGGCGGCGGGATATGGCGCTAACATAGAAAAACAATTACGGAATGCGGGGTACCGGACAGAGCTTGACTCACGCAACGAAACCATCGGCAAAAAAATCCGCGAAGCGGAGCTCCAAAAAATCCCCTATCTTCTGGTCATCGGACAGAAAGAAGTATCAGAGAAAAAAGTCGCAGTCCGCGCGCGCGGAAAAGGAGACCTGGGGACTATGACGCTCGGCGAATTTTCCGCTCTGCTTGCAAAAGAAACAACTCTTGGCTAATCACGCGCCATGCCCACAAAGATACACCTCCTCATCGCCCTCTCGCTCGTCGGACTCCTTGGCGGATGTCTGGTTGCCTATGCGCACGAAGGCGAAAATCACGGAATACCGGAAGTCACCTACGAGGAGCTCGGCGCCACAAAACCCTCGCTCCTTCCCTCACACACGTTCTACTTCCTCAAAGAGTGGAGGCGCGCGTTCGTGCTCCTCTTCACATTTGATTCGGTAAAAAAAGCCGCACGGGAAGCCGAATTTACAAATGAAAAAGCGGCGGAAGTAAAGGCGCTCGCAGAAGAAAATCTTGAACACACCGACGCGTTTACGCGCGCGATCCAAAACTATCGCACGGCGCGCGCGCGCGCCGAGAAACGGCTCCAGTCGCTCGCGCAAAATCCCCACGCGGCAGAACTTCTCATCAAAACAGAGGAGCGCGCAAAAGCCCACGAAGCGCTTTTTGAAGAACTTCAGGGACGGTAATGGATCCCGTTACATTTCAGCGGGGTAGAGACCGCCCGTAGAAATGGTATACATCTTACCGCGGTAACCCCGCGGTAAGACCACGGGGTTTCAAAAATGTAACGGGATGAAGGAAAAACTCATTGTGGTCGTCGGCCCCACCGCGTCCGGCAAATCCGCGCTCGCGGTGCGCCTCGCGCGCCGCTTCAAAGGAGAAGTTATCTCTGCAGATTCGCGGCAAATATACCGGCATCTCACTATCGGGACCGCAAAAATCTCAAAAAAGGAGATGCGCGGCATCCCGCACCATCTCCTTGATGGTGCGCATCCGCGCACGACCTACACGGTATTTGAATTCAAAAGAGACGCGGAGCGTCTCATCCGCGAGATAGCAGAGCGCAGCCGCATCCCTATTATTGTCGGGGGCACGGCATTTTGGGTTGACGCGCTCATTTCGGGATTCGCATTTCCGAATGTTCCTCCCAATCCCCGAATTCGCGCAGAACTTCAAAAAAAATCGCCGGAGGCGCTCTTTCGCATCCTCAAAAAACTTTCACCCGCGCGCGCAAAAACCATTGACCCTAAAAATCCCCGCCGCCTGATTCGCGCAATTGAAATTGCGCGCGCCATAGGACCCGTACCGCAGCTCTCCACGTCGTCTCCGTATCGCGCGCTTTGGATCGGCATCCGCCCGCAGGACGAAACGCTCAAACGGCAAATTTCGCTCCGCGCAAAAGAAATGATACGACGCGGACTCCTCAAGGAAACACACGCACTCCTCGCGAAAGGTCTCGTAAAAAAACGAATACGCGAATTCGGATTTGAATACCGCGCCGCACTCGATTTCCTTGAGAAAAAAATGACGCGCGCGGAACTCCACGCACGCCTGACACGCGACACGCTCGCCTATGCGAAACGCCAGATGCGGTGGTTCAAACGAAATCCTGTAATCCACTGGTTCTCTCGTCCCCCCCAATCTCTTTCCCGCACGTCATGGTGCAGAAATTTTTTACGATCGTAAAAAATTTCTGCAACCGCTTATCGCGAAATCCATTGCCGCACACGCTCCCACCACGAAAGAGAGGGTGCGACGTCCGAAGATGTCGGCGCGGGCGGCACCACGACCACGGTCTCGCCCGGACGCTTGAGATTCAAACGCTCTTTTGCGATCCGCTCAATGGTTTCCGGGCGCTCGAGCGCCCGGAGTTCTACTTCCAGCGCCTCCTTTTTCTGCCGCAACGATTCCAGGCGCGCGCGCGCCGCGCGGTATTCCCGCGCCTTCTCAATACCCGAACGCGCCAATGCAAACGCGCCCCACAGTGTCAAAACCGTCAGGAGCAATAGTCCTAAAGTAAAAAAAATTGAATAACGCCGCCGGGGCTCTGCCATTGCCACGAAAAAAATAATGGAGTATACTCTATGTATATGTTTACCCGCAACCGAAAAGCAATTCAGGTGATCTGGGCGTCGATCTCCATTCTTGCCGCCCTCTCCATGGTAGCATTTCTTCTGCTTCCGCTCATCGTTTCCCGCTAACGCCGCAGGATCTTCAAAAACACGTCGGCCGGAATATCCACGCGTCCGGTTTCTTTAAGGCGCTTTTTTCCTCTCTGCTGTTTTTTCCAAAGCTTCATCTTCCGCGTCCGGTCTCCGCCATAGAGATACCCCGTGACGTCTTTTTTCAAGGCGGAGATGGTCTCGCGCGCAATAATCCTGCCGCCCACCTCTGCCTGAATGGCAATTGCAAAAAGACGCTTGGGCAATACCTCTTTTAACGCCGCAACTCGCGTACGCCCAAGACGGTAGGCGTTCTCGCGCGGGACCACTTCAGAGAGCGCGGGCACGCGGTCCCCCGCAATCAAGAAATCAAGCCGTACAAGATCCGCATCCCGCCATCCAGAAATACGGTAGGACATTGACGCAAACCCCTCCGAAATGCCTTTGAGCGTATCGTAAAAATCAACGATGATCTCTCGGAGCGGCGCCTCCAGTCGCACGCGGAGGCGCTCGCCCGCAAGCGCGATCGTCTCAAAAACTCTTCCCTCGTGCTCGGAGACGAGCGTATGGAGCGGTCCAAGGAAACGGTGAGGAAGAATCACGTCCACAAAAACCCATTGCTCTTGAGTCCCTGCCACATCGCCCGACTCGGGCATGCGGGAAGCGGTATACACCATCTCACGCCGCCCGTCGCGGTGGAACACCTGAAACGTGACGGAAGGATTGGTGAAGGCGAGTACCAAATCGTATTCGCGGCGCAAACGCTCGGAGACAATTTCCATGTGGAGCATCCCCAAAAATCCCACACGAAATCCGCGGCCCAAAGCGCCCGATTCTTCCGGTTCAAACACGATCGCGGCATCATTGAGTTTTAATTTTTTCAACGCCTCACGGAGCGCCTCGTACTCGTCCTGATCTTCCGGAAAAATTGAGGAGAATACCATTGGCGCGGGTTCGCGGTAGCCCGGGAGAGGTTCTACATCGCGAATATGCACTAATGATCCGCCACTATCACGAATATTCGTACGATGAGCGACAGATTGGCCTACATGTGTGATTACCGTGTCTCCGACACGGACTTTCTCCGGCTCCTTTACGCCGGTCGCAACATATCCTATCTCTCCGGGACCAAGCGCTTCAACCGGTGTGCGCTCCGGAGAAAACACGCCTATTTCCAATGCCTCGCAGTCAGCTGCAGTCGCGAGAAACCGTATGCGGTCACCCTTGCGGATAACGCCCTCCACCACCCGCACTTCGGCGATCACGCCCTGATAGGGATCAAAGAAGGAATCAAACACCAATGCGCGGAGCGTATCAGTATTATTGATAATTGATAATTGATTACTGTCTTGTGGAAATTGATTACTAATTTTCGGCGGCGGCACTCGTTCAATGACTGCCGCCAAAAGCGCTTCCGCCCCCTCTCCGGTCTTTCCCGACACCCGAAGAATCGATTCCTGCGGGACGGAGAGAAGCTCCATGATCTCCTCTTCGGTCTTCTCTATGTCCGCAGACGGAAGGTCAATTTTATTTACCACGGGGATGATCGAAAGCCCCTCTTCCGTCGCAAGAGTGAGATTGGCAATGGTCTGCGCCTGCACGCCTTGCGTTGCGTCAACCAAAAGAATCGCGCCTTCCACTGCTGCCAACGCGCGGGACACTTCATAGGAAAAATCCACGTGTCCCGGCGTGTCGATGAGATTCAAAACGAATATTTTTTTGTCATCCTGAGGCGGAGCCGAAGGATCTTGAGATCCTTCACTACGTTCAGGATGACTATCGACGGATTCGGGATGCCACAGCATCCGAACCGGTTGCATCTTAATCGTAATCCCCTTCTCGCGCTCCAAGGGATGCATATCCAAAAACTGCTCGCGCATTTTTCGCTTCTCCACCGCTCCGGTCAATTCCAAAAAACGGTCCGCGAGTGTGGATTTACCGTGATCAATGTGTGCAAGAATACAAAAGTTTCTGATATTCATACTTCTTCCCAGCTTTTGGGCAACATGCCCACGCGAAATGCATGCCGTCGCAGAGTCGCAATGAGGGCTGACGCTTCTTCACTTCTCAAAAGCAGCAAAAACACCATATACACAAACACACCCGCAATCCCGGCAAGCACCCCCTGAAGCATTACTTCTCGAAAACCAATGAGCGGGAGAGTTTGGGCAAAACTCACGCGCACGCCGTAGGCCGTAGCACCCGCAATGAGAGACGCAACAAAAATTTTCGCCGCCGCGGCATACGGAAAGTGCGATGCCATGTGAAAAATCTTTTGCGCGCGCGCGCAAAGCGACCTATAGAGCAGGAATGCATTCAATAAAAGTCCCAACGCAAACCCCCACGCAAGGCCCATGACTTCGGGCTGCAGAAGGTCGCGTATACGAAAGAGTCCGAGCATCCATTCGCGCCATACCGAAGCCGTGGTGAAAAATTGCACGAACACAAGCGCGAGCGCTATCGTTGCCACGGACGCCACCACATTAATCGCAAGCGGCCGCCACGTATTCTCAAGCGCGTAAAACCCTTTTATAAAAAACGGGGCGAGGGCACCCGCTGCCATTGCAACCGCAAATACGGCAAGAACCGCGGCCGTGAACCGCGTATCCTCCCAGGAAAATGCGCCCGCGCCAAGCGCGGCGCGCACAATATGCGCCCGGAGCACAATGAAAAGTACTGCGGACGGAAGAATCCAAAAAAGTATGGAGCGTATGCCCGAAAACAAATCCTCAAAAAATGCGTCTCCGTTGCGCGCGACGAACGCGCGCGACATCCGAGGAAAAAGCACGGTCGCATACCCGATGGCAAAAATCCCGATAGGCACGAAATAGAGATTTTGCGCGAGCTGGAATACCGCGATAGACCCGGCAGAGAGCGTGGAGGCAATTGCGACAAGCGCTAAAAGCGTGAGGTTAGAGAGCGATACCGAGAGGACGCGGGGAATTGCAATCCAAAAAACGCGCCGTATCCCCTCTCCTTCTGTTCCTTCTGTACCGATCTTAGATCGGTACATTCTGTACCGATCTAAGATCGGTACATGAAATCCCAACTCCCGCGCGGTCCACCAACTGATGCCAAAATGTAGAAACGCGCCGAGTACCACGCCCGCCGCAAGCCCCGGGAGACCGAAGCGCGGCGCAAGCGCCCCGATGCCGATGATAATTCCTACATTATAGAGAATGGGTGCCAAGGCGTAGGCAAAAAATCTTCCAAACGACTGCACCACCGTTGAAAAAATCCCCGAGAGGCCAAAGAGAATCGGCGAGAGGAGCATGATGCGCGTGAGGGTTACGGTCATTTCCCGCTCCGCTTCTGAAAAACCCGGCGCGATGAAAGAAATCAGCACGGGTGCGGCGAGCGCCGCGACAAACGCGGCAAGCCCCGCGCCCACTACAAACACGCGCGCGAGGGAGGCGATAAGACGCTCGGCAAGCGCGCGATCGCGCGCGAGATATTCCTGAAACACCGGCAGAATCGCAGCACTCGCCGCACCCAACAAAAACAAAACCGCCATAAAATCTGGTATCTGGAATGCCGCGTAGTAAATGTCTAGTTCCCTGCCCGCGCCAAATTCCGATGCAAGCATCCGATCGCGGAGCACGCCCAAAAGCCGCGACAATAAACCCGCAGCGCCCAGGAGGAGCGCTGCGGCGTTTACGGAGGTAATGGAACTGTCCAAAAACTTCACACTATGTTCATTATTTTACTTGCTTCACCGGTGTCTCCGCTCTCTTCTCGGGCGGGGCCGCGGGCGGCACAATGCCGTCGAGCGCCCCCCTGCCGGATCGGAGATTTGTCAAAATCTTTTTTACCTCCTGATTATCAGGGTTTAACTTCTCAACCCGTACAAACTCATCAATCGCGCGATCTTTCGCACCCTGCCGGTCGTAAATCAACCCGAGAAAGTAACGGGCATTGGAATAGTTATCGTTGAGCGACACCGCGCGCTCAAATTCCGCTTGCGCGCGTGGGAGGTTATTGGTCTGGTAGTGAAGAAGCCCCAACTGAAACGCAACCCCGATGTCAAAAGGTGCCGCAAGTTTCGCGTTCTCGGTCGCTTCAATTGCCACTTTTGCGTCGCCCAAGCGAATCGCGGTTTGTGCCAGCATAAAGTGGGCCTGCGCGAGGTCGGGTTTCAACGCGACCGCTTTTTGAAGTGTTAACGTAACATCATTTAATATACGCGTCCGGTTTTGTATGAGATTCTCGCGGTCCGCGGGCGCGGCTTGATTCACCCGCAACAGCAAGACATCGGCATAGGTCAGACCCGCGCGGCCCCATTCCACATACACGAGCGGATTTTTAGGTTCAAGTTCCGTTGCCTTTTGATAGGAGGCAAAGGAGAACCGCTCGGCACCCGGAATAAACGGGAGGATCAATTCATAGAGCCCTCCGAGATTTCGCCAGAGCGCCGGCTCCAGAGGATAGAGTTCTGTTGCGCGGCGCGCGTCGGCGATCGCGGAAGACACCGTCTGCTGGAACTCCTGCTGGACGTTCTCGCCTCCTGACGCCCGCTGGATCAACGTCCGGATTTTCTGCCCCCGCACCTGTGCCAAGTTGTTTCGCGCCAAAAAATTATTGGGGCTCACGTCCGCCGCGCGTTCAAACCGCGCGATCGCCTCATCAATTTTTCCTTCATTGAGCAACTGCACCCCTTTCTCTTGTGCAAACGCAACACGAAGCATACCCGTTTGGGCGTAGAGCACCACCACACCCACCGCAAGGAGGAAAACCGTGACAAGCGATGAGAGAAACACTACCCACGGAGTCACAAACCGGATCGTGTACGTTCGTATACCCCAAAGATTGGAAAGCCCGGTGTGAGCCGCGTCGTCGCCCGCCGACCTGCCGAGCGCCACCAAGAGGAGTCCTGCGGCAGTGAAAAGAAGCAGGAGGAGCGAAAAGTGAGCGGGGTAGAGAGAGAACGCAAAAAGCATCCCTAAAAACACAAGAAAGAAGCCGTGGGTGAGTTCACTGGGCGCTTCCTCATCACTCGTCCTTCGGCGGATCACTGCCTTGAGGAAGAGAAACGCACCAATTCCAAAAAACGCGAGGAGTCCAAGAAAACCGACCACTCCCGAAGTCGCGAGTACCGTCGCAAACCACGAAAACCCTTGGTTGAAACGGATATTCCAAAACACGCTCTGATTGATGGACGGGTCTTTGTAGAGCGACCAGTCAAGCCCGAATGTCCCGGGTCCGGTGCCAAAAAGCACGCGAAGCGCCCCTTCCTTAAACGAGGCACGCGTAATATTCCATGTCGCCGAGAGCGAAGGGTGCACTTCAATCGGTACATCCCGCGGGAGCAGAGGCCTGTTCAAAAGAAGCATCAGGACCGAAACTGCCAAAAGGCCAAGTATCACAAAATACCGCCAGTCAAATGCTTTTTCAAGAGACGCAGACCCCTGCATGCGCGCGCGCAGGAACTGGAGCGCGAAGAGCACCACCATTGCGCCAAGAAGCACGAACCACGCGGTCCGAAAATGGATCAGAAAAAGGTCAAGCAGGAAAAGCAGGGCAGAGGCCGCTAAAAAGATGCGAAACCACGTACTCCACCTTGAGAAACTTGGCGCCACAATAAAGGCAATCGCGACAAAAAAAAGTGCGAGGTAAAAGAGCGCGAGCGCGTTTAGCGTCCCGATGACGTTAAAATCAATGCCCGCGCCCGGAATGTTTAAATATGTAAATAGTGAGACGTTAAACAGCAACTGCACCGCAGTGATAAGCGCGGATACCGCGCCCGCGGCAAGGAGCACCACGGTAAACACCCCCGCCTCTGCCCGCGAACGAAGCACTCCGGCGACAAGACACATGAGAACAACGCCAAGGAGAAGCGTGGTATATTTTTCCGCGGTCGCGTCGGCAAGAGCAAACGAAACCATGGGCGCTTTGGAGAGCACCGTGCTCGCCCCAAACACCAAAAGGACGAGGAGGGCTGCAAGCGGCAATGCCGAGTAGGAGAGACGGATCTCGCCTTTTGTCAGAACCGAGAGGAGCCAAAGGATCGCGGCAAGCGCCACAAGAATGGTAAAGAGCGCCTCCCGGCCGACTTCAACGCCTATGGGGTATGGGATAAAGGCGAGCGGCAGGAATGCCGCGAGAATATAGAGTACCATTTTGGCGCCGTACTCAAAGCGGTTGGTTGTGTGTGATTCGTTCATAATGGTTAATAGTGTATAAAATGTATAACAATATTTCAACCCTGTAGTTTTTAAACTCTCAAACGCCGCCTCTGCGGGGTTTTTGGTTTTCTACCCCGCCGGCGGGCTTTTCGGCGGAGCCGACTTTGACAAAAAAGCACATCCTGCTAAAATAGGATATCATGGCTTCAAATCTTTCTCTAAAAACAATCGAAAAGAAACTCCAAAAAGCAAAGCCGGAGGAGCAAAAACGCTTCCTTGCGTCTTTACCTCATGTGTTACGCATTGCACCGGATGAGTGGTCGTTCCTGAAAGCGGCAGAGCCGTCATTTGAATTCTGGAACAATCCATACGATGACCGCTACAACGACTTATAAACCGGGAGATGTCGTCCTCATCCCCTTTCCTTTTACCGACCTCACTACGGTAAAGTACCGCCCTGCGATTGTAATCTCCTCTGCGCGGTTCAACAAAACCCAATATGATATCATCGCAGTTGCTGTCACTTCCAACCCCTACGCCGAACGGAAAGAGTACGGATACACGCTTGGCAAAGAAGAATGCAAGCGCGCGGGTCTTTTCTCGCCGTCCACAGTAAAAGTTGGCAAGATAACAACAATTGACCAACGTTTGATCAGAAAACGCATAGGATATCTCTCTCATAAGACCGTTGCACAAATTTCTACTCATCTCCATACTATTTTGAATTACTGAATTACCCTGCCGGCGGGGGCTCAGTAATCAATAATGAGGTATCAGTCGCCGGCGCGGGCTCGGTCGTTGGCGCGGGTTCTGATGTTGTGGTCGACTCGCTCGTGGTGGTCGTGTCCGTAGGCGCGGGTTCGGTGCTTGACGCGGTGTCGCTGGGCGCGGGCTCCAAAGGTAGCCCCTCGACTGCGCTCGGGGAATAAAGAGTAGTATTGCCTGAACTTGCCTGCCCCGTAGCATCCGAACCCAGTGAGGATTGGTTCGGGGTCGAAGGCAAAACAGTATCCCCTGAGCTTGTCGAAGGGCTACCTATCGTCCCGCATTCTCCTGCCTCCGTCACCGCAGCTCCCCCGCGTACCTTCACGCAATACGGCAGTTTCGTGGCCTCGTCATATAATGTAATGCCGCTTGGCTT
>CAZCSJ010000007.1:16096-19893 GCA_964501445.1 uncultured Candidatus Saccharibacteria bacterium
TCGGGCTTTCCGTCTTTCATCTGCACCACTTCGGGTATCACTTGCACCATATCTTCCGCAATGAATCCAATCTTATGTCCGGGGACAAGAAGTTCCTTTTTGTAATCAAACGATACGGGCTTTAATTTCATCACCTCTGCGAGTCCGTAGTGTAAGGGGTTGATATTCTCTTTGTAGCGAAGCGAGGAAGGGTTGCAGGCGCCGGTTGAGGTAGAAAGAGAATTTGATGAAGCAAGGGTGCTACAGATATATGCAGTCCCCGAACCATTGGCAATTTGGGGCATGGTGATCGCGCCATCGTTTCCTATTCTCATTTGTTCGGTAAGCGTATAACTTGAAGCAGTAGGTCCTGTTCTAAATACAATGTCGTTATTACCAACAGTACCGCTTCCTGCGACATCTAAATAAAGACCATCACCACCTGTGGCGATACGCGTCTCTTGATCGCTATTGGTGGATTTCATAAGATATCCGGGAACGCTTGCACCACCAATGACAACAAACCTATTCACATCGGCTAAATTACCGGTAACTGATGTCGTCCCTATTCCGACATTTCCAGAAGAACTGATGGCGATTCGTGTAGGAGAATTTGCGGCGGTATTATCTACAATCTCGAAATTATCACTTCTTGATCCTGATGTTAGCAAACTATATATGCGGGCATCATTTGATAGTGATAAGCTTGGGTTGGAATCAGTCGCGGGATTGGAAACGTGGAATCTGATATCTACACCCGAAAGAGCTGGGCTTGAAGTTCCTACTCCAACAACACCATCTCCCCTTACTACAAAGCTCGGGCTTGATGTCCCCGTGTCGCCGATCCAGAAGGGATAGGAGTCAGTGCCCATCTCTACGGTGAGAGTTCCTGTGGGGGATGAGCTTGCAACACCTATGCGGTTGTTGCCTCTCACTACGAATGCAGGAGTGGAGGAGCCGGTGTCTCCGACAAAGAGCGGGAAGGTGTCGGTGCCCATCTCTATAGAGAGGAGACCCGCAGGAGAAGTAGATGCGATACCCACTAACCCTCCGCTCGTGATTCGCATTCTTTCGGAAAGAGAATTATCAAGTATATTTGTAAAAGCAAGAAACGCATCTCGTGAAGTCGTATCATCGGTCTGTGCCACTTCCCATCCGCTAATAACTCTGCTTGTATTGACAACCGTTCCATCAGTAAATGCTTCCAGTCCGAAATCAAGTGCTCCCGCGTTGTTTGCGCCCGGAGCCGTTGCGTCAGCGCGTGTTCTTCGTAAGAATAAAACCTGTCTTGTATCATCCGTACTCACTTGTCTTTCAAAATACGGGATTCCTACAACAGTCAATGGAATGCCTGTATACGGACTCGTGGTTCCAATTCCAACAGCTCCTGCCGAGTCAATCACAAAGGGGGTCGTGTCATTTGCCGCATCTTCCACATAGAATGAGTTGCCCGCTCCCGTATTCGTAACCCCAAGACCAGAAGAACCCGATACTCCGAGAAGTATACCCGGTGTCGTAGTCCCAATCCCCACATTTCCATCAGAGGCAATCACAAAGGGAGTCGCATCATTTGCCGCGTCTTCCACCCACATAGTAGGCCCTGTGCCTGTGTTGGAGACAAGGAAGGCAGTGAATGCCGAGGAGGTTGATACTGCAAGAACCGCTCCGGGAGTGGTGGTTCCGCCAAGCGCCACTCCTCCGAGCGCATCAAGTGTCATTGGGACATACCCGTTGGCGTCCGCGCCGTCCTCCACATAGAGACGGAGCTGGGGAGGAGTGCTCACATTCGCGCTGAATTGATCAATGTTCCAGTGGGTTGGAGTTCCTGTGCGCCACTCTATATTAGGGCTATCAGCGGCATTTGCAGAGATTTGGATTCCGGCATTGTATATGCCAAGTCCTGTAAGAGGGCTTGATGTTCCGATCCCCACATTCCCTCCTCCTGTTACCACGAAACTGGGGGATGAGGTGCCGGTGTCGCCTATCCAGAAGGGATAACTCTCTGTGCCAAGCATCTCAATTGCGAGTTGTGCAGAGGGGGAAGACGATGCAACCCCCACTCTGTTGTTGCCTCTCACTACGAATGCAGGAGTGGAGGAGCCGGTGTCGCCGATCCAGAAGGGAAAGGTATCTGTTCCCATTTCTATTGTGAAAGTCCCTGTGGGAGAGGTTGAGGCAAGACCAATAAGTCCGTTGTTGAGCACCGTCATCACACTGGTGGATGCGCTATTGGTGAGCTGGAGGAGCTGGTTTGCGCCCGTGCCATCTCCCCACACCGTAAGCCGAGAGTCGCTGAAGGCGGAGGTGCTCGTTCCCACCGTCATATTGGCAATAATACTGCTGGTGGCAAATGCGCTTACTCCGCCGGATGTGAAAAACCCGCCACCTCCGACATTGATTCCTGTTCCCACAATCAAGAGGTTTCCTATCCTTAGGTTGTCATCTACCATAAGGGAACCTGTCTCAAGAGAGTGAGCGAGCATGGATGATACTTCGGCGCCTATGATATCAAATCCTATGAACTCACACCCCGCTACCGTGGTGCCGGAGCAGGAAGTGCTACTTGCTACTGTTCCTACGTAGGCATAACGCCCAGAAACCGCAACCGCAAGACTATTACTACCCGCAAAATCGCGTCCTCCTATTGCTCTTGGATTCTTGGGGTCTTCCACATCAATCACCACAAACTCGCATCCTGTTGCAGGAGCGGTTTGCGCGCAGGCGCTGGAGTCAGCATTTTTGGTGACATACACATATCTCCCCATAACCTGTAATGCGGTTACATTGACGTTATTTAAATCAAGCCCTCCAACAGCAGTAGGCGTGGTGGTAGCAGAGGCATCAAAAATTTTCAATTCGCACCCCGTGATAGTAGTTCCGGAACACGTGCCGGTATTGCTGTCTGTCACGATATATATATATTCCCCTGAAACAACAACGCCGTTCACCTGATCAGCAACATTGTATCCTCCCGCATATGTGCTGGAACCGGTTGAGATATCAAACACTGCAAGCTCGCATCCTGCCATGCTTGTCCGGGAACAGGTCCCCGTATCAGCGGCTCGTCCGATATATGCATAACGTCCTTGTACAGAGACGCCAAGCGTACTGCCAGTATCAAGCGCGCTTATGGGTTTTGGGCTAGACGGATTTGAGACGTCATACACAATAAATTCGCATCCCGTAAGGGTGGAGCCATTGCCCGCACAACTACCGGTAACGTTACCTCCCGCCGTATACGCATACCTGCCTGATACCGCTACACCATTCATGGCGCCCAAATTGGGCGCATACCCTCCCACTGCAGTGGAAAATGTTGATGTGGAGATATCATAAATACGGAAACTGCAGCCAGCGAGAGTAGTGCCTGAACACGTTCCTGCAGGCAGAGCGGTGACTATATATGCATAGTTGCCGGAAACCGCAACTCCGGTGCCTCCGACAGTAAGATCAATCCCGCCAACTGGAGAGGGAGTGGAGGTTGCAATATCAAGGATGGTAAAATCACATCCCGCTACATTCAAGGCGTCTGCACACGTGCCTGTGTCACTATTTTTCACCATATACGCATATCTTCCCTGGACTGCAACACCATTGACCTGAGTAGCGGCATTAAATCCTCCACGTACCCGGGGCTGACCGGGTGTCTGAAGAATCCCGCCGCCTGCAATTGTAAAGTTCTCGAGAGTGGGACTTGATGTCCCAATCCCCACATTCCCTCCTCCTGTTACCACCATGCTCGCTGAAGAAGTGCCGGTGTCTCCCACCCAGAAGGGAAAGGAATTGGTGCCCATTTCAATAGCGAGTTGGCCCACGGG
>CAZCSJ010000007.1:19993-38827 GCA_964501445.1 uncultured Candidatus Saccharibacteria bacterium
TGGAGGAGCCGGTGTCGCCAATGAAGAGGGGGAAGGTATTGGTGCCCATTTCAATTCCCAGGAGGCCTGCAGGAGAGGAAGACGCAATACCGATGTTACCCCCAAGATACATGTCATTGCTGACCGAAAACCCTCCTGCGGTGATGGAGAGACCGTTGGTAAAGGTCGCGCCTCCCCGCGCGGTAGTGGTGGCGCCAATCGTAAGTTCGTCACTCGTAGCATCCCCGAGGAATGAGTTCCCAGTGGCGCCGAATCGTGCAAGGCTGGTGGAGGCAAAAGATACAACTCCTGTGACCGAGAGTGCGCCTCCGATCTGGATGTCTCCTGATGTCTGTATGTTGCCATCGGTCGTCGTCGCAATGCCGACCCCGAATCCTCCTGCGGTGTAGACATCTCCCCCGATGGAGAGCACCACTCCTGAAGTGAGGGTTGAAGTCGCAATACCAATTGCTCCGGAACCAAGAGGAGTGGTGGAACTGGTCGAGATAGTGAGGATGGAGAAGGTGCTTGTGGCGCTTGTGGATGTTGCGAAGGTGAGCGCATTGAAGGTATTTCCAAGAAGGGTGGTGGTGGCCTGTACCGCGTGATTCAAGATACTTCCGCCAAGGGTAAGGGTGTCGGAAGAGGCGTCGCCGATGAAGATACTGCCCGAAAACCCCGCGGCATTGACGAATGAGGAAGAGGCATTCACAGACAGAGTGTCGCCAGAGGCGTCGCCGAGGATAATTTTATCAAGAGCCGCAAACGTGGTGGTGGTGGCATTGGTAGTGGTGGAATTCACCATAGAGAGATTGATGATAGTGGAGGATGCGGATCCTCCAAAAATGCCCCCGGCAACCGTGAGTCCTCCTGCGGATACCACCAGACCATTTTGCACGGTGAGTCCCGCAGTGAGCGTGGATGTTGCGGTTACGGTGAGTTCATCCGTGGAGGCGTCGCCAATCCAGGAGTTACCTATTACTCCGAGTCGAGTGAGCGTGGTGGAACCCGTGAGGTAGCCGTCTCCGGCAACCGCGAGTGTGGCTCCCGGAGAGGTGGTGCCGATACCAATACGGTAGTTTGATGTATCAAACGAGAGGAAAGGAATTGCGGTCGTGGAGGTAGCGATGGAGAAAGCGTTTACGGTGGATGCGGGAATTGTGGAGGTGGAAGAAGAGGCGTAGATAATATTGGAACCCGAAAGCAAAAGGTCGCCTGCGGCAAGGGAGAGCCGGGCGCCCGGGGTGGAAGTGCCGATGCCGACGTTGTTTCCGGTCACGATAAATCTGACAATTCCTCCATGCATGAGGGAGAGAGTGGTATCGGTGTCTGCAGAACCACTGTGATGAATCAAGAGTGCGGGGACGCTTGCGTTTGTGAGGATCGAGAGGATGCCTCCGGGACTTGTGGTGCCCATACCCACACGGGAGTTAGAAGCATCAATATTCAAAATAGGGGTTGCGGTAAGGGAGGTAGCAAAGGAGAAGGCGTTGACATTCGCAGGAAGCACGCTCGTTGCGGAATTGGCAAACGAGAGCACGCCCGCATTGAAGTTGACCACATCTGCCGAGGCATCACCAAAAAGTGCAGAACCCGTGATCTCAAAGTTGCCGGATGTGGTGGTCGCTCTTCCTACGCCGAATCCTCCGGTGAGGTAGCCACTACCTGAAAGAGAAAATGCTTGTGACGGAGTGGTGGTGCCGATACCAAGATTACCACCACTTGTGAAATAGATTCCTGATCCTGTATTAAGGGCAAACATGGTCTGGGGTGCAGTGGTGCCGATGCCAATACGGTAGTTTGATGTATCAAACGAGAGGAAAGGAATTGCGGTCGTGGACGTGGCGATGCTCCACGCGTTTACTGTGGATGCGGGAATGGTGGACGTGGAGGAGGAGGCGTAGATGATGTTCATGCCGGCAAGAAGAAAATCGGATGCGTTTGCGCCGTTTGCCGCTACCGAAAGAAGGGCGCCGGGGCTTGTCGTGCCAATGCCTATTCTCCCGCTCGTTTGCTGGACCAAAAACTGACTCGTGCCTATTGTCACCCCTTGCGTGCCATAGGTCGTAGTCCCGGTGCTACCAAGAGTGAAATTACCGCCCGTCTCTCTGATGGCGGAGCTCGTAATGTAAATGGAATCGGTGCCAATACGCAATGTGCCCCTCACATGGAGGTCGTTTTCAATGGTTGAAGTGGGAGCTCCACCCACATACAGCCGCCCCGCGACTGATAAGGTTTCCGCAGGCGCGGTGGTGCCTATCCCAATCCGATAGTTTGAGGTGTCAAACGAGAGAAAGGGGATGACTGCGGTAGAGGTTGCAAACGAAAAGGCGTTCACCGTACTTGCGAGAATGGTGGAAGTGGAAGAGGAGGCATACACGGTATTTATGCCTGCAAGAAGAAAGGTGGAGCTTGATACACCCGACGTTCCCGCAATGGACAGAAGCGCTCCGGGAGACGTGGTGCCAATCCCCAATCGTTTATTCGTGTTGTCCCAAAAAAACGTATTGTCGCCGCCAAGATCAGTGCCATTGGTGAAAAAACCGACTTGTCCGGCCGCACCGACGTTAGCGGCACCTCCCACACACGTGCCATTAACCGCAACACATCCGCCCGTGAGGTTGATGCCGTATGCCATGGTGGAGGTCGCGGAAGTTGACGTGATGCTAAGCGAGGCGGCCTTGATGGTGCCGCTGGTTGTCGTAATATCTCCTTGCGAAACAACAATGCTCCCACCGGAGACATCAATGCCTCCGGATTTCACCGTCACGCCGTCGGTGATACTCGGAGCACCAAGTGTGTTAATACGCTGACTCACATTCACCATCTGAGCCGTGGAGTCACCGCGGGACGCGGTGCGCGAAAGCGAGGTGCGAAGGTCATCAATCATGGAATCAAAACGGGAACGAATGGACGTATTCATTTTTTCCACATCAAAGAGAATTTCGTCTTTCAAAGATTTTTTTACCACCGCGAGGTCTACAGGAACGAATGTTTCTCTCCGCTCAATCACTTCGCGGACTTCTGTTTTCGTTTCTCGGGTGATCTCACGGACACGCGAGGGAGGGAGAATGTCATTCTGAGGCGCAGCCGAAGAATCTCTTGTTTCTTCACGATCGGTCAATACGTTCGTTCCCTGATTCCTGATTCTTGATTCCTGATTCTCCGTCGGTGCGCTGCCAAAAACGAGTGTGCGTGCCCGCTCAATCACATTGGAGGTGAGGCGCGCGGTGGTACCTCCGAGGGTGCGGACAATCGCGCGCGTGCGGGAAATCACGGGTTCAAAAACATTCGTCTCTTCTGCGGCGACGGCTGCGGCAAGACGTAAATCGTTTTCCGATTTTGACAGGGCGGAGATCGCCGCCGCATGGAGGGACGATACGCGATCAAACGATGACATGAGATTCGTGCCCGCAACACCGAGGGAGAAAGAAAACGCAAAGAGAACGGGGACAAGCGCAAGATCGCGGAGGAATGAAAAGTTAAAATTTGTAGGGAGGTCCGACTTGGCCACTTCAATCGCAGGAAGTCGAACTTCCGTCGGAAGTCCCACTTCCCGCAGCAGCTCTTCCGTCACCGCTCTTCCACGCCGGGACGCCTCGTCCAAGAGCGCCTGCTTTTGTTCTTCCACGTAGGCGGTAATCTCGCCGGGCGTCGTGTACCAATTCCGTCCGATCTTTTTTGAGGCGAGTTTGCCCTTACGCGCAAGCAAACTCAAGTACTCCTGGGAGTAGGGGGTACCCTTTGCCGCGTCTGCAAGAGAGATATAATTTTTGTTCTGATTTTCGTCCATGTGAAGCCTATCCGATACGTAATTTATTGTCTATTTTCATCTATTTTCTGGTATCCGATACGATATCTGATATAGAGATAATTTATATATATTTTATCATTAGAGTCGCAGATTTTTTTTGTTTTTGTGGATAACCCACGATGAATGTAAAAAATTGTTTAGGTGAAAGACGAAAAAAGACCGTATATTCATTACGCGATAAATCGTTATAGAACTTGCTAAACCTTACTAACTAAAGAGTATCGGGTAGATACGTTTAGTAATGTATTGAGAGAATATCAATGGTGTTTATTGCAAAAGAAAAGAAATGTGCCTGATTTCGGTCTTGCCTCTTGACAGCTTTTTGCCAAAAAAGGAAAACTGATCCCTGATTTGTTTTTATCCCGCGGTCCTCAATCAAAAATGAACTTCCGACCTTAGTATCAAAAAACCCTTCTCTACCTCGCTCCGCCAAGCGTGGCTTCGCTTGAAGAATACTCTCCGAGTATGTCCAAAACATTGAGAACCGTTATGTATGAACACTTCATTATTTACTTTATATAAAGAGAAGAATTGTATCCGATATCGTATCTTATCGGTAGGAAAAGAGTCGTCCATATCTTCTCCCTTTTTTATTTGATTCTGTGGATAACCGGCATTGACGCAATGGGTAAGACATACGAAAATGAAATAAGGGAAAAATTAGAGATTTTGAGTGCCATAAAATATATATAGATTTATATAAACATTACTAATTTTTAGGTATCGGATATAAAGGTTTACTCTCTCTCATCTATGGAAGCACAATACGTTTCAATAAAGCACGCGGCATCAATTTTAGGCGTTACCCCTCTCACTCTCCGCAACTGGGACAAACGAGGAGTCCTCTCTGCCTACCGGAACCCCGTGAATAACTACCGCGTGTATCGGCGTGACCAAATAGAACTTCTGCTCCGAAAAATAGAAAATTCAAAAAACAAACGGGGTGGAAAGAAGATTGACATCTCAATGACATAAGAACAAAAATCCCTCCGATGTCCATCGGAGGGATTTTTGTTTGTTCTCCCCATCTATAAGCCGGGTTCTGTCTGTCCGACATTTCGAAATATCGATATATCGAACACTGTGATCATCTGTCTAGGTCCGCGATTACTCTTGGACTCAAGCTCCCGCAAGCGGGATTGCACCGGGTAGGTGTTTTTCACTCCCGCCTGTTACCAGACGGAACTGTGGGCTCTTACTTTACCCGTCCGAAACGACGGGATATCCCTCGCGAAGGAGGGCCCACCTCTTTTCACCCTTGCCTCCTCCATCAGTAAAACTTTTAGGGTTTCTTTGATGACGATCGGCGGTATGGTCTCTGTGATACCTCCGACGCACTATTATAAATATAATAATGAAGTTGGAGCTCCGACTCTCGTCGAAGTTTCCCGCCCCGATGTCCATCGGGGGGCGGCCGTTAGCCGCTACCTCTCGTGTCTAGTAACTCATTACTAATAATTAATTACTGACACCGGTGCCCGGACTTTCCTCCCCGTGAGATGGCGGCGTCTTGCGACGCCTATCTCATGGGGCGATCACACAATGGAGAGAACTTATAAAAGTATAGCAGGGTTCTCCTAAAAAATCAATATGTCAACTAATACGCTCGAGCGTATTAGTTGACATATTCTATCCCCGACGGAATAGATTCCCCTGCTCTCGATCGAGCGCCGCATTCACTTGCGCATCCGCTTCCCTATTCTTTTCGCGCGGGACGTGATGGAACGAAAGCGCGCCGAAATCTATTTTGAGATTTGAAATTTTTATGAAGAGCGGAAACAATCTCTCTTCTTCCACTTTGTACGTACCACTCAACTGGCGCATCACAAGCTCCGAATCCATCCGTACCTCAACCGCGATGTGTTTTATTTTTTCTTTTCCAAGAAGCGCCTTCACCTTCTGGAGTGCAGCAACGACAGCTCGATACTCTGCCTCATTATTGGTCGCCTCCCCTATTGCTTCGCCATGACTCTTGAGTACATCGCCCCGCTCATTCTTTATCACATAGCCAATAGCCGCAGGACCGGGATTGCCACGCGAACCGCCATCGGTGTACACAATAAATTTTTCACCCGAATCAGACATACCCTATTTTCCTCAGCCAGTAATCATTCTCCCATTCCCATAAGGTCTTCGCCGCGATAAATGCCTTGATGTCGCGGTAAAGATACGGGAACTCGCGAAGCTCTGCGACGCCCGCAAGTTCACCCCACTCATGCACGTCTTCCTCACAATGCACCTTCCCGTTCCCGTTTTTTCCATTTCGCACTTTACTTCGGCCTCCCTTCTCTCGGAGCGTTGACCCGCACACGCGACACGTTCGCAGCTGGTCAATTCGCAAAATCCAGCGGGTCTCAATGTCGCGCGGCAGGCCGACGCTCCGCTTCACATCAAACTCCTGAAGCGCGGACACATACGCGGCGGTCTGGAGATTATACTCGGGAAAAAATCCCGTAGAGGTTTTTATATCCAAAACGCCGAATTTTCCGTCCACAAGTGCCAATGCATCCACGGTCCCCGCATAGCGGTGGCGGGGCGACCACACCTGCCGCTCAATAAACTCGGGGAGAAACAGGATCTTTCGCTCCTTATTAAACTCCTCAAACGCCTCAACCGCAGGCCGCACCTCTTCGGGAACCGCATGTGCTTCCCCTGTTGCACGCTTCTGGACGCTCTCGTGGACCAACGTTCCGTGCGCGGCAGATTTATTTTTTATCTCCTCGGCGCGCGCAAAATCTCCTACCTCGCACAAAAATTGTTCAAGCCCTGGCTTTGACTTAATTTCTAAAATCTTTGTGACGCGGGGATACCACGTGCCATTGATCTGATAGCCGGAGAGCTCTTTAAAGTGTTGTTGGTCGGTATACCTCATACTGGATATTAAATATCAAATATTAAAAATCAAAAACACAGAGCAAAAATAAAAAACTATTTTCTTCCTTTTAGGGTTAAAATGCTTGATGCAAAAATACGCGAGATTTCATCCAATTCTTTTAAAAACATATTGGTCCTGTCTCTAGGCATCCGCCCACTATCCCGCAGTAATGCAAACCAAAGTTTGCTCTCATTTGCTGATTTTAGGGAAATAGTAAAGAAATTAGTGAAGTCCTTTTTACTACTTGCTGCTTGTCCCTCGATGTAATTTCCAGGAATACTCGTACCACTTCGCAATAACTGATCTCCTAGTCGTCTTGCCACTTTATCATTAGGGAGTTCATCTATACACTTGATAAGCTCAAGGGCAAACCTATACAGACGGGCTTTAAATTCATTTTTTATTTTTGATTTGTCGTTTTGCATTTTGCTATTTAATTTTTGATTTTTCTTTCAATGCTTCTATCCCCGGCAGCGTGCCGCGTAAAAGAAATTCAAGCATGGCGCCGCCTCCGGTAGACACATGGGAAAACCCTTTCAGGAGCCGGTACTGCCGGAGGGCGGAAACTGTATCCACCCCTCCGATAACCGTGAGTCCCCGCACGCGCGCGATTGCGCGCGCAATTGCCTTTGTACCCTTTGCGAATGCCGGGCGCTCGGTGTATCCCATAGGCCCATTCCATACCACAGTTCCCGCCCCTTGGATCACTTCCTCAAACAAACGTATGGTCTTGGGTCCGATATCCAAAAATGTTTCGCCCGTTCGGAGCGCATCTGCCGCCGCAATCCTGCCGTGCCCCCGAGGCGTGCGCGCCGCAATGCCGTCTGTCGGAAGCCAGAGGAGCGGCGACAGACAATACTTCCCCTGGCGCGTATGCGCGCCGGGGGCGCAGAGCAAATTGCCGATCTTCCCCCCCACCAGCACCGCATCGCTCGTTTCCAAAAATAAACGGACAAAAGGAAGTTTTGTTTCCAGTTTCGCGCCGCCCAAAATCGCCACGAAGGGACGGCGCGGTTTCGTGCGAACCCTTGTCAAATACTCCACCTCGCGCGCGAGATACTGTCCCGCATATGCGGGAAGATATGTAGGAAGGCGCAGGAGCGAAGCGTGGCTCCGATGCGATGTTGCAAACGCCTCGTTCACATACATATCGCCCCACCGTGCGAGCGCGTGGGCAAACGGCGCGCTATTTTTCTCCTCGCCTGGCCAAAAACGGATATTTTCAAAAAGCAGAATGTCATCGGACATATCAAAATCCTGAAATGCGCGTTGAGAAAACGGGTCTGCGATGACGCGCACTTTCTTTTTTATAAGGACACTCAGGCGCTCCGCAACCGGCCACATGCTCAAGTGAGCCACCCGTGTGCCGTGCGGCCGGTCGCGATGCGCGAGAATGCGCAGGCGCGCGCCTTTTTGCAAAAGAAAATGGAGCGTCGGGAGTGCCGCCCGAATCCGAAAATCGTCTACGACTCGCCCGCGCACCACCTTCACATCAAAATCCGCGCGTACCAATACGCGCGTCTCCTTCCTGATGGATGCCGCTTCAACAGTTTTCAGACGCATGGTTTTATTCTACTATTATATACAATGACCGCCAGAAAGAAAATCGTCATCCTTGGCGCGGGCTTCGGGGGCATTGCCTGTGCATTGCGCCTTGAAAAGCACATGCAGCGCGCAGGGCTCCTCGCAGAATACGAACTCGTGCTGGTTGACCAAAACGACTATCACTTCTATACCCCTGCGCTCTACGAGATCGCCGCGATCCCGAGCGCGGAAGCGGACGCGCTCACGCTCAAACGAATTGTGTGCATGCCGATTGAAGAAATAATCGGAACGCGGCGGATTACGTTCATACAAGATCGGGTTGCCGCGCTCGACCCCTCGCGCCGAAGAATTACGCTTGCCGACGGCGAGGATCTCGAACACGAGTATGCGGTCGTCGCCCTTGGTTCGGAAACCAACTACTTTGGCATTCCGGGCGCCCAGGCGCACGCGCACGCGCTCAAGAGTTTTGGAGATGCCCTGCGTATACGAAATACCATTGAAAAACTTCTCAAAGAAAATCGCCCGGTGAGGATCGTGGTGGTGGGAGGCGGCGCCACGGGCGTGGAGGTTGCGGCGGAATTTTCAAACTTCATCTGCGCGCTCCAAGAGAAACTCGTCGGCACAAAAAATCTCTCCGAAATTCGCATTGTGCTCCTTGAGGCCTCTCCCGATATCCTCCCCGGTTTTGACACCTGGATCGTGAGCCGCGCAAAAGCGCATCTTGCCAAATGCCGCGTGGAACTCAAAACAAATACTGCGGTGCGTGAGGTAACCCCAACCGAAGTCCACCTTAAGGAAGGTGCCGCGCTCTCCTATAACCTCCTCGTCTGGACCGCGGGTGCGAAGGGTGCTGCGGTGCTGGAAACATTCCGCCTGCCGCTGACGAAAAAAGGGAATCTTTCGGTAAACGAATACTTGGAGAGTGCGGCGCATGTGTATGCGATCGGAGACGCGGCAGGATTTGTGGACTCGCGAACCCAAAAGCCGATCGTCTGGAATGTGCCGGCCGCAGAGGATGAAGCGCGCTACGTCGCAAATGCCATCATCTGCGACATAGCGCAAAAGAAAAAAACGGCCTTCCGGCCGCCACGGCAGTACCCCTACGTCCTCACGGTAGGACGCAAGTACGCGATCGCGGATCTTGTCTTTATACGATTTGCGGGTCTAGGGGGTTGGATGATGAAACTCCTTGTAGAACTCTACTATCTCCTCCTCATCCTCCCGCTGCGAAAGGCGCTACGCATTTGGGGAAAGAGCGTCATTCTCTACATATCAAATGACTGATAACCGCCCGCAGAGGAGTAAAACCCGACGTAATAACCGACCCCGCAGCAAAGCTGCGGGGTATTCCGGAAAAATCCGGAATACCGCCCTGAAATCGGGCTAACGTCGGGGTTATCTCCTCCGCTCTCCGCCAGCTGGCGGATCGCTAGGGGCTGGCATTCATCCCCGCCGCAGAGCGGCGGGGTATTCTGCCAGAGATAATAACTCATTGCATATACCAGCGATAGCAGATATATGCAATAACTACAATGTATTGACGCGCCTGAGAAGTTTCTTGAATTCTTCCGGCCGCAGACTCGCGCTCCCCACAAGCGCTCCGGCCATTCCTGCTTCTCGGAGAAACCCTGTGATATTTTCCGCATTCACTGACCCGCCGTATATCACGCGTATCTTCTCTGCGGCCGCGCGGCCGAGGGCCGCTGCCGCAACTTTCCGGATATAGACCGCGGCGCGAAATGCGCTCTCCGGCCTGTCCGGACGCGCGCGCGGATGTGTGCTGATCGCCCATACCGGCTCATAGGCGATAACAAGACGCCCTGCGTGATTTTTTTTGACATTGCGGAGCGCGGCGCGGACTTGATCTCCCACGACCGGCGGAATGTCGTTCCCCTCGCGCGTCCGCTCACCCACACAGACCACCGGAATAATACCGGCATCAAGCGCTGCGCGGACTTTGCGCGCCACCATCTCATCGGTTTCGCCAAGGTGCATCCGGCGCTCGGAGTGTCCCAAAATGACGTAGCGCACGCCAATGTTCTTCAAAAGCGCAGTGCCAACCTCACCCGTATAGGGGCCCTGCGGCTCCCAAAACACATCCTGCGCGCCAAGCATTGCACGCGTGAGCACCCCTTTCACGGGAACAAGGAACGGAAACGGGGGAGCGATGACTAACTCTATATTTCTATTCCGCCGGCTGGCGGACGAGATCTCAAGATCTGCGGCGCGCGCGAGTGCGACCGCACGTCGCACGGTTTTCGGATTTGCTTTCCAGTTGGCGATGATTAATGTCTTCAACATATCACTAATACCCACGAATGACCCGCGAATTTCACGAATATGTATTAGTGATATTCGTGCTCACATTCGTGCAGATTCGCGATTAGACCTTTATCTTTCTCAAAAACTCCGCCGCCTTCTCGGGCGCGATCACCGAGACCTCAATGCCGGTGCCGATCTCAAACCCTGCCCAGATGGCGGTTTTGGGAAGAATCTCAAAATGCCAGTGGTAGTGCCCAAAATCCTTTGGGTCTCCCGCGGGAGCGGTATGGAGAAAAAAATTGTAATCGGGATCATTGAGGCCGCGGTAAAGCTTTGCGAGCGCGACGCGAAGGGCATTGGCACATGCCGCACGGTCTTCAACGGACATCTTTTCAAAATGGGCGCTATGCGTTTTTGGGAGAATGCGGAGTTCAAAAGCGGTACGCGACGCAAACGGCGCGTACACAAAAAACCGTTCATTCTCATATACCATCCGCTCTTTCTCGCGCCGCTCAAAACCGAGCACCACGCAATGCACGCATGCGCGATGGGACGCAACGTACGCGGCAGAACCCTTGATACTCCTCCCCACATCCGGCGGAATCACCGGAACGCCGATTATCTGCGAATGCGGATGGACGATCGTTGCCCCTGCGTCGCGGCCGTGATTATGGAAAAGCGAAACATACGCAATCCCCCTCTCCCCGGCGAGCGCGCGGAATCGCTCTTGGTAGGCGCGCATCACGACCTCGACCTCTTGGTCGGTAAAACGCGCGAGAGACCGGTGGTGATCGCGGAACACCACCACGTCGTGAGTACCCACCCCCTCCCTCCAATGATACAGGCCCTTGCGATGCAGACGCAACGAACCGGTACGCGAAAAAGAAGGATACTTATTGGGCACCACCTGTACGAGCCATCCGCGTTCCCGGACGCGGGCGGGAGCGGCATACACGGTGTATGCCACTGGCACACGCGCCTCAAACGGGCACTGCGTCTTTGCCTGATGGAGCGCGGGATGCGCGCGTTTCTGAAAATCATGCGGCCGCTTTGCTCTGCCGGTGGCAATCACAATCCAATCCCCGGAAACAATATCTTGTCGAAGTTCGGAAATATTTTTCATGAATGATAATGCTAATCTACGAATCGTATGCGAATAATGCGAATTGCTAATTACGATAGGTTAGTATTCGCGATTGGTAGATTCGCATCTGATTTGTATATTCGCATCATGTTATTCGTATACTCCTCGGATGTCATTCCATTTTACCGTAAAAAGCTCAAGGAGCGTAGTGAGGTAGGCGCCCAAACGCACTTTGGAGTCCGGCGGATTTACCCATCGGACCGGTACTTCTTTCACGGCAAATCCCTGGCGCTTGGCTATCAAAAGCACTTCAAAATCAAAACCCCAATCCATAATGGTCTGACGGGGAAAGATGGTCTTTGCGCCGCGCGCAGAAAACCATTTGAAGCCGCGTTGGGAATCACGAATCTCCCAAAGACCGATCACGGCGCGGATGAGATATTTGGAAAGTTTCCCGAGGAGCCGGCGGTACCACTGCGCCTCTTCTCTCACCTTGGCACCTGGAACCTCAATGGATCCTATGACCACATCCGCGCATCCGAAGGTATCTGCTCCGTCGCACACCAGAGGCAAAAACACGTCTGCCTGCTCCACCGATACCGAATTATCCGCATCGGCAAATACCCGCATACGGCCCTGGGCGGCGAGCATCCCGCTTTTTACCGCCCACCCTTTCCCTTTATTTTCTAATGAGAGGTGGCGCACGGCCGGAATCTCGGCTTCTACTTTTTTTACAATTTCAAGAGTCCGATCCCGTGACGCGGAATCCGAAACGATGATTTCGTATCCGCCCGGGAAGTTCTTTGAGCGAAGGTAGCCATCCACCTCACGGATGGTTTTCTCGATCCGTTTCTCTTCGTTGTAGGTGGGGATGATCCAGCTTAGATACATATCAAAAATCAAATATCAAAAATTAAAATTATGGTATCCCGCTCGCGAGCGGGATAATTTTTTAATTTTACTATGTCATTTTGCATTTTGATTTTTAATTTTTGATTTCCTATCAAGGTATGCCTGCAGTATGAGCGCTGCCGCGCTCGCGTCCGCGCTGTCGCGCGGCGAGTGCGCCTCTGCGATCTTTGTCGTCAAAAGTTCATCTTCGCTCTCTACCGGCACAGAAACGTACTCGCGCAAGAGTTCAATAAAATGCGTGGTCGCGCGGGTCTGATCGGTGTCTCTGCCATCGGGCATCCGGGGGAGCCCCACCACGATTGCCGCCACCTTGGTTTCGCGCGCGATTCGCGCAATCTCCCCTGCCGCACTCCGGAGGTTTAAAACGGAAATGACGCTATGGGGAAACGCAATTCTCCCCTCGTCATCCGACACCGCAAGCCCAATGCGTTTCTCACCGTAATCAATGCCAAGATACCTCATACTATTCTACAGAAACGGAGTAAGTATCTCAACGCCGTCCTCGGTGACCGCAACGGTCTTTTCAAAATGCGCGGCAACACTTTTATCCGCGGTCCGAAACGTCCACTCGTCGTCGTCGAGCACGAGGCGCCAATCGCCGAGTGTCGCCATTGGTTCAATCGCAATCACCATCCCCTCACGAAGCTCCGGACCCTGTCCCTTTTTCCCATAATTTGGGATAAGCGGCTCCTCATGGAGCGCGTGTCCGACGCCGTGCCCCGCAAGGTCGCGGATGATACCGAGTTTCTCTTTCCTGAGATGCTGTTCTATTGCCGCGCCAATGTCGCCCACATGCGCGCCCGGACGCACCTCTACAATACCAATCGCGAGCGCTTCTTTCGTTGCACGAATTAAACGCTCCGCATCTTTGGAAATATTCCCTATGCCTATCGTCACCGCCATATCCGTATAGAGTCCTTTTCGGCCACCGGCCTCCTTCGCTAAAGCTTCGGAAGGCCACTGCATCCCAATATCAAGACCTACCACATCTCCCTCTTTCAATACTTTACCGGCGCGAGGAATCGCGTGCACGACTTCATCGTTCACTGATACGCAAAGCGACGCGGGGTATGGCATACGCGTTTCCTTAATGCGATACCCCTTAAACGCAGGCGCGCCGCCTGATGCGAGAATCAGATCCTCTGCGCGCAGATCGAGCTCCGCCGCGGATATGCCGGGACGAGCGAGTGCGGCCACGTCCGCAAGAACCGCCGCAAGGCGCTTCCCTCCTTCACGAAGAACTGCGATCTCCTTATCGGTCTTTATGGATGCCGCCATGCTACGTTCGAGGCCACTTTGGACCGAGGCGATCGGCAAGCGTGTTATCTATTTCGCGCCACACCGCTTCAATTGGCTGATTGCCGTTTACATGAACGAGCCGGCGATGCTTTTTATAATACCCCGCCACGGGAAGAACATCTCTATCGAAATATGCCATGCGGTTTTTTATGGCGCGCGGCGTGTCGTCGTGGCGCGCGCGAAGGAGGAGGCGGCGCGTCACCTCGCGCGCCGGCACGTCAAGGTAAATCGCGATTGATTCCGGGCGGCCGTACCAACGCAATGTCTCATCCATGAGTTCGGCTTCAGGCAGGCGCCGCGGGGAACCCTCAAAGACGAGATGGCGGCGCGGGTGGTCTTTTCTAATCAAAAGCGTGAGCCATGAAAATGCGGCAAGCCACCATGGCACCAACTCTCCGCGCCTGAGGATATCGGTTACCAAGATGCTCGTGATATTTTTCTTCCCGTGCATCGCACGGAAAAAGTCGCCCGCGTAGGGGTGTTCTACCTTTCCGTGGCGCCTCAAACGAGCTTTCAAGAATTCGGCCTGAGTCCCCTTTCCGCACCCAGAGCGACCAAGGAGACAGAATGCCAACAATTTTTTTTGAGATACGGTTTTCATCATCTTCTTATAATAATAACTATACCTTTTCTCTAAAGAAAGAGGGCGTCCATAGGCGTTCTGCGGAATTGTGGAGGCAATACTGCCTCGCGGGCGAGGAACGCTCCTTTTGAAAACACTTGGATGGTCGAGCGGCCATGGTGTCGAGCGAAGCGAGACGAGCGAGACCTTCCGTGATGAGCGAATCCTCGGTGGGGATTCGCGAAGATTTTCAAAAGGAGCGTTCCGAGTTACACGCGTTCATATTCCCTCATCGCAAGTTGCGCCTCAATCTGCTTCATCGTCTCCAGCACCACCGACACCACAATAAGGAGCGCGGTGCCCCCGACGGTCAACGCTCGAAGGCCGAACACCCCCTGGACTGCTAACGGCAGCACGGCAACCGCGCCAAGAAAAAGCCCCCCGGCAAGGGTAATCCGATTCAACAGGTGAGCGAGAAACTCTGCGGTCGGCCGTCCCGGACGGATACCCAAAATAAATCCACCCTGCTTCTGAACGTTGTCGGCAATGGCCTTGGGGTCAAATGTCACGGCCGTGTAAAAATAGGTGAAGAGAAATACGAGAATGAAATAGACAACCCCGTATATCCATTGGTTATTGAAAAGCTGCACCAGTACCCGCGCCGCGTTCTGGAGAATAGGGTTGGGCAGACCCGCGAGAAAACTCCCGATAAGCCCGGGGAAAAGGATAAGAGAGATCGCAAAGATGATGGGAATCACACCCGCCTGATTCACGCGCAGCGGCAGATGCGTGGACACCCCGCCATATACTCGATTTCCGCGGATGCGCTTGGCATAGGACACCGGAACATTTCGCTGGCCTTCCGAGATGAATACCACGCCCGCGATCACGGCAAGCGCCACCGCAAGGAACGCGAGGTAGCTTGGGATTTGATCCGGAGTAAACGTAAAAATCGTCTGCTGGAGCGACCGCGGAATTCCGGCAACGATACCGGCAAAAATCATGAGCGACACCCCATTCCCCAACCCTTTTTCCGTGATAAGCTCCCCGAGCCACATGAGGAAAAGCGATCCTGCGGTCGCGATCACCATACTCGTGACATACCCCATGAGATCAAGGGGCGGAAGGACTTGCTGGCGCACCAACAGCACCAAAAGCCCGTAGGACTGGAGAAGTGCCAAGGGCACGGTGAGGAGCCGCGCGTACTGATTGAAGCGGGCGCGTCCTGCCTCACCCTCTTCCTGATACATCTCTTTGAAGCGCGGCACGATCATTGTCATCAATTGCATAATGATGGACGCCGTGATGTAGGGCCCCACGCCGAGCATCGCAATTGAAAGATTCTCCAACACCCCTCCGGAAAAAATATTGAGAAGGCCGAAAAATTGATTCCCGGAAAGGAACGACTGCAAACGCGTAGGATCAACGCCCGGAATCGGGATTGCGGCCGCCACCCGAAACACCACGAGCATCGCCACAATAAAAAACACTTTTCTGCGAAGATCCGGGATGGTGAAAAGGAGAGAGAGTTTGTGGAACATGTTCGCTTCGCTTAAAATCAAAAATTAAAAATAAAAATGCAAAATGGAGGTGTCGCTTCGCGACCATGTAAAACCCCTCTTATTTTTACATTTTGATTTGTCATTTTGATATTTACTCTTTGCTTTTTAATTTCTGCGCTGCGGATTCGGAAAACATCACGTCTTTGAAAACCAGTTTCTTTTTCAGCTCTCCCCTCCCAAGCACTTTCACCTTCGGCAGCCGCCCTTTCATCATACGAATGAGTCCTTTTGCGCGCAATGTCGCGGGCGACACCGTGTCTCCAATCGCAAACTTCGCATCAATATCTCCGAGATTCACGACCGCGGGACGCGACTGAAATGAGGTAAATTTATACCCGCGGAGCTTCGGGATTTTTTTAAGAAGCTCGCGCTCCGGCGGACGGTATTTACCCCCCGCCCGCGCGCCAAGGCCCTTAATCCCGCGGCCCGAATACCGTCCGCGTTTGCCCCCGCGGCCTATGCGGCGGGCTGTTTTTTGTTTTGTATTGCGACGGAGATTGTGGAATTGCATGTTCGCTTCGCTCAATAGTAAATAGTAAAACGCAAAATGCAAAAATGCGGTGTCCCGACGCGGCCGGGACGATTGAAAAATTCCATTCTTCTTTTTGATTTTTGATATGTCATTTTGATATTTACTCTTTGCTTTTTAATTTTTTCAGCGCCTCAAGCGTCGCCCGGGCGTTATTGAGTTTATTGGGCGTCCGACCGAGTATCTTTGCGGTCAAACTCTTGATACCCGCAAGGTCCGCAATAACGCGTATCGGTCCGCCCACGACAAGCCCCCGCCCTTCACGCGCGGGTTTGAGTATCACCCATGCGGCGCCGTACGTTGCTTCCACCTCATGCGAAATGGTATGTGCCGCGGTGAGAGGAACCGACACGATCCGTTTTTTTGCCGCGAGTGCCGCCTTCTGCATCGCGGATGACACGTCCGCACCCTTGCCCATGCCCACGCCCACGCGCCCCTTCCGATCGCCCACGACCACCGCCACACGGAAACTAAAGCGGCGTCCGCCTTTGACCACCCGCGCGGTGCGGCGCACATCCAAAACCTTCTGGTCAAATTCTGACCGCTCACGAGGCATTCCATGATGTCCTGTTCTCCGTCGTATCATATGATTAAAATTCTAATCCCCCTTTACGCGCGTGTTCGGCGAGCGCCTGCACCGCTCCGTGATAGGCGTATCCGCCGCGATCAAACACCACCCGTGTAATCTTTTTCTCTGCGGCGCGCTTGGCAATGAGGGCGCCTACCGCCGCCGCGCGGAGAGTGGCACTGCCGCTCTTTTTCCCCTCAAGCTCCCGATCGCTTGCCGCAGCGAGCGTTACTCCGCGCGTATCATCAATAATCTGCGCCAAAAGATGCCTGTGGGATCGAAACACCGAAAGCCGCGGACACGCAGAACTCCCCCGCAGTACTGCCCGAATCCTTTTATGGCGAATGATTCGTTTTTCTCGTCTTTTACCTTGCACGATAATAATTAATTATTAATTACCCCGCGCCGACCGCCTTCTTCCCCGCCTTTCTGCGGATGACCTCCCCTGCGTATCGCATGCCTTTTCCTTTATACGGCTCCGGGGGTTTCAGTTTGCGCAAAGACGCGGCAACGCGACCCACTACCTCTTTATCCGTTCCCGAAACGGTAATCATGTTTTTTTCAACACCAAACGCAATGCCCGAAGGCGCCTCAAACCGCACCGGATGGGAAAATCCGAGCGCGAGCGTGAGGGCCGACTGCCCATCTGCGGCAACACGGTATCCGATACCTTCAAGAATTAACTTTTTTTGAAACCCTTCCGATACCCCCTCTACCATATTGGCGAGAAGCGAACGGGTCAACCCCCAGAGCGCGGGCGTCTTTTTTCCTTTGCGCGCCGGCGCGACAATAATGCTGCCTTCCTCCACACGCACCGCGATGTCGGGATGGGCGCTTCGGATGAGTTCTCCCTTGGGGCCTTTTACGGTAACCGAATTCCCAGAGACCGTCACGGTCACGCCCTGGGGAATCACAATGGGTTGTTTTCCGATTCTACTCATACTATGTAGAGGTACGAGGAAACTCCTTTTGAAAACACTGGGAGGCCGAGCGGCCATGGTGTCCCGCTTTTAGCGGGACGAGCGAGGCCGACCCGTGATGAGTCCCGCCACGGTGGGGCGGGACGAAGATTTTCAAAAGGAGTTTCCGAGTCCCCATTACCACACTTCCGCAATTATCTGTCCCCCAACCTTTTCTTTCTTTGCCTCCTCCATGCTCATCATACCCTTCGGGGTGGAAAGAATCACCACGCCGCCGCGCGGGGATTTTTTCAATGTTCGGTAGCCGCAATACAGCCGGCGACTCGGTTTTGATAACATCTTCACCCCACGAATCGGCGCCCCAGAGTCTCTGGAAGCAAACGCGACTTCAAGCACCCGCTTCCCTTTCTTCCCCTTGCGGGTGACGAGAGAAAGTATGCCCGCGCGTTCAAGGACTTTGGCTATTTCGTGTTTCAATTGAGAATAGGGAAGAACCACGGTCTCGTGCCCGGCCCGCGCCGCATTCTTTAATCGTATGAACATGTCGGAAATGGGATCGGTCATACTATGTTTAATCAGTTAATGAGTTTAATGAGTTTTGAGTTATATAAAAACGGATTAAACTCAAGCGAAGCGTAACTCATTAACTCACCAACTACTTTTAGTAACTCCCGGGATCTCTCCGCGATTAGCAAGTTCCCGAAAACAAATCCTGCACAAATCAAAATCGCGCATATACCCGTGCTTGCGGCCGCAGCGAAAGCAGCGCCGTACGACACGGGACTTGAATTTCGGTTTTCGCAACGCGCGCGCAATGACGGATTTTTTTGCCATAGTTCGCTTCGCTTAAAATCAAATAGTAAAAATCAAAATGCAAAATGGAGGTGTCGCTTCGCGACCATGTAAAAACCCTCTTATTTTTA
>CAZCSJ010000008.1:0-2478 GCA_964501445.1 uncultured Candidatus Saccharibacteria bacterium
TCGCCCGCGCGCCTGCCCGCGTTTTCGGCAATCTGCGTTAATGGCGCCTCAAGCGCATGCGTCAAAATGGAACGCGCTGCCTGCTCCTCCACACTCCATTTCTCGGAGCCCGCGTCTTTTGAAAGCTGTACCGCGGCTTTGAAGAGTGCGGTGCCGCCGCCTGCCACAAGGCCTTCGGCAAGCGCGGCTTTGGTTGCTGCCACCGCATCCTCAATTTTGAGTTTAATATACTTCATCTCGGTCTCGGTCGCCGCGCCCACGCGGATTACCGCAACCCCGCCCGAGAGCTTTGCGAGCCGTTCCTGCAGTTTTTCGCGGTCATAATCAGAAGTGGTCTTTCCCATCTGGGCGCGGATCTGACCCATGCGCTTCTCAATATCTTCTTTTTTCCCTTTGCCGCCGACGATCGTGGTGTTTTCCTTGTCTGCCACAATGCGGCGCGCGCGGCCGAGCATCGGAAGGTCCGCACTCTCAATCTTCAGGCCCACATCCTCGGAAATCACTTTCCCGCCGGTCACCACTGCAATATCTTCAAGCATCTCTTTTCGGCGGTCGCCAAAGCCCGGGGCTTTCACCGCGAGCGCGGTAAATCCGCCGCGGAGGCGATTTACCACAAGAGTCGCGAGCGCATCGCCCTCCACATCTTCTGCCACAATCACAATCTCCTTTTTCCCGCTCTTCACGATTTTCTCAAGAAGCGGCAGGATATCCTGAATTGAAGAGATTTTTTTATCGGTAATCAAAATATACGGGTCTTCAATCACCGCTTCCATCCGCTCGGCGTTGGTAATCATGTAGGGCGACACATACCCGCGATCAAACTGCATGCCCTTCACAATTTCTTTTTCAATGCCCGTGCCCTGTGATTCCTCCACCGTCACGGCGCCGTCTTTGCCTACGGTCTGAATGGCTTCCGCAATGATTTTCCCAAGCTCTTCTGATTCCGCGGAAATTGTTGCCACCTGAATTACTTCTTCGTCGTTCTTCACGGGTTTTGCGTTTTTTTGGAGCGACTTCACGACATTTTTTGCCGCATCTTCAAGAGCGTTTCGAAGCCCGATCGCATTCACGCCCGCAGCCGCATACTTCAATCCCTCACGGATAACTGCGGATGCGAGCACCACGGCAGTTGTCGTGCCGTCTCCCACTGCGTCATTGGTTTTTGACGCGACCTCTTTCACAAGCTCCGCGCCCATGTTTTCAAACTTATCCTCCAACTCAATCTCTTTTGCGATGGTCACGCCGTCGTTTGTGACCTGCGGAGAACCAAAGCTTTTCCCAAGCACCACATTCCGCCCCTTGGGACCCAAAGTGATACGCACGGCGTCGGCCAACTGATCTACGCCTCGCTTCATTGCGTGGCGCGCTTTTTCGTCAAAAATGATTTGCTTGGCCATATATCGCGATACCAATATACGAATGCATACCAATCATACGAATATATATGGTGAGCGTAGTCGAACCATCCTTCGACTCTGCTCAGGATATACACTGGTGAGTGTATCAAACCATTCGTATCATTAGCATTATTAGTATATTCGCATCGTATTACTTAATAATTCCCAAAATATCCTCCTCCCTCGCAATCAGATATTCTTTTCCGTCAACCTTTATTTCGCTGGGGCCGTACTTGGTAAAAAGCACGGTGTCGCCGACTTTGACCGACATCGGGATACGCCGCTTCCCGTCCTCATCAAATTTCCCGGGGCCCACGGCAACGATTTTTCCCTGCTCCGGCCGTTCCTTATCCACGGTCTCGGGAAGGTAAATCCCGCTTTTGGTCTTTCCGCCCTTTTCTTTTTCCATGGGTTCAATCAAAACCCGATCGTGTAATGGAGTTATTTTCATAATAGCGCGATGCCAATATACGAATGCATACTAATCATACGAATATATATGGTGAGCGTGGTTGAACCATCCTTCGACTCTGCTCAGGATATACACTGGTGAGTGTATCAAACCATTCGTATCATTAGTATTATTCGTATATTCGCATCAATTAGCACTGTAGTGCGACGACTGCTAAATATCATACTCGCCTCCTGTAACAAGTCAAGAGTAAAGAAAAGTTTCAAAATATAAAGGAGCCCCCATAAAGAGAGCTCCTTAAGTGATAGCGTCTGAAACGCCATCACTTTTCTAATTTCCCTAACGGCGGCAACCCCCGAAAGGGCAAGGCAAACTTTTTTCCACTCGTCCAGTGGTATAACCACCGCGTGACTCCGGACAACCGCAGTGAAAAGTTACAGCCCTGAAACTACGGGCATAGCGTAGCCATGGCGACGGATCAGGGCCCTCCGGATCATGGATACACCCTATGCGCGCACAATAGTCGCACAAGATCTCTGGCTCGTAGATCTCACTCTCGTGCACACACCTGGTCCCTGTCTGTCCACAATCCCAGCATCGGAGCTCGAGATGGGCATACCCCCTGGGGTGGGCAGGGAAAACCTTAGTACGAAGAACTCGTACTTTCCT